>NZ_JAFEUF010000030.1:28383-45546 GCF_016901035.1 Streptomyces durocortorensis
CGGGTCGCCGGGCCCGCGCGCCGACCCCCCCCCCCCCCCCCCCCCGCCGCGGCGGCGGCCGCGCGCGGGGCGGGGGGGGGGGGCGGCCCCGCCCCTCAGTTCACATCGATGTGCCTGCCGACCCGAGGATCAGAGCTGCTCGCCGACGAAGACCGTGAGGTCGACGAGGCGGTTGGAGTAGCCCCACTCGTTGTCGTACCAGCCGAGGATCTTCACCGAGTTGCCCTCCTGGACCATGGTCAGGGAGGAGTCGAAGGTGCAGGACGACGGGTCGCCGACGATGTCCGAGGAGACGATCGGGTCCTCGGTGTACGTCAGGAAGCCCTTGAGGGCGCCGTCGTCGGAGGCCTTCTTGAACGCGGCGTTGACCTCGTCCTTGGTGACCTCGCGCTGGAGGGTGACGACGAGGTCGGTGGCGGAGCCGGTCGGTACCGGGACGCGCATCGCGATGCCGTCGAGCTTGCCCTTGAGCTGCGGGAGGACCAGGGCGGTCGCCTTGGCGGCGCCGGTGGTGGTCGGGATGATGTTCTCGGCGGCGGCGCGGGCGCGGCGCAGGTCCGAGTGCGGGAAGTCCAGGATCCGCTGGTCGTTGGTGTACGCGTGGACCGTCGTCATCAGGCCCTTGACGATGCCGAAGTTCTCGTCGAGAACCTTGGCCATCGGCGCCACACAGTTGGTGGTGCAGGAGGCGTTGGAGATGACGTGGTGGTTGGCCGCGTCGTACTGGTCCTGGTTGACGCCCATCACGATGGTGATGTCCTCGTCCTTGGCCGGAGCCGAGATGAGGACCTTCTTGGCGCCGCCCGCGATGTGCTTCTCGGCGTCGGCCTTCTTGGTGAAGATGCCGGTCGACTCGATGACGATGTCGACGCCCAGCTCACCCCAGGGGATGTCGGCCGGGTTGCGCTCGGAGAGCACCTTGATGGTGTGACCATCGACGGTGATGGTGTCGGCGGTGTGGCTGACCTCTGCCTTGAGGCGGCCCAGGATGGTGTCGTACTTCAGCAGGTGTGCGGTGGTCGCAGTGTCACCCAGGTCGTTGACAGCCACGATCTCGATGTCCGCACCCTGCTCGAGCAGCGCGCGGAAGTAGTTGCGACCGATGCGGCCGAAGCCGTTGATGCCTACGCGGATCGTCACGAACCGATCTCCTCGTTAGGTACGCCGGTTTTCGACGCCGGCGAGTTGTATAGGGATGTCCCCGACCGCTTCCGACCCTACCTCTCCCCGGCCCCGGGAGTGACATCGAGAGGGCCCCTCCGCGCCACCGGATAGGGGCGGAGGCCCGTACTCGCCAGTAGGAGTACGGGCCTCCGTTTCGCCCTTCGGGACCAACGTCCCCCGTCCTGTCCGGCCCTGATCCGCCGGACATGCCCCAGCTGTATTGACGCGCCGCGTCAGCCGACCAAGCCGTCGGCGAGCTCCTCGCTGAGGGTCGCGTCGGTGCCCGGGATGCCCAGGTCCTGGGCCCGCTTGTCGGCCATCGCCAGCAGTCGGCGGATCCGGCCGGCTACCGCGTCCTTGGTCAGCGGCGGGTCGGCGAGCGCGCCCAGCTCCTCCAGGGATGCCTGCTTGTGCTCCATGCGCAGGCGGCCCGCGGCGGCGAGGTGCTCGGGGACCTCCTCGCCGAGGATCTCCAGCGCTCGCCCCACCCGGGCCCCGGCGGCGACCGCGGCGCGGGCTGAGCGGCGCAGGTTCGCGTCGTCGAAGTTGGCGAGCCGGTTGGCCGTGGCGCGGACCTCGCGCCGCATCCGGCGCTCCTCCCAGGCGAGCACCGCGTCGTGCGCGCCGAGGCGGGTCAGCAGGGCGCCGATCGCGTCGCCGTCGCGGACCACCACGCGGTCCACGCCGCGCACCTCACGGGCCTTCGCGGCGATGGAGAGCCGGCGGGCCGCTCCGACCAGGGCGAGGGCCGCCTCGGGGCCCGGGCAGGTGACCTCCAGGGAGGAGGAGCGGCCGGGCTCGGTGAGCGATCCGTGGGCGAGGAAGGCGCCGCGCCAGGCCGCCTCGGCGTCGCAGGTGGCCCCCGAGACCACCTGCGGGGGCAGCCCGCGGATCGGCCGGCCGCGGCCGTCGACGAGACCGGTCTGGCGGGCCAGCTGGTCGCCGCCCGCGACCACCCGTACGACGTAGCGCGAGCCGCGCCGCAGTCCGCCGGGGGCCATCACGATCAGCTCCGAGCTGTGCCCGAAGATCTCCAGGATGTCGCGCTTGAGGCGGCGGGCGGCGTTGCCGGTGTCCAGCTCCGCCTCGATCACAATCCGGCCGCTCACCAGGTGCAGCCCGCCCGCGAACCGAAGAATCGCCGAGACCTCTGCTTTCCTGCAGCAGGTCCGGGTGACGGGAAGATGAGAGATTTCGTTCTTCACCGCTGGCGTCATCGCCATGGGCCGATCCTTCCATGCATCCGAAAAATACGGTCGTACGCGGCGGCCAACAGCTCCTGATCATGGACCGGAACGCCGTCGGGCGATGCCACCGGCGCCAGCTCGACCGCGGCTCCGAGCCGTTGTGCGGCATCGGCGAGGGACTCGCGGTCGGGCACGGCTGCCTCATCGGCCAGCACCACGTCCAAGGCGAGTTTAGGGGCGTGTCGCCCCAAAACCTCCAAATGACGCTGCGGTGAGAAGCCTTCTGTTTCACCGGGCTGGGGGGCGAGGTTCAGCGAGAGGACCTTGCGGGCCTTCGTGGTGACCAGGGCGTCGAGCAGTTCCGGCACGAGCAGGTGCGGGATCACCGAGGAGAACCAGGAGCCGGGGCCGAGGACCACCCAGTCGGCGTCCAGGACCGCTTCCACGGCTTCCGGGACGGCCGGCGGGTCGGGCGGGACCACGTGCACGGACTGCACCTCGCCGGGCGTGAGCGCCACCGTGGCCTGGCCGCGCACGGTGACGATCGCGTCGGGCAGATCGGGGTCGTGGCCCTTGACCAGCGCCTGGAGCTCCAGCGGGACCGCCGACATGGGCAGCACGCGGCCGTGCGCGCCGAGCAGCCTGCCGACCAGGTCGAGCGCCTGGACGTGGTCGCCGAGCTGCTCCCAGAGGGCGACGATCAGCAGATTGCCGACCGCGTGCTCGTGGAGGTCGCCCTTGGACTCGAAGCGGTGCTGGATGACCCGGGACCAGGTGCGGCCCCAGTCGTCGTCGCCGCACAGCGCGGCGAGCGCCTTGCGCAGGTCGCCGGGCGGGAGCACGCCCAGCTCCTCGCGCAGCCGGCCGCTGGAGCCGCCGTCGTCGGCGACGGTGACCACGGCCGTGAGATCGCCGGTGATCCGGCGCAGCGCCGTCAGGGACGCCGAGAGACCCATGCCGCCGCCGAGGGCGACGACCTTGGGCTGAGCACCGCGCTTGCGGCCCGAGAGCGCCGAGGTGGCGCGGCTCAGGCGCCGCATCCGCAGATTGCGTCCGGTCACTCTCGCCCCATGTCGCGGTGCACGAGGACGGTCTCGACGCCTTCGGCGGCGAGGCGGGCGGAGAGCTTCTCGGACATGGCGACGGAGCGGTGCTTGCCGCCGGTGCAGCCCACGGCGATGGTCACGTACCGCTTGCCCTCGCGGCGGTAGCCCGCGGCGATCAGCTGGAGCAACTCGGTGTACTGGTTGAGGAACTCCTTGGCGCCCGGCTGGTCGAAGACGTAGTCGGACACCTCCTCGTTGACGCCGGTGAAGGGGCGCAGTTCGGGAACCCAGTGCGGGTTGGGCAGGAAGCGGCAGTCGACGACCAGGTCGGCGTCGACGGGCAGGCCGTACTTGTAGCCGAAGGACATCACCGTGGCCCGCAGCTCCGGCTCCGATTCGCCCGCGAACTGGGCGTCCATCTTGGCCCGCAGCTCGTGCACGTTGAGGCTGGAGGTGTCGATGACCAGGTCGGCGTCGCCGCGCAGCTCGCGCAGCAGGTCGCGCTCGGCCGCGATGCCGTCGACGATGCGGCCGTCGCCCTGGAGGGGGTGCGGGCGGCGGACGGACTCGAAGCGGCGCACGAGGGCGTCGTCGGAGGACTCCAGGAAGACGATCCGCCGGGTGACGTGCTTGGCCTCCAGGTCGGCGAGGGACTCGCGGAGGTTGTCGAAGAAGCGCCGGCCGCGCACGTCGACGACGACGGCGATCCGGGCCACGTTGCCCTGGGAGCGGGCGCCGAGCTCGACCATGGTGGGGATCAGGGCGGGCGGGAGGTTGTCGACGACGAACCAGCCGAGGTCCTCCAGACACTTCGCGGCGGTGCTGCGGCCGGCGCCCGACATCCCGGAGATGATCACCAGTTCGGGGATGGCCGCGTCACCCGTCTCGGTCGGGGTGTTCGTACTCACGTCTGCTGCTCCGTCTGCTCGTTCTGCGGCGTTCTGTGCGGTCGTGTGGCTGTTCTCGGTCATGAGCTGCCCCCGTCGTCCTCTTCAATGATCTCTCCTGTGGCCGTGTTCACGGCAGGCGCCGCGGGAGCGGTCGTGGCGAGGGCGGCGGCCACCGATTCCGCCGTCCTTCGCCCTATCCCGGGGACCTCGCAGATCTCGTCGATTGTCGCCTGCCGGAGCTTCTTCACCGAGCCGAAATGCTTGATCAGTGCCTGCTTCCGGGTCTCGCCGAGGCCGGAGACGTCGTCGAGGGGGCTGGAGCGGAGGCGCTTGGCGCGTTTGGCGCGCTGGTAGGTGATGGCGAAGCGGTGGGCCTCGTCCCGGACGCGCTGGAGGAGGTAGAGGCCCTCGCTGGAGCGGGGCAGGACCACGGGATCGTCGTCGTCGGGGAGCCAGACCTCTTCGAGGCGCTTGGCGAGGCCGCAGACGGCGATGTCGTCGATGCCCAGCTCGTCCAGGGCGCGCTTGGCGGCGGCCACCTGGGGCTGCCCGCCGTCGACGACGACGAGCTGCGGCGGGTAGGCGAACCGCTTGGGACGGCCGTCGTCCTCCCGGGGCTCGGTCCCGTCGGCCGGGGAGGCGGCGGTGAGCTCCGGAGCGGGGACGGGACCGGTGGCGGCGGGACCGGGGCCCAGACCGGAGCCGGGACCGGTGGCGGGGCCGCCTGCCGGGGTGTCCGTGGGCTGCTCCTCCCACTCCCCGGTGCGCTCCTTGTCCTGGAGGTAGCGCTTGAAGCGGCGGCCGATCACCTCGTGCATCGAGCGGACGTCGTCCTGGCCCTCGAAGCCCTTGATCTGGAAGCGGCGGTACTCGCTCTTGCGGGCGAGGCCGTCCTCGAAGACCACCATGGAGGCCACCACGTCGTCGCCCTGGAGGTGGGAGATGTCGTAGCACTCGATGCGCAGCGGGGCGGTGTCGAGACCCAGCGCCTCGGCGATCTCCTCCAGGGCGCGGGAGCGGGTGGTCAGGTCGGAGGCGCGCTTGGTCTTGTGCAGCCCGAGCGCCTGCTGGGCGTTGCGCTGCACGGTGGCCATGAGGTCCTTCTTGTCGCCGCGCTGCGGGATGCGCAGGCTGACCTGGGATCCCCGGCGCTCGGCGAGCCACTGGGAGACCGCCTCGGTGTCCTCGGGCAGGGCGGGGACCAGGACCTCCTTGGGGACGGCGTCGCCGCGCTCCTCCCCGTACAGCTGCTGGAGGGCGTGTTCGACGAGGCCGGAGGTGTCGACCGCCTCGACCTTGTCGGTGACCCAGCCGCGCTGGCCGCGCACCCGGCCGCCGCGTACGTGGAAGATCTGGAGGGCGGCCTCCAGCTCGTCCTCGGCGACGGCGATCAGGTCGGCGTCGGTGGCGTCGGCGAGGACGACGGCGCTCTTCTCCATGGCCCGCTTGAGGGCCTCGGCGTCGTCGCGGAGGCGGGCGGCCCGCTCGTACTCCATCTCCTCGGCCGCCTGCGTCATGTCCTCCTCCAGGCGGCGGATGTAGGTGCCGGTGCGCCCGGCCATGAAGTCGCAGAAGTCCTCGGCGAGATCGCGGTGTTCCTCGGGGGTGACCCGGCCGACGCAGGGGGCGGAGCACTTGCCGATGTAGCCCAGCAGACAGGGGCGGCCGGTGCGCTCGGCGTTCTTGAAGACCCCGGCGGAGCAGGTGCGGACGGGGAATACGCGGAGCATCAGGTCGACCGTCTCGCGGATCGCCCAGGCGTGGCCGTACGGACCGAAGTAGCGCACGCCCTTCTTCTTGGCGCCGCGCATCACCTGGACGCGGGGGAACTCCTCGTTGAGCGTGACGGCGAGGTAGGGATAGCTCTTGTCGTCCCGGTACTTGACGTTGAACCGGGGGTCGAACTCCTTGATCCAGGAATACTCCAGCTGGAGCGCCTCGACCTCGGTGGAGACGACCGTCCACTCGACGGAGGCCGCGGTGGTGACCATCGTGCGCGTACGCGGATGGAGGCCGGCCAGGTCCTGGAAGTAGTTGGCCACGCGCTGGCGCAGGTTCTTGGCCTTCCCGACGTAGATCACCCGGCGGTGCTCGTCGCGGAACTTGTAGACCCCCGGGGAGTCGGGGATCTGTCCCGGCTTGGGGCGGTAGCTGGAGGGGTCTGCCATGTCTCACACCCTACTTGCGGGCAGTGACAGTGCGTCGTCCTCATGTGTTGCCGGGGGCGGTGCCGCGCTCCGGAGTGCCGTGGGGTGTTCCGCACCCCGGAGCGCGGGCCGGTGGCCGCTGGAGCCCGCGCTCAGGCGCCCGTGGCCGGGGACCGCCCGGTACGGCTCCGGCGGCGCAGCGCGGCGGCCCCGCACAGGACCAGGGCGAGCAGCGCCCCGGCTCCGGCGGTGGTGGAGACGGCGGTCAGCGCCGTGTCCGGGGAGGCGGTCGCCGTGCCGGCCGGCGCGGGGATTCCGGCTCCGTCCGGGGAGGCCTGCTGGGCCACCGGACCGGGGGCGGGCGCGGATCCGGCGGCCGGGCCGGAGACCGGACCGGTGACCGCCTCGGGGCCGTAGCCGCCCGCCTTGCCGGAGCGGGCGTACCCGGAGCCGGGCAGCTTGTCGCCGTACGCCTCCTGGGCCCGGGCCCGGTACGCGTTCAGCGTGGTGCCCTTCGCGCCCACGGCGGTCTTCGCATCCTGGTCGAGCGGGAGGACCCGGGAGCCGTCGTGGACGTACCAGGCGTCGATCTGGGGTTCGCGGAAGACGGTGCCGCCGGGGAGCGCGCGGGCCCCCTGGGCGACGTAACGGGCCTCGTCGTCGCCGGTGGCGATGTTCACCACCTGCCAGTCTCCGCTGCCGCCCGCCCCGGGGACGGTCCACAGGGAGGCCTTCTGGCCGTCGGAGGAGACGGCGGTGCTGGCGAGGTAGTCCAGGGTGCTCGGGGCGGCCCCGGGCTTTCCGGCGACGAAGGCGGCCGAGAGCGTGCGTACGGGGACGGCCTTCCCCTCGATCCTCGGTGCGCTCGCCTTCCGGCTCACCGCGCCCTCCCGGGCGAAGAACCGGGACAGGGTGTCCAGGGTCGCCGGCTCGGTCGCGGCCTCGTGGGCGGCTTCCATGGTCGACGCGGTCAGCTTCGGCGGGGCCGCCCGGCCGTCGGCGGCGGGGGCGGGGGCGGCGGCGGTGAACAGGGCGGTGGCGGTGAGCGCGGTGGCGACGGCGATGCGCCGCGTGGTGGCCGCGTTCCGCGTGGTGGTTGTGCGCCGGGTGGTGGAGTTCATGTCCTCACGCCCCGATCCGGTAGAGCGAGTGGGTCCAGGAGAACTCGTTGTTGTTCACGTACCAGGCGTGCGAGGCCCAGTTGTAGCGGTCGCTGGAGGGCCAGGGGTCGCCCCAGTAGACCCAGCTGTTGGCGTCGTCGTACCCGTAGATGACATGCATGTGGCCGCCGCCGGACGACCACTGGATCCGGGTCTCGATCGGGCGCTGGGCGGATATCTCGGCCTGCACGGTCGGATAGCGCAGCCAGCCGGTGACGTAACTTCCGGGCCTGACCCCGGCCCAGGACAGGCCGGTCTGGACATTGCCCAGGGTGGCCTGCGAGTTGGGGCACTGGGAGTTCTGGTTGCGGTTGAAGGCGGCGTTGCAGAACTGGTTCTGGGAGTAGCTGCGGCCGAACCAGGCGGCGATGGTGTTGCCGCCGGCCGCCCAGCACCAGTTGCTCTGCTGCTGCGCCTGCATGGTGATGTCGAGCCGCTGGGCGGCGGCGACGGTGGAGCCGGTCGTGGCCGGGGACTGGACCGCGGTGGCGGTGGCCGCGGGGACGGCGAGGAGGGCGGCGGCCAGCAGGGCGGTGAACGGGAACCTTCCGCGCCCTCCGGACCTCAGGGACCGTTTGGGGCTGACTTTTCGGTTGCGCATGGCGTTCCTCCCGAAACGGGGGTGGGGATCGGAGGAGCGCGTCCGGACGCTGACGAAGAGCATCCGGCGTTGTCCGGAGCAGGTCAACACGCTTCAATGCGAGGTGACATCACGGTGTGAACGACACGGCGTCCGTGTGAACGGTCCCGCCCCGGTCACCTGCTCCCCCGCATCCCCCGGGGCCGGTGTCACCACTCCCCACGTGAACGTTCACCGGAGGCCCGCTCATGCGGCAGACCGAGACCGAACTGGCGCAGGTGCTGCGGACCGGACCGTTCCATCTGGCGTTGCGCACGGCCCTGTCGGTGCGCGGGCTGCCACTCCAGCGGGTGCAGCACCATCTGGCGCACCGGGGCGTCAAACTCGGGGTGACCAGTCTCAGTTACTGGCAGCAGGGGGTGCGCCGCCCCCGGCGGGCCGAGTCGCTGCGGGCCGTCGCCGCACTGGAGGAGGTCCTCGCCCTGCCGGACGGCTCTCTGCTGCGGCTGCTGCGCGACGGCGACGCCCCGGGCGAGGGGGACCGCCCGGCGGGACGTTCGTACCGGTCGCTGATGGAGGCGTCGGGCTCGGTGGAGCGGCTCCTCGCGGCGATGGAGTCACCCGTGGACGGCGGGCTGCACACGGTGGGGCATCAGGAGCGGGTACGGATCGGGGCGCGGCGCGAGCTGGCGGGCCGCACCTCCCGGCATGTGGTGCGCGCGCACCGGGACGGCGTGGACCGCTATCTCGCCGTGCACCGGGGCGACCCCGGCTGCGACCCGTCGCGGATCGCGGTGCGGGCCCTGGAGAACTGCCGGACGGGCCGGGTCCGCTGGGACGGGGACGCGGGGGTGCTGGTGGCGGAGCTGCTGTTCGACACCCGGCTGCGGTCCGGCGAGACGTACCTCTTCGGTTACGGCTTCGAGGACGGTACGGGCGGGGCGAGCGGCGAGTACGTGCGCGGCTTCACCTTCGGGGGCGGGCAGTACGTGCTCCAGGTCGGCTTCGACGAGGCCGCGCTCCCGGTGCGGTGCCGCCGGTTCGCCCAGGCCTCGGCGGGGGCGGCGCGCGGGGCCCGCGGGGATCTCACGCTGACCGGCCGGCACCGGACCGTGCACCTGGTGGAGGAGGGCGTACCGCCGGGGCTGATCGGGATCGACTGGGACTGGGAGTGAGCGGTGGCCGGTGAGCCGACGAGGCGGCGCTCGTGGTTCAGGCGTCGGGGCCCGCGACGAGGTTGCCGCCCTCGGTGGTGAGGGGGACGGCGGGGAGCGGCACGGTGGCCGGGCCCTCGATGACCTCGCCGGTGGTCGTGTCGAAGCGGCTGCCGTGGCAGGGGCAGTGGCCCTCGGTGCCCTCGATCTTGGTCAGGACGCAGCCGCCGTGGGTGCACTGGGCGCTGAACGCCTTGTACTCGCCCTTGGCCGGGCAGCTCACGACGAGGCGCGCTTCCCGGTAGAGCTTGGCGCCGCCGACCGGCACCTCGGAGGCCGCGCCGAGGGGAACGGGGGCGGTCGGCGTGGGGTTCTTGGCATGCCCGAGCTTGGACTCGGTGGAGCAGGCGGCCGCTCCCAGCCCGGCGGCACCGGCGAGCGCGGCGCCCTTCAGCACGGTACGGCGGGCGGCGGGCAGGCCGGGCATGCGGACTCCACGGGGTGTCGTTCGAGGCGCATCGCGGTGGATCACCGCGATCGGGGTCGCCGGACGGACGCGGAGCGACGACGGCGACCGCGTGCCGGTGACAGAACCGACGATACCGGTGAGGAACGGGAGCCTTGCGGGCGGGCCGCCCACGCCGATGGCGGCGGCCCCCGTCGTCCTGCGAGGGCCGCCGCCATCGGTGCGCCGAGGGCTCAGGCCTTGCGGGCCCGGGCCGTCTTCTTGGCGGCAGCGGCCTTGGTGGCGGTGGCCGTGCCGGTGGCCTTCGCCTTGGTGGCCGTGGCCTTCTTGGCCGTGGCTGCCGTCTTCTTGGCGGCCGCCGCCTTCTTCGCCGGGGTGGTCTTGCGGGCAGCCGTCTTGCGGGGGGTTCCGCCCGAGGGCACCGCGGCCTCGGCGATCCGGTCCGCGTCCAGGATGCCCTGGAGGAACTTCCCGGTGTGGCTGGCGGGCACCGAGGCGACCTGCTCCGGCGTTCCCTCGGCGACGACCAGTCCGCCGCCGTTGCCACCCTCGGGGCCCATGTCGACCACCCAGTCGGCGGTCTTGATGACATCGAGGTTGTGCTCGATGACGATCACCGAGTTGCCCTTGTCCACCAGGCCCGAGAGCACCGTGATCAGCTTGCTGATGTCCTCGAAGTGCAGACCGGTGGTCGGCTCGTCCAGGACGTAGACCGTGCGGCCGGTGGAGCGCTTCTGGAGCTCGCTCGCCAGCTTGACGCGCTGCGCCTCACCGCCGGAGAGGGTCGGCGCGGACTGGCCGAGCCGGACGTAGCCGAGGCCGACGTCGTTGAGCGTGCGGAGGTGGCGGGCGATCGCCGGGACGGCCTCGAAGAAGTCCAGGCCCTCCTCGATCGGCATGTCCAGCACCTCGGCGATGGACTTGCCCTTGTAGTGGACCTCCAGGGTCTCCCGGTTGTAGCGCGCTCCGTGGCAGACCTCGCACGGGACGTACACGTCGGGCAGGAAGTTCATCTCGATCTTGATCGTGCCGTCGCCGGAGCAGTTCTCGCAGCGGCCGCCCTTGACGTTGAAGGAGAAGCGGCCCGGCAGATAGCCGCGCACCTTCGCCTCCATCGTCTCGGCGAACAGCCTGCGGACGTGGTCGAAGACTCCGGTGTACGTCGCCGGGTTGGACCGGGGGGTCCGGCCGATCGGCGACTGGTCGACGTGGACCACCTTGTCGACGAGGTCGTCGCCGTCGACCCGGGTGTGACGGCCGGGGACCGACTTGGCGCCGTTCAGCTCGCGCGCCAGGTGGGTGTAGAGGATGTCGTTGACCAGGGTCGACTTCCCGGACCCGGAGACGCCCGTGACGGCGGTGAGGACGCCGAGCGGGAAGGAGACGTCGATGTCCTGGAGGTTGTTCTCCCGGGCGCCGTGCACCGTGAGGCTGCGGGCCGGGTCGACCGGGCGGCGGATGTCCGGGGTCGGGATGGACCGCTTGCCGGACAGATACTGGCCGGTGATCGAGGCCTTGTTGCCCAGCAGCTCCTTGAGCGAGCCGGAGTGGACGACCTTGCCGCCGTGCTCACCGGCACCGGGGCCGATGTCGACGACCCAGTCGGCGACCTTGATGGTGTCCTCGTCGTGCTCGACGACGATGAGCGTGTTGCCCATGTCGCGGAGCCGGACCAGGGTCTCGATCAGGCGGTGGTTGTCGCGTTGGTGCAGGCCGATGGACGGCTCGTCCAGGACGTACAGCACGCCGACCAGGCCGGAGCCGATCTGGGTGGCCAGCCGGATGCGCTGGGCCTCGCCGCCGGACAGGGTGCCGGCCGCGCGATTCAGCGAGAGGTAGTCCAGGCCGACGTCCACCAGGAACTTCAGCCGTTCGTTGACCTCCTTGAGGACCCGCTCGGCGATCTTCTTGTCGCGGGCGTTCAGCTTGAGGCGGCCGAGGAACTCGGCGCACTCGCTGATGGACATCGCGGAGACCTCGGCGATGGACCTCTCCATCACCGTCACCGCGAGGACAATCGGCTTGAGCCGGGAGCCCTCACAGGTGGGGCAGGGCACCTCGCGCATGTAGCCCTCGAAGCGCTCGCGGCTGGAGTCGCTCTCGGCCTCGGTGTGCCGCCGCTTGACGAACTGGACCGCGCCCTCGAAGGCGGGGGTGGTGTAGGCGCGCTCGCGCCCGTACCGGTTGCGGTAGCGGACCTCGGTCTGGATCTTGTGGCCGAAGAGCAGGGCCTTCTTGGCCCGCTGCGGCAGCCCTGCCCAGGGGATGTCCGTACGGAAGCCGAGGGCCTCGGAGAGCGCGCCGATCAGGCGGCCGAAATACTCCTTGGTGTGGCCGTGGGACCAGGGGTGGATGGCGCCCTCGTCGAGCGACTTCTCCTCGTCCGGGACGATCAGCTCCGGGTCGACCTCCATGCGGGTGCCGATGCCGGTGCAGTCGGGGCAGGCGCCGAAGGGCGAGTTGAACGAGAAGGAACGCGGCTCAAGCTCCTCGAAGGAGAGGTCGTCGTACGGGCAGTAGAGGTGCTCCGAATACATCCGCTCGCGCTCGGGATCGTCCTCGGGGAGGTCGACGAAGTCGAGCACGACCATGCCGCCGGAGAGGCCGAGCGCGGTCTCGACCGAGTCGGTCAGCCGGCGCTTGGCGCTGTCCTTGACGGTGAGGCGGTCGACGACCACCTCGATGGTGTGCTTCTCCTGCTTCTTAAGCGTGGGCGGCTCGGCGAGCTGGATGGTCTCGCCGTCGACCCGGGCGCGGCTGTAGCCCTTGGTCTGGAGGTCGGCGAAGAGGTCGACGAACTCGCCCTTGCGCTCGCGCACCAGCGGCGAGAGGACCTGGAAGCGGCTGCCCTCGGGCAGTCCGAGGACCTTGTCGACGATGGCCTGCGGCGACTGGCGGGAGATGGGGCGGTGGCACTCCGGGCAGTGCGGCTTGCCGATCCGGGCGAAGAGCAGCCGGAGGTAGTCGTAGACCTCGGTGATGGTGCCGACCGTCGAGCGCGGGTTGCGCGAGGTCGACTTCTGGTCGATGGAGACGGCCGGGGACAGACCTTCGATGAAGTCCACGTCCGGCTTGTCCATCTGGCCGAGGAACTGCCGGGCGTACGAGGAGAGGGACTCGACGTAGCGGCGCTGCCCCTCGGCGAAGATCGTGTCGAACGCGAGCGACGACTTGCCCGACCCGGAGAGCCCGGTGAAGACGATGAGGGAGTCACGGGGCAGGTCGAGCGAGACGTTCTTCAGGTTGTGCTCGCGCGCGCCACGGACGATGAGACGGTCGGCCACGCCGGTCCGCACCTTTCTAGAGAGAAGCGGGGGAACTGAGCCCCTCTCCCAGGGTATGGGGGGCGCCACAGCGGTGTACGAAGCTTTCGATTCCGAGCGTATAGCACGCACATTCGATTCATGGCCGCCCTTGACCTCCTTCACCCGAATGAGTGGCGAGGCTAGGCTCGGCCGCATGATTGATCATGCGCACGACCTGGGAGCTGTACGCGAAGCGACCGGACGGCTGCTCGACGCGGTCGGCGAACTGGACAACGCCGCTGTCGCCGAGCCGTCACGGTTGCCCGGTTGGAATCGGGGCCATGTCCTGACCCACCTGTCACGTAACGCCGACGCGCTCGGAAATGTTCTCCGGGGCCTCCCGATGTACGCGAGCAGCGAAACCCGCGACGCCGACATCGCCGCCGGCGCCCCCCGCCCCCTGGCCGAGCAGCTGGCCGACTTCCGGGAGAGCGCGGACCGCCTCTTCGCGATCGCCGCGGAACCGGCCGACTGGACCCGTACCGTCACCCTGCGCAACGGGGTGACAGACTCGGCGGCCCGGATCCCCTTCCGTCGCTGGATCGAGGTGGACGTGCACCACGTCGATCTCGGCATCGGCTACGAGCTGGAGAACCTGCCCGCCGCGTTCGTGGAGCGGGAGATCGCCTTCCTCGCCGAGCGCTTCACCGGCCACCCCGATGTGGCGGCCACGGCGCTGACCGACGAGGACGGCCGCACGTGGAGCACCGGCGGCGGCCCGCCGAGCGCCCTGGTGACCGTGCAGGGGTCGGCGGCCGAGCTGATGGGCTGGCTCGCCGGCCGCCGTGACGGCTCCGCCCTGACCGTGGCCGGAGGCCCCCTGCCCGCGCTGCCCCCGCTATAGGCTGAGCCGCATGACGTACAGCGGAGCGGTGAAGGTCGGCGGACCGGCGAGCGTGCACGAACTGACGGATCTGATGATCTCCAAGGTCGCCGTCGGCGCGATGAACAACAACGCCTATCTGCTGCGCTGCCGGGCCACCGGCGAGCAGCTGCTGATCGACGCGGCCGCCGAGCCGGAGACCCTGCTCGCGCTGATCGGCGACGACGGCATCGCCTCCGTCGTCACCACGCACCAGCACGGTGACCACTGGCAGGCGCTGCCCCAGGTGGTCGGGGCGACCGGTGCCCGGACGTACGCGGGCCGCTACGACGCCGAGGGCATCCCGGTGCCGACCGATGTCCTGGTCGAGGACGGCGACACGATCACGGTGGGCAGGGTCGAGCTGACCGCCCGCCATCTGACCGGCCACACCCCGGGCTCCATCGCCCTGGTCTACGACGACCCGCACGGCGCCCCGCATCTGTTCACCGGGGACTGCCTCTTCCCCGGCGGGGTCGGGAACACGCACCAGGACCCCGAGGCGTTCACGAGCCTGCTGAACGACGTCGAGACGAAGCTGTTCGACCGGCTGCCCGACGAGACGTGGGTCTACCCGGGCCACGGGCACGACACGACGCTGGGCGCCGAGCGGCCCCAGCTGCCCGAGTGGCGCGCCCGCGGCTGGTAGCCCGCGCGGCTCCCGGATGACGCGAAAGCGGCCGGGGTGGACGGCGTTCGCCGTTTCCACCCCGGCCGCTGCCGGTGTGTCCCTGTGCCGCCCGGGGCGGCCCCGGGTCAGCTGAGAGTCTTGCTCTCCTCGTCGGCCGGGCCGGCGGTCTCGGCCTTCGCGGCCTCCTCCGCCTTCGCGGCCCCCTCCGCCTCGGCCGCCGCCTGCTTCTTGCTGGCGATGAGGCTGGTGATCGTGGTGATCACCAGGACGCCGCAGATGACGGAGAGCGAGAACGGGATGGAGATCTCGGGCGTGTGCACGCCGTTCTCGTGCAGGGCGTGCAGCACCAGCTTGACGCCGATGAAGCCGAGGATCACCGACAGGCCGTAGCTGAGGTGGACCAGCTTCTTCAGCAGACCGCCGATGAGGAAGTACAGCTGCCGCAGACCCATCAGTGCGAACGCGTTGGCCGTGAAGACGATGTACGGGTCCTGGGTCAGGCCGAAGATCGCCGGGATCGAGTCCAGCGCGAACAGCACGTCGGTCATACCGATGGCGAGCATGACCACCATCAGCGGGGTCATGATGCGCTTGCCGTTCTTCTGGATGAAGAGCTTCGTGCCGTGGTACTTGTCGTCGACGCCGAAGCGCTGCTCGATCTTCTTGAGGAGGCGGTTCTCCTCGAACTCCTCTTCCTCCTCGCCGGCCCGGGCCTCCTGAATGAGCTTCCAGGCGGTGTAGATCAGGAACGCGCCGAAGATGTAGAACACCCACGAGAAGTTCGCGATCACGGCGGCGCCGGCGGCGATGAAGATCGCCCGGAGCACCAGGGCGATGAGCACACCGATGAGCAGCACACGCTGCTGGAGGTGCGAGGGCACCGAGAACTTCGCCATGATCAGGACGAAGACGAAGAGGTTGTCGACGCTCAGCGACTTCTCGGTGATGAATCCTGCGAAGAACTCGCCGGAGGCCTGGCTCTCACCGACGACCATGAGGCCGAGTCCGAAGAGGATGGCCAGGGCGATCCAGACGATCGTCCAGATCCCGGCTTCCTTGGTCGACACGTCATGGGGCTTGCGCCCGATGAAGAAGTCGACAGCGATCAGGGCTGACAGACCAAAGATGGTCAGGGCCCAAACGGTCCATGAAACGTCCACTGCGCCTCCGGCAGTTCGCTACGGCTACTGAATCAGCGTCGTCGCTGCCGGAGGTCTCTTCCATCCCTGCACGTGGTGCGCGCCTGGACCGACGCCCCGGGACCGATTGCGGTCCGTATTGACGGGCACGTCGCGTAAGGAGTACTCCCCTCCGTTCCCCGAACAGTACAGGCACCACCAAGGGTAGGTAAAGAAAAGGGTAAAGAAGTCGTCAAAATTGCAGGTCGGAGGCTGCTGCCTCGTCAACGGTCGGCAGCTCTGCGGGCCGCTGCGACCGCCGCGAGCACCTGCTCCAGGACGCGGCTGCCCGGCGGAATCGTCAAGGGCTCGTACGTCCAGGCGTGCCCGACCCACGGATCGGCGAGGTGGCTGTCGGCGACCGGGGTGATCCGCAGCAGCGAACGCCACAGCGGATCGAGCACCGGCCCGTACGCGCTGGCCTCCTCCCGGTCCGCGACCATCAGGAGGTGCACCCCGACCGCGGGGCCCTCGTCGGCGAGGTAGCGGAGCTGGGTGACGGCCCGGTCGTCGAAGCCGTGCGGGAAGTCGTTGACCACCAGGAGCTGTTCGCCGGTGTCCAGGTCGGACGGGAGCGAGTCGGCCGCCCCGGCCCGGACCGCCATCTGCACCAGGTCCACCCGCCGGGTGAGGTGGGCGAGGACCGAGGCCACTCCCCCGGGTCCGGCGGCGGGCGGTCCGGCGAGGACGCCCGCCTCGACCAGCGGCGCGAGCGGACCGGCCGCCGAACCCGCCGGGTCGATGACGTGCACCGCGAACTCCCCGGGCGGATACACCGCGAGCAGCCGCGCCGCGTGCGCGACCGCGGTCTCCATGGCCGCCCGGCGCAGCCGGTCCGTGTCCATCGACGCGGCCGCCTCGGACGCGGTCCGCCCGCTGTCCACCCAGATCCCGCGCTCCAGCGGCAGTCGGACGAGCAGCGGGATGCGCAGGTCGGTGCGCTCGGGGAGATGGAGATCGCCGATGCGCAGGGCCATCGGTATCTCCATGGGAACCCGGTGGGCGTGCCAGACGGGGTTGCCCCAGCCCGCGTACGCGGCCGGAAGCGCGGGCTCGACGACGGCCGCCTCGGCGGCCAGCTGGGCCAGATCGCGGTCGAGCGCCTCCCGGGCCCTGGAGGCCAGCTCGTCGCGCTTGGCGCGGGCCGCCTCGCGGGCGCGGTCGCCCGCCCCGCCGATCCGGTTGCGCGGGTCGGACAGCGCCCGGTCGAGCTCCTGGTCCATCCGGGACTCGGCGAAGTCCACGGCGCTGCGGTAGGCGGCGACGGCGCGGGCCAGGTCCTCGAACATGCCCCAGATCTGGTTGTAGAGGCGCTCGTCCATCGACCAGCCGGTGGCGTCGCCCGCGACGGGCTGAGCGGCCTGTCCTGGCTGGGCGGGGGGCGCGGCGGGCG
>NZ_JAFEUF010000311.1 GCF_016901035.1 Streptomyces durocortorensis
GGCGCTGCTGCTGGCCCAGGCGCGCCCCGGCGAGCCCACCCCCCCCCCGTCCGCGGCGCGGCCGCCGCTCTCCCGCCGGGCCGGGCGCGCGCCGCCCCCCGCGTCCCGGCCTTTCAGCTCTGCGGACGCTTGCCGTGGTTCGCGCCGTTCTTGCGGCGGGCCTTCTTCTTGCGACGTCGCTTCGAGGACATCGAACCCTCCTTATCTGCTCGGTGCCTTGGTGCGGACGGTCAGGCGGGTGAGGTCACCCGGTGATCACCGGGCCGCCTACCCAACCACACCGTGGCAAACACCCGCTGCGCGTGCAACCGGCGGTGCGGTGCCGGGCGGGGGTGGACTGATGTGCGGAGACCGCCGGTCAGGGCCGGTAGCGCAGGGGGTGGTCGTCCGGCACCTCGACGACGGCGATCCGCACACCGTCGGGGTCCTCGATCCACATCTCGACGAGCCCCCAGGGCTCGCGTTTCGGGGGTCGCAGGACGGTGACGTCCTTGGCCCGCAGTTCCTCGTGGGCTGCCTCGGCGTCGTCGACCTGGAGCCAGATCTGTACGGCCGAGGAGGGCGGCTCCTCGCCCCGGCCGGAGACCTCCAGGAATCCGCCGCCGAGGAAGTAGACCGTTCCGCGCTCGGGGCCCGTACCGAATTCACGGTAGACGGCGAGGCCCAGGGCCTCGCCGTAGAAGACGCGGGAACGCTCGGGGTCGGTGGGGTGCAGCAGGATCCTGCTGCCCAGTACATGCACCATGGGCCGAGCGTACGCCGCTGCCCCGCGGGGCGGCGGTTCCTGCGGGATCCGTCAGTTGCTCAGTTCGTCGATGAAGTCCTCCGTGCACCGGTCCTCGGCGGCCTGCCCGTTGGCCCGGTCCACACAGCTCTCGAAGTCCTTGAACTCCTGGGAGTCGAACACGGAGACGGCCACCACGAGGACGATCGCCGACCCGATGAGCCCGAGGGCACCGAACACGGCACCGACTATGGCCATCACGCGACGCGGTGCGCGGCCCTGGCGGGTGCGGAGCGCGGCGATGATGCCGAAGACGACGGCGAGCAGGCCCAGGAGCAGTCCGCCGACGACGGTCCAGAAGAACAGGCAGGCGAGGAGACCGAGCACCAGGGCGGCGACGGCGAAGCCGTTCGTCCGGGCGGGCTGCTGGCCGCCGTAGGAGTCGTGGTCGGATACGGGCGGCGCCGAGTACGGGGAATCCGGGTACGAGGGAAGGGACATCGGGAGGGTGCTCCTGTTCTCCTGGCTTCCCGTCCACCTGCCCCGTGGCCCGGCCGCCATTCCGCCGTTTCGGTCACGCTCCGGCAACTAACTCCCCTGACCAGGCGCTGTCCGGCGGAGGTCGGCCGACAGGTGGTGCTGGAGCGGCCGGCCGACCGCGGCGAGGTCGTGGACGAAGGCGAGCGTGTCCGGCTCCGTCAGGGTGTAGCGGCGGCGGGTGGCGTCGACCTGCTTGGCGGTGGGGGCGAGGGAGACCTGTTCGGTGGCGAGGTCGACGGCGCCGTCGCGGGCGTGGCCGGAGAGGATCTCCGCGATGCCGGTGGGCTGGGTGATCAGGGCTTCCATCCGGCCGTCCGGCTGCAGCCGCCACCAGCCGGTCTCCCGGGCGGACGGCCGCAGGGGGTTCCCGTCCGCGTCGAGCAGCCAGGCCCGGGCCTCGTACGCGAGGAAGGGCCGCCCGTCGTGGCTGAACGTGACCTCCTGCGCGTACGTGAAGTCCGCCTCCAGCGTCGGATACCCGCCGCTCCCCGTGCCCCGCCAGGTGCCGAGGAATCCGGTCACCGGGGCGAGCAGGGGGTGCGGCGCGGGGGACGCGTCGGTACTCAGCGCCTCGGGGAAGGGAAAGGGGACGTCGCGGACGGGGTGGTTCATGCGGGGGTGCGCTCCTGAATCCGTCGGGGCCGGTGCAGGATCGCAGCCTAGGGGGTGTGCGGTCACGGTGTGGCGAGCACACCGAGGGCCCCGCGCCCGGGGGGGGGGGGCCATCGGACAGAGGGCGCGTCCGATACCGGCTCTCAGGCGGAGTCGGCAGCCGTGCTCTCGATCAGGCTCTTGGGCCGCAGGTCGGTCCAGTTCTGTTCGACATAGTCCAGGCAGGCCTGACGGGTGCTCTCCGGGTGCGCCACGGTCCATCCGGAAGGCACCTCGGCGAACGCCGGCCACAAGGAGTGCTGCCCCTCGTCGTTGACGAGCACCAGGTAGGTGCCGTCCTCGTCATCGAACGGATTGGTCACCGCTTCCTCCACAACTTCAGGTAAGGCTGCCTCTACTTGGCGAAGCGACCCTACCCATCCCTACGTGATCACCCCACCGGATTTCACAACTCACCTGCACGCCTGGGGATTTCACTGCCCCATCGGTGGGGCCTGGCCGGTCAGAGCCCGAGGTCGCTGAGGCGGGCCTCGTAGCGGATGGTGAGGTCCTCGGTCTCGCCGCCCGCCACAGGGTTGTCCCAGAGGGCCTCCAGCTCGGCCCGGACGGCGTCGGGCAGCGCCTCGTACCGCTCGGACCAGGTGTCGGAGTTCGGTATCCAGTAGCCGACGACCTTGAAGCGCTCGGCCGGGAGCCCCAGCTCACGCCGGAGGTAACGGCGCACGGCACGCAGGGCGTTGGTCTCCCCAGCCACCCAGACGTACCCGCCCGCGAGGTCCGTGCCGGGCGGCACGGCGGCGGCGACCAGGTCGGCCAGGCGGCTCGGTCCGTGGCCGTTGCCGCCGTAGGCCCAGGTCACCTTGGAGTCGGCCGCTTCGTGCAGCGACAGCACGGCCGAGGGGTCGGGCGCTTCCAGGACAACCCGGGTCCGGACATGCCCGGGAGTGTTCTCCAGCAGCCGGGCGGCGGCCGGCAGACCGGTCTGGTCGGCGACCAGGACCTGCCAGGAGAGATCGGCCGGGGGGGTGTAGAGGCCGGTGGGGTCGTTGACGCCCACGACGTCGCCGGGTCGCGCCTCGGCGGCCCAGCCGGACGCCACACCCCCCTCGTGCAGCACGAAGTCGATGTCGATCTCGCCCGCCTCCGGACGGACGGCACGGATCGTGTACGTGCGCATCGGCGCGACGGGCTGTCCATCGGGGGTCTCCCAGCCGCCCTGCTCGGTGGTCCGGGGCAGGGAGACGTCGGTGCGGTCCGGGCCGTGCGGGAGGAAGATCCGCACGTACTCGTCGCCGACCCCGGTGGTGCGGAAGCCCGCAAGACCCTCTCCGTGGAGGGTGACGCGGGTCATGCTCGGGGTGAGCGGCTGCACTCGGGCGACGACGGCTCGATGGATCGTCATGGACACTGCCCCTTCGTACGCGTGGTCGGCCTGAGCGCCTCGCCCGCGGGGACGAGAGAACCGAATGACTTAGGTCAGCCTAACCTTCCGCGCTCACCGGTTCGAGACGGCATCGGTCACCAGGCCGGGCGCTGTGCCAGAATCCGGCGCATGCCCGTTCGATATCCGCGCCCCCTGCGCCCCGGTGACCGCGTCGGCCTCACGTCCCCGTCGAGCGGGGTGCCCGAGGAACTGGGCGAGCGGCTCGCGGTGGCGGTGCGCGATGTGGAGGCGCGGGGGTACGAGGTCGTCGTCGGCCGGTGCATGGACGGCTCCGGGCACGTCAGCGCACCCGCGGTCGAGCGGGCGGCCGAGCTGACGGCGATGCTGACGGACCCCGGCATCAGGGCCGTGGTGCCGCCGTGGGGCGGGGAGACGGCGCTCGATCTGCTGCCGCTGATCGACTGGGAGGCGGTGCGGGCGGCCGAGCCGACCTGGGTGGTCGGCTACTCCGACATGTCGACCGTGATGACGCCGCTGACCCTGCTCACCGGGGTGGCGACCGTCCACGGGAACAACCTCATGGACACCCCCTACCGAGTGCCGGAGGGGCTGGTGTCGTGGCTCGACATCGTCGCCGCGCCGGCGGGCCACCGGTTCGCCCAGGTACCGCCGGAGCGGCACCGGGTCTCGGGCCGGGACGACTACGCGGAGCATCCGGACGCCCGCACGTTCACGCTCGACACCCCGGGGCGGTGGACCCGGCTGGACGGCGGCGGCGATGTGGACGTCGAGGGGCGGCTGATCGGGGGCTGCGTCGAGATGCTGTGCAACCTCACCGGGACGCCGTACCTCGACACCTCCGCCTTCGCACGGGCGCACGCCCCGGAGGGGCTTCTCGTGTACGTGGAGGCCGGCGGCCATGACGCGTTCACCATCTGCCGCAATCTCCACGGGATGCGGATGGCCGGATTCTTCGAGGCGGCCGAAGCCGTGCTCGTCGGCCGGACCTCGGCCCCGGACACCGCTTCGCTCACCCAGCACGAGGCCGTGATCGAAGCGCTCGGGCCGCTGGACGTGCCGATCGTCGCCGACGTCGAGTGCGGCCATGTGCCGCCGTACCTGCCGCTCGTCAACGGGGCACGGTGCAGGGTCGTGCACACCGCCACGCGCAGCGAGCTGACGCAGATGCTGGACTGACCACCGGGCGGCACCGGGCGGCGCTGCCGGGCCCCGCGCGCAACTCCCGTACGAGGACGGTCACCGCGCGGTGGAAGCGGCGGGCCGCTGCTGTGGCCGGGCACCCACCCGGGCGTCCGCCGCGGCGGCAGCGAGGACCGGTCGCGGGTCGGCGATCAGGGGGCCGCAGGCCCGGAGCCCGCGTTCGCCAGGGGGTGCGATGGCGGTGCAGGGCAGGGCGCCGAGCGCGAGTTCCTCGATGCTCGGCTGGGTGGCCGCGGCGAGGGAGACCGAGTATCCGTCGCAGCTCAGCCCCGCGTTGATCCACAGAATGTGAACGGTCGGGTCCTCCGGAGGGGCTTCGGTGACGTCCGCGTCGGCCGTGGTGGCGGTCGGGGGGGGCATGGGCCCTCCTCGGGCCGGCCCGCACGCAGGATCTCTGGCCGGCAGCATCATTCCTGATACCCCGAGCACCCCCGGGCGGGTAAGTGCGGCCTGGCCCTATGGCCCGCGTTCACCTGCCGGGGCGCCCGGCGGGACGCCCCGTGGCGGCCGGCTCAGCTCTCGGCGAGCACCGCGTCGATCTCGCCGAGGAAGTCCTCCAGGTCTCCGGGGTTACGGGAGGTGATGAGCGACCAGCCGGAGGCGTCGTCGCGGACCACCGGCTTGTCGACCCAGGTGCCGCCCGCGTTGGTGATGTCGGTGCGCAGCGACGCGTACGAGGTCAACGTCTTGCCCTCGACGTAGCCGCCCTCGACCAGCGCCCACGGCCCGTGGCAGATGGCGGCCACCGGCCGGCCGGAGGCGGCGAACGAGCTGACGATCCGGGTGGTGGCGTCCTCCAGGCGGAGCGAGTCGGCGTTCAGCGTGCCGCCCGGGACCAGGAGGAGGTCGTACGCGGCGGGGTCGACGTCGGCGAGCGTGAGGTCGGGGCGCACGGTCTCGCCGGGATCCCGGTCGCCGACGAGGGTGCGGATCGGGTCGGCGGAGACCGCCGCCACGCTGACCTGTGCCCCGTGGTCGCGGAGGTGCTTCACGGGGACGACGAGTTCGTCCTGCTCGACGCCGTAGTTGGTGACGATGGCCAGGATCCGGCGGTCGTCGAGGGCGTTGGTGGACTTGGTGGACATGGACTGCTCCGTTCCTGAGGTGTCGTTCATCGGATGCCGTTCGGGGGCTCGGCCGGCCATCGGACACCGCTCCGGGGCTCGGTCGGCCGCCGGATGCCGGCCGGTGGCTCAGCCGGCCGTTATCCGGACGCATTCGGCGACGGTGTCGCGCAGGCTCCCGGTCCGCGCGAGCGTCTCGCGCTGGATCCGTGCCCCGTTCCCGCGCCGGACCACGGTGGCCAGGGCCTTCTCCACGGCCGCCAGGTCACCGCTGTTCTCCAGGGCGTCCCGCACATGGTGCAGCAGCGCCCGCAGGACATCGGGGGCGGGCTCCGGACGCCAGGTGCGGGGGTGGAGGAGCCGTTCCTCCACGCCCGAGCGGCCCGCCTGCCAGGAGGCCGCGCGCAGCAGGGAGGTGCTGGCCTCCGGGGGCGGCTCACCGGCCCGCCACTCCCGTGCGGCCGTCTCCGCCAGTCCCCGTACCAGGGTGGCCAGCAGCACGGTGTCGGCAGGGTCCAGGCAGACGTCCGCGATCCTGACCTCCACGGTGGGGTAGCGGTGCGAGAGGCGGGCATCGAAGTAGATCATCCCTTCGTCCCGGAGCACTTCCGTGCCGACCAGGGACCGCACCCGGGCGTGGTACGCCTCGGCGGAGCCGTGGACGTCCACCGGGCCGGCCGACGGCCACCGTCCCCACACCTGGCTGCGGTAGCTGCTGTACCGGCTGTCCTGCCCCTGCCAGAACGGGGAATTGGCGCTCAGGGCGAGCAGGACGGGCAGCCAGCAGCGCATCCGGTCGAGCACGGCGACGCCCTCCTCTTCCGAGGCCACCGAGACATGGACGTGGCAGCCGCAGGTCAGCTGCTCCTGGGCGGTCAGCCCGAAGCGCTCGGCCATCCACCGGTACCGCTCCCCCGTGCCGATCTCCGGGCTGACCGGGAGCGGTAAGGTCGCCAGGGCCGCCACCGACGCACCGGCGTGGGGGGGGGGGGGGGGGGGGGGGGGGGGGGCGCCCCCGGGGGGGGGGCCCCGGGGGGGGGGGCCGGGGGGGGGGCGGGGGGGGGGGGGGGGGGGGGGGGGGGGGGGGGGGGCGGGGGGGGGCGGGGGGGGGGGGCGGGGGGGCGGGGGGGCGGCGGCGGGGGCGGGGGGGGCGGGGGGCGGGGCCGG
>NZ_JAFEUF010000312.1:0-2244 GCF_016901035.1 Streptomyces durocortorensis
TGTATAACTGCCCGGGACGGCAGGACCGCACTGGTGACGGGCGGGTCGCGGGGCATCGGACGGGCGGTCGCCCTGCGGCTCGCCGCCGAGGGGGCGTTGGTCGCGGTCCACTACGGCGGCAACGAAGCGGCAGCCGTCGAGACCGTGGGGCTGATCGCCGAGGGCGGTGGACCGGTTGTTCGAGGGGCTCGTCGCCGGGCTGAAGGACCATGGCGCGGAGGGCCTGGACATCCTCGTCAACAACGCGGGGGTCCACTCGATCGGTTCGATCGGGCAGCTCACCGAGGAGGAGTTCGCCCGGGTGCTAACGATCAACGTGAGCGCGCCGCTCTTCGTCGTCCAGCGGGCCCTGCCGCTGCTGCGGGACGGCGGGCGGATCGTGAACATCGGCTCGGCGGCCACCCGGATCGCGAACCCCGTACAGATCGGCTACACCGTCAGCAAGGCGGCGCTGGCCGCCCTCGGCCCCTCGCTCGCCAATGAACTGGGCCGGCGCGGCATCACCGTGAACACGGTCGAGCCCGGAGTGGTGCAGACCGATCTGATCGGCGACTACGCCACGGTGCCCGAGGCGGTGGCCGCACTTGAGTCGATCACCGCGCTCGGACGAATGGGTCAGCCGGAGGACGTCGCCGATGTGGTGGGCTTCCTGGCGGGCCCGCGGGGGCGTTGGGTCACCGGTCGGACTCTCGATGTCTCCGGGGGGACCTACCTCGGACCGCTCATGCCTGAGTGATCCTTCCGCTTCGGGCCGCCCGCCACCGCCGCGCACGCCTCCTCGTCCGTCACGCCCGACTCCGCCGTCAGCTCGATCAGTGCGTCCAGCCGGTCGCGGGCGGCCAGGAGGGCGGTGGCGGACTCGTCGATGCGGGCCCGTTCGCGGTGCAGGTCGGGAAGCATGCTGGAGCAGGCCGGCTCCAGGATGCGGTCCTCGTCGACCATGCAGGGCAGCAACTCGGCGATGGTGGCCGTGTTGAGGCCGGCGGCCAGCAGCATGCGGATGCCTCGTACGGTGACGACGTCCGGCTCCTCGTACTCGCGGTAGCCGCTCGGGCGGCGGGCCGGCCGGAGCAGGCCCTGCTCCTCGTAGTAGCGCAGCAACCGCTGGCTGACGCCCGTCCGGCGGGAGAACTCCCCCATGCGCATATGACGACCGCCACATTCGGTTGACTCTCACACCCATGTGAGACAGCAGCCTATTCCGCATGACACAGCAGTCTTCAACACCCGCGCCGAACAGTCCCGTTACCGTGATCGGGCTCGGCCCCATGGGGCTTGCCCTCGCCGAGACCCTGATGAAGAACGGCCATCCCACCACCGTCTGGAACCGCACCCCCGGGAAGGCCCGCAACCTCGTCGCCGGGGGCGCACGGCTCGCGGCGTCCGTCGCCGATGCCGTGGCCGCCAGTCCCCTCACCGTCGTCTGCCTCAAGGACTACGCGACGCTGTACGAGGTGTTCGGCTCCGCCGCCGGAGCGGCGGCAGCGGGCCGGGCCCTGGTCAATCTCAACTCCGGTACGCCGAAGGAAGCGCACGCGGCGGCCTCCTGGGCGGCCGCGCGGGGCGTCGCGTATCTGGACGGCGCGATCATGGTTCCGCCGCCCCTCGTCGGGGAGCCCGGGGCGGCCTTTCTCTACAGCGGTCCGCGTGAGGTCTTCGCCGCCCACCGGGACACGCTGGCAAGGCTGGGCGATCCCCGCCACCTCGGCTCCGACCCCGGGCTCGCGGTGCTCCACAACGCGGCGCTGCTCGGCCTGATGTACGCGACGATGAACGGCTTCCTGCACGCCGCCGCCCTGGTCGGCTCGGCGGGCGTACCGGCGGCGGAGTTCGCCGAGCTGGCGGTGAACCGGTTCCTGCCCACGGTGGTGGACGCGACGCTCGTCGCGCAGGCGCCGGACCTCGACGCGGGCCACTATCCGGGCGGCCTGGGCACCATGGAGATGAATCTGAACGCACTGGAGCACATCGCCCTCACCTGCGAGGAGCAGGGCGTGCACGCCGGGCAGCCGCTGTTGATGCGGGACATCGCGGCGCAAGCCATCAGGGACGGCCACGGTGCGTCGAACTACCTGGCGGTGTTCGAGGTGTTCAAGAAGGAGGCCGCCCCGGGGGCGCGGTAGCGGTGGCGGGGCCCCCCGGGGGGGGGGGGGCCCCCCCCGCCCCCCCCCGCCGGGGCCCCCCCCCCCCCGGCCGAAAAAATGGGAGGGATTATGTAGACAGGCCGCGGGCCCCCAGGCCCCC
>NZ_JAFEUF010000312.1:2254-6704 GCF_016901035.1 Streptomyces durocortorensis
CCTTCAAGCCGCGTACCATTGCCGCCTGAGCAGCGCTTTTCCAGGACTGCGCCCCCCGGGGGCCCGGGGGGGGGGCGGGGGCGGGGGGGGGGGCCGGGGGGGGGCCCCCCCCCCCCGCGGGGCACCGCTCAGGAGGACCCCGGCACCCGGGACCAGAAGTGGTCGACGATGTTCTCGACGTAGCGGCGGCCGTCCTCGCCGGACGCGGTGGTGCCACCGGCCCGGCTCAGGGTGGCCGCCATGAGGACCTGGTACTCCTGCTGCATGGCCTGCAACGGGGCCTTCAGGTCGCGGCGGTCCATGGAGACCAGCTTGGCGATGTCACGGATGTGCGCCTGCCAGCGGGTGGAGACGGCCTCAGCGAGGAGGCGGGCCAGCTCCTCCTCCAGCCTGGTGATGGCGATGAAGTCGCGCGGGGGGAGGCTGAGGACCTCGCCGAGCTTGACGGACTGCCGTTTGTCCCCGGTCCACTGACCGGTCTCCTCCATGTACGCGTACGCGTCGAGGGTGAGGCCCGTGGCGCGGGCGACCTCCTCGGCCGAGACGCCTCGCGCGATGCGGTGTTCCAGCAAGGTACTGGGCCGTCCCATGAGTTCACTGGGCTGACACCACAACGCGCCTGCCAGTGCCGTCAGTTCACCTGCGTCCGGGACGTGGGTGCCGCGTTCCCACGCGACCACGTGCTCGGGGCTGACGTGCGAGGTGCCGAAGGACGCGCGCATGCCGTAGGCGACATGACCGGGGGCCATCCCGAGCTTCTCGCGCAGGGCGCGCGCTGCCCGCGCGTTGAAGGGGAGTGGAGGGTGCACACACGGAGCGTAGGGGAGCTGTCACCGTCACTTCCATGCCCACTGTCGGCTGCCTGCCGGTTTGACGGAAAAGGTCACCGTCGATTCCGTAGGAAAGCACAGGAGTGAAAAGGTACCAACTGCACGCTCTACGCGGGTAGTTGCGATCCCCTGGGTGCCGCGTATGATCCGCTCGCAAGTGCCGCATGTGCGTTCGCACAGTACCTGCCACTCACCACGGGCAGCACCGGCACCCTCTTTCCCCCTCATCATTCGCAGGCCCAGGAGACTCCGTCATGCACCCCAGTCCGACCAGCCCGCCGCCGCCCGACGCGAAGCCCGCCGGATCGGAGGGCGCCGTCGACCGGTTCTTCCGTATCAGCGAACGCGGCTCGTCCTACATACGGGAGATACGCGGCGGATTCGCCACGTTCTTCACGATGGCATACATCCTCGTGCTCAACCCGATCATCCTCGGCGGGGCCGAGGACAAGTTCGGTGAGACGCTGGACAGCGTGCAGTTGGTCACCGCCACGGCTCTGGTCGCCGCGGTGATGACGCTGATCATGGGTGTGGGCGGAAACCTGCCGCTGGCCCTGGCGGCGGGTCTGGGCATCAACGCCGTCGTGGCCTTCCAGATCGCGCCCCTGATGAGCTGGGAAGACGCGATGGGTCTCATCGTGCTCGAGGGCTTGCTGATCTGTGTTCTGGTGATGACCGGGTTGCGCGAGGCGATCATGCACGCCATCCCGCAACCCCTGAAGCAGGCGATCAGCGTCGGCATCGGTCTCTTCATCGCCTTCATCGGCTTCGTGGACGCAGGGTTCGTCACCCGGATCCCCGATGCCGCGAACTCCACCGTGCCCGTCCAGCTCGGCACCGGCACGCTCACCGGCTGGCCGATGCTCGTCTTCTGCCTCGGTGTGCTCCTGACGATCGTCCTGGTCGCCCGGAAGGTGAAGGGGGCGATCCTCATCAGCATCGTCCTGATGACCGTCGTCGCCATCGTCATCAACGAGATCGCCGACATCAAGGCCTGGGGTCTGACGTCGCCCTCGATCCCCGGCAACCCCGTCGCCGCACCCGACTTCGGGCTGCTGTTCCACTTCGACCTGCTCGGGTCGTTCGGTCAGGTCAGCGTGCTGACGGTCGTCCTGCTCATCTTCACCCTGATCCTGTCCGACTTCTTCGACACGATGGGCACCGTCGTGGGGGTCACGGCGGAGGCCGGTCTCCTCGACGAGCGGGGCCAGGTGCCCGGTCTCGGCCGCGTCCTGCTCATCGACGGTGCTGCCGCCGTCGCCGGTGGCGCCGCGTCCTCGTCGTCGGCCACCACCTACATCGAGTCCGCGGCGGGTGTCGGTGAAGGAGCCCGCACCGGCTTCGCCAACATGGTCACCGGCGGGCTGTTCGCGCTCGCCCTCTTCCTCACGCCCGTCCTGACCATCGTGCCGATGCAGGCGGCGGCGCCCGCCCTCGTGGTGGTCGGGTTCCTGATGATGACCCAGGTCAAGCACATCGACTGGGACCGCTACGACGTCGCCATCCCGGCCTTCCTCACCATCGTCGTCATGCCGTTCACCTACTCCATCACCAACGGCATCGGCGCCGGCTTCGTCGCCTACGTGGTCATCAAGGCGTGCCTGGGCAAGGCGCGCGAGGTCCACTGGCTGCTGTGGGGCACCGCGGCGCTCTTCCTCGTCTACTTCCTCATCGACCCGTTGGAGCAGATCCTCGGCCTGAAGTAGCGGGAAGTCCGGGGCCCGGTCAGTGGCTTCCCTCGTCGGCGAGGCAGAACTCGTTGCCCTCCGGGTCCTTGAGGACGGTCCAGGTCATCCCTTGCATCGACTGCTCGCCGACGACGGTGGCGCCCAGCTTCGCCAGGCGCTCCACGTCGGCCGGGCGGTCGGGCGAGGCGAAGTCGATGTGCACCCGGTTCTTGCCGGGCCTGGGCTCGGGCACCCGCTGGAAGGAGAACACCAGCGGGGTCGCGGCGAGGACGACGAAGTCGCCGTAGTCCTCCACGCCCTCGACGCCCAGTGCCTCGGCCCACCAGGCGGCCAGCGCCTGGGGGTCGGCGCAGTCGATCGTGATCATCTCCGGTGAGATTCGCATGTCCCTCACCGTACGGCGCACCACTGACAACGCCCGGCGGCACAGGGTCTCGTGGGGCCGTTCAGACCAGCGCGACTTCCAGCAGCGGGAGTTCGCGGCCCGGGATGGAGCCGGACGGGGTGGCGCCGATCCGGACCGCGCCCATGGCCCGGTAGAACGGCTCCGCGTTCGGGTCGGCGTCGATGGTGAGGCGGGTGAAGCCCCGGCGGCGCGCCTCGTCCATGGTGTGGCGGAACAGCCGTCGCCCCACGCCCCGGCCGATCGTGTCCGGCTCGACGAACATCATGCCGAGCGCGCCCTTCGGCGGCTCTCCGTCCAGGGTGGTGAAGCCCAGGATCCGGCCGTCCTCCTCGGCCACCGCCGTCCGCCGGGCCGCCACGTCCGCGGGGCGGATCGTCAGCTCCTCGCGGCAGGCGGCCAGGAACTCCGCGTCGTACTCCCAGTGGCCCTTCGACCGGAGGGCCAGCTCGGTCAGTACGGCGGCCTCGGCCGCCTCGCCCGCGCGTATCCGCATGAGGGCAGTCTCCCCCCATGCGGATACCCGCGCTCGCGGATTTCCGGCCCGCGTCAATCGAAGCCCGCGTCAGTCGAAGATCGGGCCCTGCGTCCGGGTCCGCTTGATCTCGTAGAAGCCGGGGATGGACGCGACCAGCAGCGTGCCGTCCCAGAGCTTCGCCGCCTCCTCGCCCTTGGGGGCGGGGGTGACGACCGGGCCGAAGAAGGCGACCTGCTCGCCGTCCGCGCCGGGGACCGCGATGACCGGGGTGCCGACCTCCTGGCCGACCTTGTCGATGCCCTCCTGGTGGGAGGCCCGCAGCTCGGTGTCGTACGTGTCCTTGTCGGCGTACTCCGCGAGGTCCTCGGGCAGGCCGACGTCCTTGAGGGCTGCGGCCACGGCCTCGCGGGTGGGGCCCTCGCCGTTGTTGTGGAAGCGGGTGCCGAGCGCGGTGTAGAGGGGGCCGACGATGTCGTCGCCGTGGAGCTGCTGGGCGGCGACGACGACCCGGACCGGGCCCCACGCCTGGTTCTCCAGCATGTCCCGGTACTCCTCGGGCAGCTCGTCCAGCTTGTCCTCGTTCAGGACGGCCAGGCTCATCACGTGCCAGCGGACCTCGACGTCGCGGACCTTCTCCACTTCCAGCATCCAGCGCGAGGTCATCCACGCCCAGGGGCAGAGCGGGTCGAACCAGAAGTCGGCCGGGGTCTTGCCGTTCGCCGGGGTGTTCTCGGACATGTCTCTCCTCAGAAGGGCGTGTTCCACAGCAGGGTGTGTCGCACGGAGGCGTGTTCCACCTGGGGCGAGAACGCCTCCGAGGGGCGGCCCATTCCCTGGATGCCACCGCCCGAGGACGCGTGCAAGGATCAATAGGTTCGAACACGACACATGACGCGCGTCACGAAGGAGTGCCCGTGCCCGGTGAAAACCTGTCCCGCGACGAGGCCCAGAAGAGGGCCGAGCTGCTGACCGTCGACGGATACGAGGTCGCTCTCGACCTGCGGTCCGCCGTCGACGGGCCCGAGGGGGCCGACGGGGGCGAGGACGGGGG
>NZ_JAFEUF010000313.1 GCF_016901035.1 Streptomyces durocortorensis
TGGCACGCTGTTGAGTTCTCAAGGAACGGACGCTTCCTTCGGTCCCGTATCACCGGGGCCCTCCGGGCGCTTCCCTTTGTTCTTGCGTTTGCGACTCTATCAGACTCTTTCGTGTCCGATTCCCGGTCGAAGCGGGTTTTTGCTTTTCGCTTCCAGGTAATTCGCTTTCGCGCTTTTCCCTTTCGGCAAGTCCGACTCTATCAGGCCTTTTCCGTCTCCTTGACCACGGTCCTGCGGGCATGCCGAAGGAAGGTTCATGGTTAGGATCTGGGCTTGAAGGTCGCCGCCGACCCCCGACTCAAAGTCGCGTTGGGGTCAGGCAGGAGTACGACAGTACAGGCCGCCGGGGATCGAGGCAAATCGTTTCTGGTGCACCCCTAGGTCCGTCAAGCGGTAGGTCTCGGGCGGAACCGGGACTTCATATGACTTACTCTGCTGAGCAGTACGCCGTCCCCCATCAGTCGCGGCGGCGACACCTGAATCTCCACCCCCCTGGGAGGCTCCCCATGACCAACGTGACGTCCCCTCTTGCTGGACGCGCCATCGGACTCACCGCGGTTCCCGACCCGGTCTTCTCCGGCGCGATGGTCGGTCCCGGTACCGCCATCGACCCTGTACGTGAGCCCTCCGAGGCCGTGTCCCCGGTGGACGGCATCGTCGTCTCCCTTCACCCCCACGCGTTCGTCGTCGTCGACGCGGACGGACACGGGGTCCTGACGCACCTCGGTATCGACACCGTCCAGCTCAACGGCGAGGGCTTCGAGCTTCTCGTGAACAAGGGGGACACCGTGACCCGGGGCCAGGGCATCGTGCGCTGGGATCCGGTCGCCGTCGAGGCCGCCGGCAAGTCACCCATCTGCCCCATCGTGGCCCTGGAGGCCACCGCCGAGTCGCTCTCCGATGTCCGTGAGGACGGGGACGTGAAGATCGGCGACACGCTGTTCGGCTGGCAGTAGCGCCTCGGGCGCAGTCACCAGCCAGTTGCACAACCACCGCGGTGACCCGGTCACCGCACAACCGGAGACGGGTGAAATGGAGACAACGCTGCGAGGCGTCGGCGTGAGCCACGGTGTGGCCATCGGCGAGGTTCGGCACATGGGTACGGCGGTGCTGGAGCCGCCCGCCAAATCGATCCCCGCCGAGGAGGCCGGTCGCGAACAGGGGCGTGCCCGGCAGGCGGTGGAAGCCGTGGCGGCCGATCTGGTCGCGCGTGGCAATCTGGCCGGCGGCGAGGCACAGCACGTGCTTGAGGCGCAGGCCATGATGGCGCAGGACCCCGAGCTGATGTCCGACGTCGATCGGCGTATCGCCGTGGGCAGCACCGCCGAGCGTGCCGTGTACGACGCGTTCGCCGCGTACCGGGCGCTGCTCGCCAATGCCGGGGAGTACCTGGCGGGGCGGGTCGCGGACCTCGACGACGTACGGAACCGGATCGTGGCGCGCCTGCTCGGTGTGCCGATGCCCGGTGTGCCGGACAGCGACGAGCCGTACGTTCTGATCGCCCGCGACCTGGCGCCGGCCGACACCGCGCTCCTCGACCCGACGCTCGTGCTCGGTTTCGTCACCGAGGAGGGCGGGCCGACCAGTCACAGCGCGATCCTGGCGCGGGCGCTCGGCGTTCCGGCCGTGGTGGCGCTGCCCGGCGCCGGTGAGCTGGCCGAGGGCACGGTCGTCGCGGTGGACGGCAGCACGGGTGAGATCTTCGTCGACCCGAGTGCGGAGAAGCGGGCCGAGATGGAGGCCGCCGCCGCTGCTCGTAAGGCCGCGCTGTCCGCCTCGACCGGTCCCGGTGCCACCTCCGACGGGCACAAGGTGCCGCTGCTCGCCAATGTCGGCGGTCCGGGCGATGTGCCCGCGGCGGTCGAGGCGGGGGCCGAGGGTGTCGGGCTGTTCCGGACCGAGTTCCTGTTCCTGGACGACAGCAAGCAGGCTCCTTCCGAGGAGAAGCAGGTCGCGGCCTACCGTGCGGTGCTGGAGGCGTTCCCCGAGGGGCGTGTCGTCGTACGCGTGCTGGACGCCGGCGCCGACAAGCCGCTGGACTTCCTGACGCCGGCCGACGAGCCGAACCCTGCGCTCGGTGTCCGTGGGCTGCGGAGCCTGCTGGACCACCCCGAGGTGCTGCGTACCCAGTTGACCGCGCTGGCGAAGGCCGCCGAGGGTCTGCCGGTGTACCTGGAGGTCATGGCCCCCATGGTGGCCGACCGTACCGACGCCAAGGCGTTCGCGGACGCGTGCCGTGAGGCCGGGCTGCAGGCGAAGTTCGGCGCGATGGTGGAGATTCCGTCGGCCGCTCTGCGGGCGCGGTCGATCCTCCAGGAGGTGGAGTTCCTGTCGCTGGGCACCAACGACCTGGCGCAGTACACCTTCGCGGCGGACCGTCAGGTGGGTGCGGTGTCACGGCTCCAGGACCCATGGCAGCCGGCGCTGCTGGATCTGGTGGCGCTGTCCGCCGAGGCGGCCCGTGCCGAGGGCAAGAGCTGTGGTGTGTGCGGGGAGGCCGCCGCCGATCCGCTGCTGGCGTGTGTGCTGACGGGTCTGGGTGTCACCTCGCTCTCCATGGGTGCGGCGTCCATTCCTTATGTGAGGGCCACGCTGGCCAAGTACACGCTGGCGCAGTGCGAGCGGGCGGCGAACGCCGCTCGGTCCGCCGACTCGGCCGACGAGGCGCGCAGCGCCGCGCAGGCCGTGCTCTCGGGTGAGTAGGCGGTAGGCAGTAGCAGCAAGGATTTCGGGGAGGGGTCTTCCGCCGTTGGCGGGAGGCCCCTCCCTCTTTTGTCGGTCTGTCAGTGGTGGGTTTCCGGGGGCTCGGCTCCGATGTCGAACCCCGCGCAGTACTCGACGCCGGATTCCGGGGAGACGGGCTCTCCGGTGCCCGCGTCCGTGCAGTAGGCGTTGAAGACCTCGCCGGCGGTGAGCGGGGCGAGGCCGCCGTGGGCCAGGCGCCAGCCGTGGACGCGGTCCGGGGTGTCGGGGGCGCTGGTGCGCAGGACGACTCCCCCGCGTGATTCCAGGGCGACGGCCACCGCGAGGACGGTGGCGAACTCCGCGCCCTCCGCGCTGTCGAGGCGGGCAGGGCCTGTGGTGTCGCGGTGGGTGTGGAGCACGGCCAGGAGCTGGTCGTTGTCCGTCGGGACGCTGCACACCAGGTGGTGGGCGCCAGGTCCCGCCGTCTCCAGCAGGCGCATGAGGAGGTGCGAGGCGCGGTCGAAGGCCGCACGTCCGATGTCCTGGCCGCAGTCGGCGCAGGTGCCGAGGTCGGCGAGGAGGAGGGTGGCGTACTCCCAGGTGGCCTGGCGGACCGCGCGGGAGACGAGGAGGGGGATGAGATCGTCGAGGCTCTGGCCGGTGTAGGCGACCGTGGCTCCGGCGGCGGCGATCTCTGCGGTGAAGCGGCTGCGGCTGGCGCCGGTGTCCGCGTCGATTCCGGACTCCGCGCAGAACTCGGCGTAGTCCTCGGGGTCGAAGAGGGCGATCGTGGCGTGCATGCCCTGGGCGGCCAGCGTCTTGAGCAGGCCCTCGACCTGGTGCAGATAGACAGTGTGGTCGTCGAAGGGGAAGGTGCGGTAGTGGCGCATGGCCGCGAAGTCCTGAGCGTCGACGAGGAGGCCGACGGTGCTGGGTGCTTCGCGGCGCAGCGTGCGTCGCAGGGTGGTGGGGTGTGGGGTGCCGTGCCTCCCGGTGCGGTTCTTGCGGTGCGTGGCGTTGTGCTTGGTGTTGTCGGTCTGCGTCATGTGTCCCCCTGTGCGCGGTGAATCCTTGCTCACTCAGCGTAATCAGGGGGACTGACAGTGGCGTTACGCGCGGCGCCTCGCGGCCAGGTCGGCGTAGAAGTGGAGGAGGTCGAGGTTGTCGACGGAGCCCGGGTTGACGGCCTTGGCCAGCTCGGTTCCCTGGAGCAGGCGCTTGACCGGAACCTCGATGCGCTTGCCGGTCAGGGTGTGCGGGATGGCGGGGACCTCGATGACCTCGTCCGGTACGTGGCGCGGGGAGAGGTTGTCGCGGATCGTCCGCTTGATCGCGGCGCGCAGGTCGTCGTCGAGGGTGGCGCCCTCGGCGAGGTGGACGAAGAGCGGCATCCAGTAGCCGCCGTCGGGTTCTTCGAGGCCGATGACGAGGGACTCGCGGATCTCGGGGAGCCGTTCGACGGCCTCGTAGATGTCGGCGGACCCCATGCGGACGCCCTGGCGGTTCAGGGTGGAGTCTGAGCGGCCGTGGATGATCACGGAGCCGCGGTCGGTGATGGTGATCCAGTCGCCGTGCCGCCAGACGCCGGGGTACATGTCGAAGTAGCTGTCGTGGTAGCGGCTGCCGTCGGGGTCGTTCCAGAAGCGGATCGGCATGGAGGGGAGCGGGTTGGTGACGACCAGCTCGCCGACCTCGTTGGTGAGGGGCTTGCCGGACGGATCCCAGGACTGGAGGTCGGTGCCGAGGCAGGGGGCCTGGAGCTCGCCGATGTGGACCGGGAGGGTCGGGACGGCTCCGGCGAAGCAGGAGCAGACGTCGGTGCCGCCGCTGACGGAGGCGATCCAGAGGTCCTCGGCGACCTCGTCGTGGAGCCAGCGGAAGCCGTCCGGCGGGAGCGGGGAGCCGGTGGTGGCCACGCACTGGACGCGGGAGAGGTCGAAGTCGCGGCCCGGGTGGATGTCGGCCTTGCGGCAGGCCATGACGTACGCGGCGGAGGTGCCGTAAAGAGTCGCGCCGGTCTGTTCGGCGACCCGCCACTGGGCGCTGACGTCCGGGTAGCCGGGGCTGCCGTCGTACAGGACGACGGTGGTGCCGGTGAGGAGGCCGGAGACGAGGAAGTTCCACATCATCCAGCCGGTGGAGGTGTACCAGAAGAAGCGGTCCTCGGGGCCGAGGTCGCAGTGGAGGCCGAGCTGCTTGAAGTGTTCGAGCAGGATGCCGCCCTGGGACTGGACGATGGCCTTGGGCAGGCCGGTGGTGCCGGAGGAGTAGAGGACCCAGAGCGGGTGCTCGAAGGGGACCTGTTCGAAGACCGGCTCGGTGTCGGCCGAGGTGAGGGCGGCCCAGGCGAGTGCTCCCTCGGGGGCGTCCGTGCCCAGCAGCGGGATGTGGACGACGGCGCGCAGGGTGGGCAGTTCGCGGCGGAGCTCGGCGACGGTCTCGGTGCGGTCGTGCTCCTTGCCGCCGTAGCGGTAGCCGTCGACGGTGAACAGGACGACGGGTTCGATCTGCTGGAAGCGGTCGAGGACGCTGCGGGCGCCGAAGTCGGGGGCGCAGGAGGTCCAGACGCCGCCGACGGCCGCGGTGGCGAGGAAGGCGACGACGGCCTGCGGGATGTTGGGGAGGTAGCCGCTGACGCGGTCGCCGGGGGTGACGCCGAGGGCGCGGAGTTCGGCGGCGAGCGCGCCGACCTGGCGGCGGAGTTCGGCCCAGCTGATGGGGAGCTGGGCGTGGGTCTCGTCGACGTACAGCAGGGCGGGGGTGTCGGCGCGGGCCGGGTCCTCGGCGGTGCGCAGGGCGTGTTCGGCGTAGTTGAGGGTGGCGCCGGGGAACCAGGTGGCGCCGGGCATCGCGCGGCCGCCGAGGACGCTCTCGTACGGGGTGGAGAAGCGGATGTCGAACCAGTCGGCCACCGCACGCCAGAAGGTGTCGAGTTCGTCGACGGACCAGCGGTGCAGGGCGGCGTACCCGCCGTCGGCCGGGGCGCCGTACCGGGTCGCGGCCCAGTTCTGGAAGCGGGTGACGGCCGCGGCCTCGATGCGGTCGGGGCCGGGCTGCCAGAGCGGGGCGTCGTCGGGCGTGGCTGCGGTCATGAGGGCTGCTCCCTGGCTGTACGGGTACACGGGGTGGGCGTGTCGGTGCCGCACGGGCCGGGATGTGCGCGTGAGCGGCTCACACGGACGATGCCATGTGATCGTCTTCGGCACCAGGGTGGCCCCGCCGTGAGCGGTTCCCTCGCGCCGTGGCCGGCATGGGTGAACGGGAGTTGAACGGAGGGTTCTGCGGGTCGGGCGGGTGGCAGGGTGTGCGCCATGGACGGTCGTGACCTGGTGCGTCGGGTGAGGTTGGTCGGTTCGGTGCGAGGGCTTCGCACGGTGCGTTCGGCGTGGCGGCGCAGGTCCGCGGACGCGGCGGCGCTGCCGGCGCGCGGGGCGGAGCGGGCCCGGGTGCCGGGGGCGGTGACGGGTGCGGAGCCGGGTCCGGGCGGGGGTGTGGTGCGGTTCGCCCGTTCGGAGCTGCGTATCCGTGTTTCGGTGGGCGGTGCGGTGTTCTGGGCGTGGGACGGGGCGGAGCCGCTGCCGTCGTACGCGGTGGCGGGCGAGGCTCCGGCGCCGGACGAGCGGGCGGTGCTGGAGCCGGGCAAGGACGGCGGCTGGCAGGTGGTCGCGGAGCGGCTGACGGTGGTGGTGTCGCGGACCGGGGCGGTGGAGCTGCGGACGCCGGGCGGGGTGCTGTTGCGGCGTGAGCTGCCGCCGCGCTGGTGGGAGCCGGTGGGCGGCGGTCCGGTGCGGTGGGTGCAGCGCTCGGAGGTGCCGGCGGACGCGCGGTTCTTCGGGCTCGGCGGGCGTGCGGGCGGGCCCCGGTTGCGGGACGGGGTGTACGGGCTGTGGAACACCGATCCCGGCGGGCGTTTCGGTCCCGGGGACGATCCGCTCTATCTGACGATGCCGGTGCAGATGGTGGTGTCGGACGCGGGGACGCATCTGGCGTTCCACGACAACTCCTGGGCGGG
>NZ_JAFEUF010000314.1 GCF_016901035.1 Streptomyces durocortorensis
GGGCGGGGGGCGTGTGCCGGTCGGGGTGGTGCGCGGCGCGCAGAAGCCGCCTGCCGTACGCGCTCCGCTCGGCGGCAGGGAGGTCGGGCCCCGCGACCACGGACAGCCGGTCGCCGTGCCGCCGCTCCAGGCGCACCGCGTTCTCGCCGACGCCATCGCAGGGCAGCCGCGCGGCGGCGGAGCCGAGGACGTGCACGGGGCGGTCGTCCAGGCGGACCTCCCAGCGGCCTTCCGGGAGCGGCGGGGAGATCAGCGCGGAGAAGCGGAGGGTGGGGGCGCCACCCGCAGTATCCGGAGTGCCCGCAGTACCCGTTGTGCCCGGAACGCTGTCCGCCTCCCCCGCGTCGATCGCCTCGACCGGGGCCACCTCGGCCTCCGCGACCGGTACCACCTCGTGCAGCGTCTCGTGGCGCAGGACGAGGCGGCCGCCGGGCGCGTTCGTCGTCCCCGGAGCCGGCGGGGTGTACGTCCCCGAGATGCGCAGGCCGCCCTCCGGGGTGTGCTCCACCCGGTCCGCGTACGGCGGCCCCGCCAGGTCCAGCATCAGGTCGCCCGCCGGGTCCGCGCATGCGGGCGGCGGCAGGTTCGGGGCGGCGGGCAGCGGGGCCCGGGTGCCGTCGGCCAGCAGCAGGCGGGCCCGCCACCGCGTCCCGCCCGGGGCCTCGACCTCGCGGGGGGTCCGGAGCGGGGGCGGCGGTACGGCGGCGAGTTCGGCGAGCGGCACCCGTACGGTGAACGCGGCCCCGTCCGGCCCGGTCGTGCGACCGCCACCGGATCCCGCCTCGTACTCCACCCGGCAGGAACGCTCCGCGCCCGCCTCGTCGCCCTCGCGGGTCAGCAGCAGTGCCGTGGGCCTCGGCCCGTCCAACACTCGGCCGCTGATCTCCAGCGGGGCCCCCTCCGTCCCGGCGGTCCGGTGGGAGTCCGCCCGGGCCCGCAGTCGTGACACCGTCAGCCGGAGTCGGCCGCTCCGGTAGTCGAGCACCGCCCGCCGCCCGTCGCCCAGGTCGTGCACCAGAGGCTGGTCCGCGCCCGCGTCCGGCGCGCGCACCGCGACCCGCCGGACCGTCCCGCGCGCGGCGACCACCAGGCCGACCAGCCAGCCGCCGCCTTCCGCCGTCGTGGGCAGACCGTCCGGGTCGAGGACCATCTCGAACCCCGCGTGGTCGTAATCGTGCAGCTCCTGGCCGGAGTTCACCGTCGCCTCGGGGGCGACCACCGAACGCACCGGCACCGGCCGCACCGCTCGCCCGCGCTCCGCCCGGACCATGCCCAGCGTCAGCCGCTGACGCGCCGACCCGGCCGGGAGGTTGCGCAGATACGCGTACCCGCGTAGCCGCAGCTTCCCGTCCGCGCCCCAGCGCGCCTCCAGGAGCCGCGCGACCGCCGGGATGTCCGTGCGCGCGAGCCGGGCGCTCGCGCCGCGCACGCCGGGGTACACCGCCCGCCGTCGCCCCGGAAGACCCTCGACGGCGAACGTGCCCGTCCCGTTGGCCCGTTCGAAGGCGAGGACCTCCAGCAGGTCCGCCAGGCGTCGCTCCCGTACCAGCTGCCACTTGATGCGCAGCTCCACCGGCAGTCCCTCCAGCACTTCTGCCCCCGCCCGGTCGACGAAGGCCCCCGCGCCTTCCAGGAACGCCGCCCGGTACGCCTCACCGCCCATCGGCAGGCCGTCCAGGAAGTACCCGAAGTCGTCGCGGAGGCAGGACGCGTCGTACGCCCGCCGCTGCGCCGCGTCCCGGCCGGCCAGGAACGCGCTGACCTGCTCGCATGCGGCGATCCGGTCCCGTACGCCCGTGACGTCCGTGCGGCGCCGGGTGATCGAGCCCTCCCGCACCCGCCAGTGGTAGACGTGCTCGGCGAGGACGTCGACCGAGCCCGCGAGGTAGTGCGCGGGGATCATCACCGGGGTGTCCTCGTACAGCCTGCCCTCGGGGAACGCGAAGCGGTGCGCGTCCCAGAAGGAGCGGCGGAACACCTTGTTCCACGCCACCCGGTCGGCCAGCAGGCGCGGATCCCGGGTGATGTGGGTACGGGGGCGGGCGGCGGTCAGCCAGCGGTACTGCCAGGCCTGCTGCCGCCCCCGACCGGTCAGCCGCCACACGTTGCCGGTCACCAGATCGGAACCGGTCGACTCCAGCGAGGCCGTCATCCGCTCGTACGCGTCGTGCACGACGACGTCGTCGCTGTCGGCGAACGCCAGGTACGGGACGGTGGGGGTGGTGTGCCGGACGCCGGTGTTGCGGGCGGCGCTCAGGCCCGCGTTCGGCTGCCGCACCAGCCGGAAACGCTCGTCCCGGGCGGCGAACTCCGCCGCGATCTTGGCGCTGCCGTCCGTCGAGCCGTCGTCGACCATGACCACCTCGATGGCTTCGAGGGTCTGCTCCGCCACCGACCGCAGACAGTCCTCCAGGTAGGCCTCGACGTTGTGGACGGGGACGACGACGCTGAGGAGGGGCGGCAGTGGTGGCTTCATGTCCTGGTCAACAGAGGGCGGGTCCGGGGGTCACCGGCGCTGACCCGAACGGGTGAACGCGGGCCGCCGGCCTCCCGGACCCGCCACTACGCTCGGCTGCCATGCCCACCAGGCCCACCCTCAGGTCCCCCCGAGCTTCCGCAGCTTCCGTGAAGCGGTTCGTCCGCCGCCAGGCCATGCGGGCCGTCTACCGCGCCGACCTGCGCCGCCCGCTCGACCCGAACCTCGCCGTCTACGGGGCGTACTGGAACCGGGGTGTCGCCTGCAATCCCGCCGCGATCCACGCCAAGGCCCGCGAACTGGCCCCGCACATCCGGGGCGTGTGGGTCGTCTCGTCCCGGCACCGCGACCGGATGCCGGCCGGTGTGCCGTACGTCATCGAGGGCTCGCGCCCCTACTGGCGGGCCATGGCCACCGCCGGCTACCTGGTCAACAACTCCAGCTTTCCCGGCGGTTTCACCAAACGGCCCGGTCAGCGCTATCTCCAGACCCACCACGGAACGCCTCTCAAGACCATGGGGCTCGACCAGCGCGCGTACCCCGCCCTCGCCCGGAAGACCGACTTCGGCAAGATCCTCGCCCACGTCGGCCAGTGGGACTTCAGTCTCTCCGCCAACCCGCACAGCACGGAGGTCTGGGACCGCGTCTACCCGGCCCCGGAGGGTGCGTCCTACGAACGGCTCGACCTCGGGTATCCGCGTAACGACGTGTACTTCACCGCCACTGCCGAGGACATCGCGAAGATCCGTGCCGAACTGGGCATCGCCGAGGGGCAGATCGCCCTGCTCCACGCCCCGACCCACCGCGACTACCGCGACGGCTTCGTCCCCGATCTCGACGCGGAGCGGCTGGCGCGTCAACTGGGTTCCGATTACGTGCTGTTGGTGCGCGCCCACTATTTCTACGGGCGGTCCGCCGGTGGCCGTGCGACGGGTGCCGGGCGGGTCATCGACGTCACCGGGCACCCCCGGGTCGAGGAACTGTGCCTGGCCGCCGACGCGTTGATCGCCGACTACTCCTCCCTGCTCTTCGACTACGCCTGCCTGGACCGCCCGATCGTCGTCCACGCCCCCGACTGGGACGCCTACCGGGCCGCGCGCGGCACCTACTTCGACCTGCTCTCCGGGCGGCCCGGCGACACCCCCGGACCCGTCACCACCACCCCGGACGAGCTGGCGGACGTGTTCCGGACGGGGCGGTGGCGCTCCCCGGAGGCGGCCGCCCTGCGCACCGCGTTCCGGGAACGGTTCTGCCCGTACGACGACGGGCACGCGGCTGAACGCGTCGTACGGCGGTTCTTCGACGGCGCGGAATGAACCGCGGTGCGCCACCCGAATGGGTCACATCGGCCGCGCCGCGCCGACTCCTCAGCCCCGCACGGTCGTTGTGCCCGACAGCTCGCTCACCCCGCCATGTTGGGAGACGTCCATGCACCGGTCCGCCTACGAGCAGATGGAACTCTGCATCCAGGAGTACCTGCCCGTCCAGGGGCCCGCGTCCGGCAACGGCGCCTACCGCGTCGTCGACCTGGGGTCGCGGATCTCCGGCAAGCAGACCCGTACCCACCGGGCGCTGCTCGCCGGGCACCCCATCGACTACTTCGGGGTCGATGTGCAGGACGGTCCCAACGTCGACGCGGTGATGACGAAGCCGTACCGCATCCCCGCCCGCTCCAACAGCGCCGATGTCGTGCTGTCCGGGCAGGCGTTCGAGCACATCCCGTTCTTCTGGGCCTCGATGCTGGAGATCGCCCGGATCCTGAAGCCGGGCGGGCACGCGTTCATCACCGCCCCCTCGCGCGGCCATGTCCACGACGCGCAGGACTGCTGGCGCTACTACCCCGACGGGTTTCGCGCGCTCGCGGCCCACTCCCGGCTCGAACTGGTCGAGGCCTACACCGACTTCCCGCCGCACAAGGGCATCTGGCACGACTACCGGGCCATCGACAGGAAGGCCGCCTACTGGGGTGACTCCGTCGGCGTCTTCCGCAAGCCGCAGCGCTACCCCCGGCTGACCATGTTCGCCGTAAGGGAGTTGGCGGTGTGGTGGGCGAACCGGGTCGGCGGGGTGGACGGCGTCCCGCTGCCCCGGCCGGTGGACGGCCGCGACCGGTGCGGCAGGCCCGAGCCCGCAGCCGTACCGGAGCAGTCCTCCGAGCCCGCCCCCGCGTTCCCGGCGGACTACGACGACGAGGCGAAGGACATCATCCGCGCGGTCAAGCCGTACTCGATGACCTCGCCGGAGCGGCTCAACGCCTTCATCCTCGCCACCCGGTACATCGCCCGGCACGACATCCCCGGGGACATCGTCGAGTGCGGTGTCTGGCGCGGCGGTTCCATGCAGGCCTGCGCCCGGACCCTGCTGTCCGCCGGGGAGACCGAGCGCGACCTGTACCTCTTCGACACGTACGAGGGCATGACCCCGCCCACCGCCGAGGACCTGCGGCGCGACGGCCGGCCGGCCCAGGAACTGCTGGACGCCCAGGGCAAGGACCGGCCGATCTGGGCGGTCGCGTCCCTGGAGGACGTCAAGGCCGGCTTCGAGAACGTGCCCTACCCGAAGGAGCGCGTGCACTACGTGCAGGGCCGGGTCGAGGACACCGTTCCCGGGAAGGCCCCCGAGCAGATCTCGATCCTCCGCCTCGACACCGACTGGTACGCCTCCACGAAGCACGAACTGGAGCACCTGTACGACCGGTTGGTCCCGGGCGGGGTTCTCCTCATCGACGACTACGGGTACTGGCAGGGTTCGCGGCAGGCGGTCGACGAGTTCCTGGAGAAGACCGGTGAGCGGCTGCTCCTGCTCCGCATGGACGAGGGCCGGATCGCCGTCAAGCCCTGATCCGCGTCCTTCACGGCAACGCCGAGCACCGAGCCCCGTGCCCTTCCGGTACGGGGCTCGAACGCGCTCCCGGCACGCCCCCGCGCGCGTGACTCCGCCCCTCCGGTCACCCGAACGGACCCCCTCGGGTGACCGGTGACCACGGCGCGTGTTGTACCCCATGGCCCCCGGCGGGCCCTCCACGGCCCCGAAGCCCCAGTCCCCGAAAGGATCGTGCGCAGCGATGGCACCCCGTCTCACCGTCGTCGTCCCCCTCTACAACGTCGAGGAGTACCTCGGTGCCTGCCTGTCCTCGCTCGCCGAGCAGACCATGCCGGACCTGGAGGTCGTCCTCGTCGACGACGGCTCCACGGACGACGGACCGGCGCTTGCACAGGAGTTCGCGGACCGAGACCCGCGCTTCCGGCTGCTCCGGCAGGAGAACGCCGGGCTCGGCGCGGCCCGCAACGCCGGGGTCCGCGCGGCCCGTCCAGACGCGGAATTCCTGACGTTCGTCGACAGCGACGACGTCGTCCCCCCCGGGGCGTACGCCCGGATGCTGGCCGAACTCGACGCCTCCGGCTCCGACTTCGCCACCGGGAACGTGCTCCGGCTGCGGGCGAACGGGGATCTCGAACAGTCCCCGATGTTCCGCAAACCCATGGAGAAGGCCCGCCGGGCCACCCACGTCACCCGCGACTGGATCCTGCTCGGCGACCGCATCGCCTGCAACAAGGTCTTCCGGCGCACCTTCTGGGACGAGCACGCCTTCGCCTTCCCGGCCGGCGTCCTGTACGAGGACATCGCCGTCGCCCTCCCCGCCCACTTCCTGGCCCGCTCGGTCGACGTCGTCGAGGAGGCCGTCTACCACTGGCGGGACCGCGACGGCTCGATCACCACCCGGCGGGCCGTGCCCCGGGGCATCCGCGACCGGGTCACCGCCGTGACCACCGTCAGCACCTTCCTCGCCGAGCGGGCATCCGAAGAAGGGACGACCGAAGGGGGAGGGGCCGCCGAGGCCAAGCGCCGCTACGACGCCCACGCGCTCTCCGGCGACCTGTGGCTGTTCATCGAGGCCCTGCCGGACGGCGACGCCGAGTTCCACGAAGCCTTCCTGGAGCACGCGGGCGCGTTCGCCGCCACCGTCGAACCCGACGTCCTCGCCTCACTGCCCCTGCACCTGCGGGTCAAGTGGCAGCTCATCCGCGAACGCCGGCTCCCCGAACTCCTCGCACTCCTCGCCGACGAGAAGAAGGACCGGGACACCTTCCACGTCGCCGGACTGCTCCGACCCCGCGCCCACCACCCCGCCGGCCCGGGGCCCCGCCCCAGGACTCCAGCAGCCGGAACGCGGCGACCTCGACGGCGAACAGGCCGGCCTGCGCCCATGCGGTCCGGTCC
>NZ_JAFEUF010000315.1 GCF_016901035.1 Streptomyces durocortorensis
CCCCCCCCCCCCCCCGGGGGAAGGGGCGGGGCGGGGAGAAGGCCCGCCGCAGGCGCCCACCGCTCACCGTCCAGCGCCCCGCCGACTCCCCCGGAGGCCTACACCGTCCGAGCCGCCGGAGCCCCTCGATGGCACCGCCCCGCCGCCGCAGCAGCGAACCGCCCCAACGCCTCCTCCTTGCCGCACGGATACGCCCCCAGCGCCGTCTGACGGGCCACGATCCGCCGCTCGGCCCGCATCAGCCGCCACCCGCGCCGCAGCAGGAACGGAACCGACTTGCGGCCCTCGCGCAGATCCCGCACCAGCCGGCGCCGGAACGTCGTGGACGGGCGGCCGCGCAGGCACAGCGCGTCGGCGAGCAGCCCCAGTTCCCGGCACCGCTCCACGATGTCCGCGGCGAAGATGCCCTCGGCCACGAACAGCGGCGAGCGCTCGATGTGGAAGGTCTCGTGACCCGTACGGGAACTCGTGGCGATGTCGTACACCGGAACGTCCGTACGACCGCGCCGGCACAGCTCGGCGATGGCCGCCACCGCCGCGTCCGCGTCCCAGGACCCGGCGGAGTCCCAGTCGATGTCCGTGGAGCCGGGCACCCGGGGCAGTGTCGGGTCGTCGTGCTCCTTGTAGAAGTCGTCCAGGCGCAGCACCGGAAGACCGGTGCGGGCGGCCAGGACGGACTTGCCGGAGCCGGAGGGGCCCGCGAGCAGCACGACGCGGGTCGGGATCGGTTGGGAACTCACAGAACAGAAGTGTGAGGCATTGACCCGCGCAGGGGATCCCTCGGGCCTCCTGTTGGTATCCGACATCACACCTCAACTACTCTGCGCGTACGGACGATTACCCGACCAGGCTCGATCAGGTGGAAAACATGGCACTTCATGCACGTAAGCCCGAACGTCGCGCCCTGCTGCGCGCCGGTCTGACCTTCACCGCGCTGGGGGCCGCGCTGGGGGCCGGTGCGGGCTCCGCACAGGCCGCCCCCCAGCTGCCTCCGGTCGCGGAGATCCCCGAGCAGGGCGTCTCCGCCGTCCAGGCGGTCACCGAGACGGCCGGACCCGCGGTGACCAGCGCGCTCGGCACCTCGGTGGCCAGCAGCCTCGCCCCGATCACCGACCTTCAGCTGCACCCGCTGGCGAACACCGGGGTGGACCCGCTGGACAACGCCGTGGGCACCCAGATCGCCGACTTCAAGCCGGTGACCACCGCGATCGTCACCGACCCGATCACCAGCGGCGGCGCGCTGAGCGACCTGCCCGTGGTGGGGTCGGTGACCAAGCTCGTCACCGGCTGACACGCGCGGACACGGGCAAGACGAACGGGGCCGCCTGGGGTGGAGGGCGGCCCCGTTCGGGTACCTGCGGCGCGGTCCGTGCTCAGTACGAGGAGCCCGCGGCTCCCAGTGCGCCCGTCGGGTGCCAGACCGTCTTGGTCTCCAGGAACGCCGTCAGGCGGTGCGTACCGGGGGAGGCCTGCCAGTCCTCGGAGTCGGACGCGCTGTCCGCGTCCACAGGCTGTGGACGCAGGACGCGCTTCAGGTTGTCGGCCGCCGCGATCTCCAGCTCCTTCGCCAGCGCGGCGTCCGCGCCGGTCAGGTCGATCGCGTTGACGTCCTGGTGGGCGGCGAGCGGCGCGGCGATCTCCGCCGTGACGCCCGACAGGATGTTGACCACACCGCCGGGTACGTCCGAGGTGGCCAGCACCTCACCCAGCGACAGCGCGGGCAGCGGGGCGTCGGCGGAGGCGATGACGACCGCCGTGTTGCCGGTCGCGATCACCGGGGCGATCACCGAGACCAGGCCGAGGAACGACGACTTCTGCGGTGCGAGGACCGCGACGACGCCCGTCGGCTCGGGGGTGGAGAGGTTGAAGAACGGGCCCGCGACCGGGTTGGCCCCGCCGGAGATCTGCCCGATCTTGTCGGTCCAGCCCGCGTACCAGACCCAGCGGTCGATCGCCGCGTCCACGACGGCCGCCGCCTTGGACTTCGACAGCCCCTCGGAGGCGGCCACCTCGCGGACGAACTGCTCCTTGCGGCCCTCCAGCATCTCCGCGACGCGGTAGAGGACCTGGCCGCGGTTGTACGCGGTCGCGCCCGACCAGCCGCCGAACGCCTTCCGCGCGGCCACGACCGCGTCGCGGGCGTCCTTGCGGGAGGACTGCGGCGCGTTCGCCAGCCACTGGCCCTTGGAGTCGGTCACCTCGTACACCCGGCCGCTCTCGGAGCGGGGGAACTTGCCCCCGACGTACAGCTTGTAGGTCTTGAAGACGCCAAGACGGTTGTTCTCAGACATCGAGGTACGCCTCCAGGCCGTGGCGGCCGCCCTCGCGGCCGTAGCCCGACTCCTTGTAGCCACCGAAGGGCGACGTCGGGTCGAACTTGTTGAACGTGTTGGCCCAGACGACGCCCGCGCGGAGCTTGTTGGCCACCGCGAGGATGCGGGAGCCCTTCTCCGTCCAGATGCCGGCCGAGAGGCCGTACTGACTGTTGTTGGCCTTGGCGACCGCCTCGTCCGGGGTGCGGAACGAGAGCACGGAGAGGACCGGGCCGAAGATCTCGTCACGGGCGACCGTGTGCGCCTGGGTGACATTCGTGAAGAGGGTCGGCGCGAACCAGTAACCGGAGGACGGCAGTTCGCACGGTGCGCTCCAGCGCTCCGCGCCCTCCGCCTCGCCCGTCTCGACCAGGGAGGTGATCCGGGCGAGCTGCTCGGCGGAGTTGATCGCGCCGATGTCGGTGTTCTTGTCCAGCGGGTCGCCGAGGCGGAGGGTCGAGAGACGGCGCTTGAGCGCGTCCAGCACCTCGTCCTGGACCGACTCCTGGACCAGCAGCCGGGAGCCCGCACAGCAGACCTGGCCCTGGTTGAAGAAGATCCCGGTGACGATGCCCTCGACGGCCTGGTCGATCGGGGCGTCGTCGAACACGATGTTCGCGCCCTTGCCGCCCAGCTCCAGGGTGACCTTCTTGTCCGTACCCGCGACCGAGCGGGCGATGGCCTTGCCGACGGCGGTCGAACCGGTGAAGGCGACCTTGTTGACGTCCGGGTGCGTGACGAGTGCCTCGCCCGCGTCCCCGTAGCCCGTGAGGATGTTGACGACGCCCTTAGGGAGTCCCGCCTGGCGGCAGATGTCCGCGAAGAAGAGCGCGCTCAGCGGCGTCGTCTCGGCGGGCTTCAGGACCAGCGTGTTGCCGGTGGCGAGCGCCGGGGCGATCTTCCACGCGAGCATCAGCAGCGGGAAGTTCCACGGGATGACCTGGCCCGCCACACCCAGCGGCCGGGGGTTCGCCCCGTACCCCGCGTGGTCCAGCTTGTCGGCCCAGCCCGCGTAGTAGAAGAAGTGCGCGGCGACCAGCGGGAGGTCCGCGTCGCGCGTCTCCTTGATCGGCTTGCCGTTGTCCAGGGTCTCCAGAACGGCCAGCTCGCGGCTGCGCTCCTGGATGATCCGGGCGATCCGGAACAGGTACTTGGCGCGCTCGGAGCCGGGCAGCGCCGACCACTTCTCGAACGCCTTCCGTGCCGCCTTCACGGCCCGGTCCACGTCCGCCGCGCCCGCCTGCGCGACCTCGGAGAGGACCTCCTCGCTGCTCGGCGAGACGGTCTTGAAGACCTTGCCGTCGGCGGCCTCGGTGAACTCGCCGTCGATGAACAGCCCGTACGACGGGGCGATGTCGACGACGGAACGCGACTCCGGCGCCGGTGCGTACTCGAATGCGGATGCCATGGCTATCAGTCCACCGTCACGTAATCGGGGCCGGAGTAACGGCCGGTGCTGAGCTTCTGGCGCTGCATCAGCAGGTCGTTGAGCAGGCTGGACGCGCCGAACCGGAACCAGTGCGGGTCCAGCCAGTCCTCGCCCGCCGTCTCGTTCACCAGGACGAGGAACTTGACCGCGTCCTTGGTGGTGCGGATCCCGCCGGCCGGCTTCACACCGATCTGTACGCCGGTGGCCGCCCGGAAGTCCCGGACCGCCTCCAGCATGAGGAGGGTGTTGGCGGGGGTGGCGTTGGTGGCCACCTTGCCGGTCGAGGTCTTGATGAAGTCCGCGCCCGCCAGCATCCCGATCCAGGACGCCCGGCGGATGTTGTCGTACGTGGACAGCTCGCCGGTCTCGAAGATCACCTTGAGGCGGGCCTCGCCGCACTCGGCCTTCACGGCCACGATCTCCTCGTAGACCTTCAGGAACCGGCCGGAGAGGAACGCCCCCCGGTCGATCACCATGTCGATCTCGTCGGCCCCGGCCGCCACGGCGTCGCGGACGTCCGCGAGCTTGACGTCCAGCGCGGCACGGCCCGCCGGGAAGGCGGTCGCCACGGACGCCACCTTCACACCGGAGCCGGCGACCGCGGCGGCGGCGGTGGCGGCCATGTCGGGGTAGACGCAGACGGCCGCGGTGCGCGGGGTCGTGCGGTCGGTCGGGTCGGGGTTGACGGCCTTGGCGGCGAGAGCCCGGACCTTGCCCGGGGTGTCCGCGCCTTCCAGCGTCGTCAGGTCGATCATCGAGATGGCGAGATCGATGGCGTACGCCTTGGCCGTCGTCTTGATCGAACGGGTTCCGAGGGCGGCGGCGCGCGCTTCGAGGCCGACGGCGTCGACGCCGGGCAACCCGAACAGGAAGCGGCGCAGCGCACTGTCGGACGCGGTCGCGTCGGCGAATGCGGGAGCAGTGGTGGGCATGGTCACCAGAGGAGCATATCTACGCGCGTAGCGACCTGTACAGGGGGCCGGGCGATCCGTGCGTTCCGACCCCGGGGCGCGAGCGCGGGCGGGCGCTCCGCCGGGCCGGACGCCCATCGGGCAGAATCGGCCCCATGACGAGCCCCACACCTCCCGCAGAGCCGCCCCACGCCGACCGGACCTACCGTTCCGTGGCCGCGCTGGTCTGCGGGTCGCTGCTGCTCCTGCTGATCGCCTGGATGGCCGGGGACGCCATGATCCGGGGCGAGGGGCGGACGCCGTGGCTCGCGCTGGCCGCGCTGCTCCTCGTGGTGCCGCTGGTCGTGGCGTTCACCCTGCGGCCCGCCGTCTTCGCGAACGACGAGCGCATCCGGGTCCGCAACCCGTTCCGGACGATCCAGCTCCCCTGGACCGAGGTCGCCGACGTACGGGCCTCGTACTCCTCCGAACTGCTCGCCCAGGACGGCACGAAGTACCAGCTGTGGGCGATCCCCGTCTCCCTGCGCGCCCGCAAGCGCGCGGCGCGCACGGCGGCCCGTGCGGCGCACGACGACCCCTACGGCCGTACGTCGGTCAGCGCCGACGTCCACGACTCCGCCGGGCGCACGGGCTCGGCCGACCAGACCGTCCGCGATCTGCGGGACATCGCCGAGCGGGCCGGTGACACGACCCCGGAGGGCACGGACCGGGGCTCGGTGCGCTGGGCGTACGAGGTGATCGCGCCGGCCGTCGCGGGGGTCGTCCTGCTGGTGGTCCTGGTGGCGGTGGGCTGAGGCCGACGCCACAAGGACGCCGAAAGGGCCGGCACCCCGGGTGGGGGCCGGCCCTTCGGCGTGTGGGGGAGCGGTCCGTCAGATGCCCGCCGCCGTCGCCAGGTCCCGCTTGATCCCGGCGAGCAGTTCGGCTCCCCGGGCCCGCGCGGCGGGCAGCCCGGCCCGGTCCGCCACCGGGACGACGACCTCCAGATAGCACTTCAGCTTCGGTTCGGTGCCGCTCGGACGGACGATCACCCGGGCGCCCTCCAGGTGGTAGCGCAGCCCGTCGGTGGGCGGCAGCTTGTCCGTGCCCTGCGACAGGTCCTCGGCCGAGGTGACCGCGAGACCGGCCAGGGCGGTCGGGGGCTGCTCGCGGAGCCGGGCCATGGCGTCCGCGATGACCGTCAGGTCCTCCACCCGCACCGAGAGCTGGTCGGTGGCGTGCAGCCCGTGGGCGAGCGCCAGATCGTCCAGCAGGTCCAGCAGCGTACGGCCCTGCTCCTTGAGTGCGGAGGCCAGCTCGGCGACGAGCAGGGCGGCGGTGATGCCGTCCTTGTCGCGGACGCCCTCGGGGTCGACGCAGTAGCCGAGCGCCTCCTCGTAGCCGTACCGCAGGCCGTCCACCCGGGCGATCCACTTGAAGCCCGTCAGCGTCTCCTCGTAACCGAGGCCCGCCTTCTCGGCGATCCGGCCGAGCAGTGACGACGACACGATCGACTCGGCGAAGACGCCGGTGGCGCCCCGCTCCACCAGGTGCGCGGCGAGCAGCGCGCCCACCTCGTCGCCGCGCAGCATCCGCCAGCCGCCCTCCGTGGCGGTGTCCGGCACGGCGACCGCGCAGCGGTCCGCGTCCGGGTCGTTGGCGATGATCAGGTCCGGGGCCGCCCGGCGCGCGGTGGCGAACGCGAGATCCATCGCGCCGGGCTCTTCCGGGTTGGGGAAGGCGACGGTGGGGAACGCCGGGTCGGGCTCGGCCTGCTCGGTGACGAGGACCGGCTCCGGGAACCCGGCGCGGGCGAACGCCGCCGTCAGCACCGAGGTGCCGACGCCGTGCATCGCCGTGTAGACCGTGCGCGCGGTACGGGGGCTGTCGGCGGCCAGGACCGCGTCCGTACGGGCGAGGTACGCGTCCAGGACCTCCTCACCGAGGGTCTCCCAGCCGCCCTCGGGGCGTACGACGCCCGCCAGCGGGCCGACCGCGGCGATGGCGGCCGCGATCTCGCCGTCGGCGGGGGGCACGATCTGCGAGCCGTCGCCG
>NZ_JAFEUF010000316.1 GCF_016901035.1 Streptomyces durocortorensis
GGTGCGCCGGGGCCGGCGCCGGGGTGGCCGCGCTGACCGGGGAACGGCTGCTGCTGGTGCGGCGGCTGAGGTGTCTGGGGCGTAGGCGGCTGGAGCGCCTGCGGAGGCTGAGGTGCCTGCGGCGCCTGGGCCGCCTGCGGGAAGCCGTAGCCGCCGGGCGCCTCGTTGGCCGGGGCGGCACCGGGCCACTGCGCCGCGGGCTGCGGTGCTGAGGGGGCCGGAGTGGCCGGCTGGAAGGCGGGCGGCAGCGGCGGCAGCGCACCGCCCTGCGCGGGCGGCGACCACGGCACCGGTGCGGCGGCGGCCTGCGGGACCTCGGCAGCCGGCGGCGGCGCGTCCTGCGGGGCTGCGTCCTGGGGACCGGCGGCCTGCTGCGGTACGACGTCCTGGGTGCCCGACCCCGGGACAGCGTCGGCGGCCGTTACGTCTACGGGCCCCGAGGCCTTGTCGGCGCTCGCCCCGGCCGTGTCACCGCCCTCGGAATCCGTGGCGCCCGCGTCCGTACGGTCCGTACGGGAGGAGACCGCGGAGTCCGGGTCGCCGGGCGCGGAAAGGGAGGCGGCCGGCTCGGAGGACGTACCGGACGGGGACGCCTCCTCGACGTCTGCACCTGAGGCGGGGGAGTCGGCCTTCGCCTCGCCCTTCGCCCCGGCGTCGGCCGCGCCTTCAGCGGCAGGTCCGGAACCGGACTCGGAACCGGTCTGAGCGGAGGCCCCGGACGCGGACCCGGCCTTGGCCTCCGCCTCGCGCTCCGCGATCTCCCGCTTGAGCGCGGCGGGCGAGAAGCGCATCGTCGCGCCGCTCTCCACATCGCCGCCGCCGAACGGACCGGCATCCCCGCTCTGCCCGGCCGAAGCGGCTGGAACAGCCGGAGCGCTCGGAGCCGGCGCGGCCGGAGTCTGCGTGTGCGGAGTCTGCGCGTGCGGCGTCTCCGGTGCGGCAGGTGAGACCGGTGGGACGGAGGCGGCCGGCACGGCGGGAGCGACCGGTGCGGGGGAGGCCGGGGCCTCCGGAGCCGCAGGGGTGACCGGCTCGGCCGGTGCCGGCGGTACGGGCGCCCAGTTGGGGTCGAAGCCGCCGGGCGGCGCCGACAGGTCGGGCGCGGCCACGGGCGCCCCGACCGGCGGCGGAGGGGGCGCCAGGTGCGAGCCCGCTCCCCCCGATGAGTCCCCCGCCGCGTTCTGCGTGTACCAGGCGGGAGGGGTGTAGTCGATGGTGAACTCACCCGTCATCTCGGCGGGATCCGCGTCGGACGACTCGTCGACGGGCAGGTCCCATCCGCCGCGGATCTCGTCCCGATCGCCGTTCACTTTGCCTCCTGGTGTGGTCGAGCACCCTTGTGCCGTGGTGGGTGGGGGCGACCGTTCCCGATGTACCGGTCCGCCCGGCTCTCCCCCTTGCGACGCGCATCACCTGCTCGCAGGTTTCCTCTGCCGCGCCCCACCCACCCTAATCGCCATCCGGTGAACTCAGGCAGGGCGTTCGGCATCGCTCAACCTGTCCGTTACGTCACCGGCCGACCAGGAGTGAACAGGGACGGTACGAGAACGGGCCAAGAGCGGCACACGTGCGCAAAGTTCCCCACAGGACCCGCACATGTCGATCGGGGAGAGGGGGAGCGTCTCCGGGCCGGAGCGGCGGCCCGGGACCGCTCAGTCCATCCGGCGCGCGGCGCCCAGCAGCCCGGATTCGGCGTCCGTGGCCTGGGTCATGACGAACTGGCGGTCCCGGTCCGAGCACCACAGGGTGACGCCGTCGGCCAGGGTGGACAGCGCCTGGGCCTCGGCCGGCGAGAGGTTCATGATGCGGCCGATCTGCGCCGCCTCGTCCGGAGAGACCCGCTGGATGCCGACCAGCGCCGACTTCTTCATCAGCCGCGGAGCCACCGGGCTGAGATAGGGGAGCAGCGTCACCACGGACTGCCACGGCCCCGACACCACCCGGCCGCGCGGCGGCCGCATCCCGCAGTCGCGGATCACGACCACCGGCGAACCGGCTGAGGCACCCTGCGGCGGCACGCGGCCGACGTCGTGCAGCGAGATGCACGGCTGCCCGCCGCCCGCCGCCTGCGCGAGCGAGGTCCAGGCCTGGGCCCGGCCCGTCTCCACCGCGATCCGGGCGCCCGTCGCGGCGGCGCGCAGCGCCAGGACCTGCGCGGTCCAGATGCCGCCGATCAGAGTGACCTCGTACGGGGTGGGCCGGTTGATGCCGAGAACGGCGGGGCGGCCCTCGGCGTCGACCCCGATCACCGTGCCGTCGTCGCCCACCGGCAGCCCCAGCGAGGCCAGCTCGTCGAGGGAGACCGCGTGACGGCCGCGGCGGGGGCCGATCAGCCCGAAACCGCGCCGGGCGGGGCCGCCCGGCCGGGTGGGCCTCGTCGGAGTGGACATCAGTACCTGCTCCCGTACGTCTTCGTCGTCGGCATCAGCGGGTTCCGCCCAGCGGCAGCGTGGCGAGGACGCCGGGCAGCTGTTCGCGGTCCAGCCGCACCAGGGACGTCTTCACGCCGCGTGCGGTGCGCTCCAACTCATGTCGTGCGGCGACGAGTTCCTCATCGCTGCGGCCGGTGATCCGGACATGGCCGGTGACCGAGACCTCGGAGCGGTCGCCCCGCGCGAGCGTCAGGCTGAAGGTGGTGGCCAGCGCCGGGAGCGAGGTGAGCAGCGCCACGAGCTGCGGCATCGACGCACCGCCGCCGCCCAACTGCGGCCAGCGCGCCACCCAGTAGGTGGTGTGCCGCCGGTCGTCGCAGCGCCAGGTGCGCGCCGTCTCCTGCGTCCGCCGGCCGGGCGTCTCGGCGCGGCTGGCGTGCGTCATCGCCATCGGACTGACGCAGGCCGACGTGGCGATGGCGGACGTCAGCTCCTGCTCGGTGAGCACCGTCGCCCGGAATCCCGCGCCGGTGAGCCGGCTCGCCAACTGGTCCGCCACCCGTACCGCGCACTTCTGCGCGCCGACGATGCCGCCGCCGCGCGCCTCCACGGCCTCCGGGCACAGCTCCGGGTCGACCTTCAGGGCGATCCAGGTGATCCGCAGCGCCGGGGAACCGGTCTGGGCCTGCAACGGCGCGTAGTTGCGCGCCGCGACGGACTGCGGCGGGAGGTGCGGGGCGGGAGCGGGCTGGGTGTGCTGGACGACCTGCGCGGACTCCAGCCGGATGCCGTCGACCTCCAGCACGTCCCGGATCAGCGCCAACGGCAGCGGGTGGGCCGAGCGGTCGGGCCGCAGGGCGGTGGCGTCCGACTCGACCTGCACGACCGTCGTGACGAACGTACCGTCGCCGATGATCCCGACCGGCCGCCGGTCGCCGTCGCTGAAGGAATGCGTGCGCAGCGCCGGATCGCACTCGACGGCCGGCGCGAGCCCCGGCTCGGTGTCCGGGGGCAGGATCAACGAGGCCGCCCGGCGGGTACGGGCCCGCAGCGCGATGACGGTGCTCAGCCACTCCGGCAGCGACCGGCGGTGCCTGCGGACCACGGCCAGCAGCACCAGTACCGCGGCGACCACCCCGGCCGGGGCGAGCATCAGCGGGTCGATCACCCAGGCGGTGAGCAGCAGACCGGCGGCGATTTCGATGAGTACGAGCTGTTGCAATCGGAACAGGCCGAACTGTCCGGCACGTCCGTCCAGCCGTGGGGCGGACCCTGTGGCGGTCCCGCCCGGAGTGACTGACGGGCCCCGGGCGGCGGAGCCGGAACCCCGGCGTCCCCCCGGTGGCGCCCCTGCTCCCCGGACCCCCGAGGAGGCCCTGCGCCCGGCCTGACGTGTCCGCGTTGCGGATGCCATCATTCCGGCATTCCCCCGTTCGTAAGGCCCCAAGTCAACCCGATCGCCCCTGCCCCGCCGGGGGCTTGGGGGCTGGATCACCCTACCCGGCCCACCGCGGCCGGGCATCAGCAGGCATAGTAGGGGCCGGTCCGGCAGCAGGATCCGGCATCCGGGGTCCGGCACGGGAACGACGGCATCGCCCGCTTCCCGGCCGCGCGGGGAGACACGGGAGACAGACAGAGTCATGGCATCACGGCGGGACGAGCTCAACGCGTACACCTTTGCGAAGAAGCGCACGGTCGCCGCATTCCTCCAACCGTCGGCCACCGGTACCGAGGAAGGCGCTCCGCGGCCGTTGCGCGCCGTCGTTCCCAGCCTGATCGTCGGTGCGCTGGTGCTGGCGGGGTTCGGCGCCTGGGGCATGTTCAAGCCGACCGCTCCCAAGGACTGGGACAAGGCCGGATCCAAGGTGATCGTCGGCAAGAAGTCCACCACCCGTTACGTGGTGCTTCCGACCGGCAAGGGCAAGGACCGCAAGAACCTCCTCCACCCCGTGCTCAACCTCGCCTCGGCCCGGCTCCTGCTCACTCCGCAGGAGTTCGGCGTCATCCAGGTCGCCGACAACATCCTGGACTCGGGCAAGCCGCCGCGCGGCCCGATCCTCGGCATTCCGTACGCGCCGGACCGGCTGCCGGAGTCGACCGACGCCGGCGCCGCCAAGCGCTGGGCCGTCTGCGTACAGCCGGGCGGCAAGGGCAACACCGTGCAGAAGGCGGCCTTCGTCTTCGCCGGCCGCGACAACAAGCTCACCGAGGGCAAGAAGCAGCTCAGCGGCGGGCAGGTGCTGTACGTCCAGGGCCAGAAGGGCAAGGCCCGCTACCTCGTCGACGCGACCGGCACCAAGTACCTGGTGAACGAGACCGCCGCCGACAACGGCTTCCTCACCAACGCGCTCGTCGGCAGCCGCACACCGCAGTCCGTCACCGACGACTGGCTCGCGACCCTCCACGAGGGCAGCCCGGTGGCCTTCCCGCAGATTCCCGGTGACATCGGCGCCCCGGCCGGCGTCCAGGGACAGCTCTCCGCCGAGGAGAACCGGATCGGCATGGTGCTCAAGACCCTTACCGGAGAAGGCACCCAGCACTACGTGGTCCTGGAGCGCAAGGTCCAGCCGATCTCCGAGTTCACCGCCTGGCTGCTCATCAACTCGCCGCAGACCGCCGAGCTGAACCTCAACAGCGAGGCGCGCGCGGTCGGCCTCCAGGACTTCGTACCGGACGGCTCGACGTTCGCCGGGCAGGGCGCGCGCTGGCCGGATCGAAGGGCGAAGCAGGTCAACTCGGCCGGCGGCGAAGGCAGTCGGGACACCGTCTGCAATGTGCTCACCAAGGTCGACGAGCGCGGCCGCACCACGCTGACCACCTGGGCCGGCACCGCTTATCCGGCCGACATCAACGCCGGCGGCACCAGCACCTACGTCACCCCGGGCAGCGGTCTCCTCTACACACAGATGCGCACCGGCCAGACACGGCCGGACGGCTCGCTGTTCCTGATCACCGACACCGGACTGCGGTACGCCGTGCAGGCCAACGGCGACAGCGACGCCGAGCGCTCCGACATCGGCACCGGAGGCCAGAAGACCCAGGACGGCCGGCCCGAGCCCAGCCAGGCCCAGATCCGCCTCGGCTACGAGAAGGTGACACCCGCGCTCGTCCCGATCGAGTGGTCGGACTGGCTGTCCAAGGGGCCGCGGCTCGACACCAACAGCGCCCGCCAGCCGCAGGGTTCCTGACCGGCCGACGAGCCGCACGCGCGCTACCGTACAACTCGGGGGAGAGGGACAGATGTTGGACCGGATGACCGCTCGGCTGCCGGTGGTGGCCGCCGCCGCACTGGCGGTCCTGGCCGTGCCGCACGCCGCCTACGCCGCCGAAGGACCGGGTGCCGCGGGCCTCGGGATCGACGGCACCGGCGAGTGCACCTTCCCGATGAAGAAGCAGTTCGAGGGGCGGCCCTGGTCGCTCCAGCGCGTCCTGCTCGACGAGCTGTGGCAGGACACCAAGGGCAAGGGCGTCCGGGTCGCGGTCATCGACACCGGCGTGGACAACGCCAATCCGCAGCTCAAGCCGGCCGTCGACGCACGTGCCGGACGCAACCTCCTCAAGGGCGGCAAGGCGGACGGCACCGGCGACACGATCGGCCACGGCACGAAGGTCGCCGGCATCATCGCCGCACGCCCCGCCAAGGGCACCGGATTCGTGGGTCTGGCTCCCGAGGCCACCATCATCCCGATCCGGCAGAACGACGAGAAGAACAGCGGCAAGGACACCACCATGGCCACCGCGATCGACCACGCGATCGCCAAGAAGGCCGACGTCATCAACATCTCGCAGGACACCACCAAACCGCTGACCGCCGACTCGCCCCTCGGCAGAGCGGTGGCACGGGCGGTCGGGGCGGGCATCGTGGTCGTCGCGTCCGCGGGCAACGACGGCATCGACGGCAAGCAGAAGGACACCTACCCGGCGGCCTTCGACGGAGTCCTCGCCGTCGCCTCCTCCGACCGCAACAACGAACGGGCCGCCTTCTCGCAGTCCGGCGAGTTCGTCGGAGTCGCCGCACCGGGCGTCGACATCGTCTCCACCGTGCCGGGGTTCGGACAGTGCACCGACAACGGCACCAGCTTCTCCGCCCCGTACGTCGCCGGAGTGGCCGCCCTCCTCGTCGCCAAGTACCCGGCCTGGAAGCCCGCCGAGATCATCGCGCGGATCGAGCAGACCGCCGAACGGTCCATCACCGGCCATGACCCGTTCGTCGGATGGGGTGTCGTCGACCCGGTCCGCGCCCTCGCGGGCGACAAGGACGACGTCCCGCAGCCCGCACCCAAGCCCGACCCACCCATGCCCAAGGCC
>NZ_JAFEUF010000317.1 GCF_016901035.1 Streptomyces durocortorensis
ACTGAGATTCATACTGTCGGGTGTATGTCACCCGTACGGCGCATCCTTCCGGGCCGCACGGCGTTCTCCAGGGCGTGGGGGGGGGGGGGGGCGCCGCCGGGGGGGGGGGGGGCGCCGGCCGGGGCGCCGCCGTGGCTGCCGTACGCGAAGAGCACGTGCAGGAGGATCTGCCCGCCGGCCAGCGCGCCCACGATGGCCGGAAGGGAACGTTCCCGTCCGGCGAGGAGGGTGGCGACGGCGAGGACGCCGAGGAATCCGGCGAGCAACGTCCACGCGGGGACGGCCGTACCGGCGGCGAGCGTGTGCCCGGCCGCGGACAGCACGACGCAGACCGCGGTGAACACCGCGGCCCTCATGAGCCGCAGACCGGCTCCGGCGCGTGCGAGAGGCGTGGACATGGCCGGGACATCATCGCACTGCACCCCCGTGCGCCGTACGGCAGGTCCGGAAGATCAGGCTCCGTCCCCAACCGTGCTTGTTGCGCCTGTTCGTGGGGGATGTACGGACCGGGGGCGCGCGCTTCCGGTCGCCGGTACGGCCCCTGTGACCTGCGGCCGGACCGGTCCATACACCGGCCGGCCAAATATCCACATCCGCCGAACGAGGGCTCTCCCACCCGATCCGTGCTTACGAAGTGCCGAGGGCGGCAATACGTATCGATACGTCGAGCCGCAGCCAGGAGGCTGGAAGATGAGCATCTGGTGGTCTCTCCATTTGCGGCGCGAAGCTGCGAGCGTTCCGCTCGCCCGTCGTTTTCTGCTCGGCACCATGGAAACCGCAGGGGTGGATCCGGACATCTCCTTCGACCTGTCGGTCGCGCTCAGCGAGGCCTGTGCGAACGCCGTCGAGCACGGCGGCGATCGGACGGTTCTCGGGGAGCCGGGGGATTCCGGGTACGGACGCCCTTCCGCGGACTCCGGGCAGTACCGGGTCACGGCCTATCTGGACGGCGAGAAATGCCGTATCGAGGTCAGTGACTCGGGGCCGGGCTTTCCCGCCCGGCGCGCGCTTCGCCCAGCCGCGCATTACCCACAATCCGAAGCCGAGAGCGGACGGGGTCTCGACCTCATCCAGCAGCTCTCCGACCACGTCCAGTTCGGCAACCGGCCGGGCCACGGCGCGGTGGTCAGCTTCGACAAGGTCCTGAAATGGCGCGAGGGCGCGCTGCTCACGGTGTAGTGAGCGGCGCGCCCCGGCGCGTTTCCTACGGGAGGGGTCAGCCCTTCAGCTGCGCCATCCAGGCCTCGACCTCGTCCGCCCGGCGCGGCAGCGAGTCGGAGAGGTTCCGGTTGCCGTCCTCGGTGACCAGGATGTCGTCCTCGATCCGGACGCCGATGCCCCGGTACTCCTCGGGCACGGTCAGGTCGTCGGCCTGGAAGTACAGACCAGGCTCGACCGTCAGGCAGACGCCCGGCTCCAGCGTGCCGTTGACGTACGTCTCGGTGCGCGCGGCGGCGCAGTCGTGGACGTCCATGCCGAGCATGTGGCCGGTGCCGTGCAGGGTCCAGCGGCGCTGGAGGCCCAGCTCCAGGACCTTGTCCACGGACAGGTCGCCCAGCAGGCCCCACTCGACGAGCTTCTCGGCGAGCACGCGCTGCGCGGCGTCGTGGAAGTCGCGGTAGTCGGCACCGGGCTTCACGGCGGCGATGCCCGCCTCCTGGGCCTCGTACACCGCGTCGTAGATCTTGCGCTGGAGCGGCGAGAACGTGCCGTTGATCGGCAGGGTGCGCGTCACGTCGGCGGTGTAGAGGTCGTTGGTCTCGACGCCGGCGTCGAGGAGCAGCAGCTCGCCCGCGCGGACGGCGCCGTCGTTGCGGACCCAGTGCAGGGTGGTGGCGTGCGGCCCCGCGGCGCAGATCGAGCCGTAGCCGATGTCGTTGCCCTCGATGCGGGCGCGCAGGAAGAACGTGCCCTCGATGAAGCGCTCGCTGGTCGCCTCGGCCTTGTCGAGGCTCTTCACGACGTCCTCGAAGCCGCGCGCGGTGGCGTCGCACGCCTTCTGCAGCTCGGCGATCTCGAAGGCGTCCTTCACCAGGCGGGCCTCGGAGAGGTGGACGCGCAGCTCCTCGTCGCGCTCCGCGGTGACCTTGTCGGTGAGGGCGGCCTCGATGGCGGCATCGTGGCCGCGGACGTTCCGGACCGGGCCGGTGGCCTCGGCCAGCGCGGCGGGCAGCTCGCGGACGTCCTTCGCGGGGACGCCCAGCAGCTGCTCGGCCTCGGTGAGGGAGTTGCGGCGGCCGACCCACAGCTCGCCCTGGCCGTCGAGCCAGAACTCGCCGTTCTCGCGGTTGGAGCGCGGCAGCAGGTAGATGGTGGCCTCGTGGCCGGTGTCGCCGGTCGGCTCCAGGACGAGGACGCCGTCCTGGGTCTGGTCACCGGTGAGGTACGCGTACTCGGTGGAGGCGCGGAAGGCGTACTCGGTGTCGTTGGAGCGGGTCTTCAGGTTGCCCGCGGGAATGACCAGGCGCTCGCCGGGGAAGCGCGCGGAGAGCGCGGTACGCCGGGCGGCGGTGTGCTCGGCCTGGGCGATCGGCTGGAGGTCGTGCAGTTCCGTGTCGGCCCAGCCCGACTTCATGTTGTCGGCGAGCTCGTCGGAGACGGCCGGGTACAGGCCGTTCTTCCGCTGCTTGACCGGTTCCGCCGCTTCGTTCTCTTCGGTCTCCTGCTCCGGGTTCTCCGGAATGAGCTCCTCAGACACGATTTGTCTCTCCTTGATACGACACTGGACCATCACCCATCGTACGGGCGTACGGAAGGGGGCCCAGGGTCGAAGGACCTGTTACCGGAGAGAGCGTCGGGGAGGGCGTCACACGGGCGGCCGAGGGGCGGTCGGGTTGCTGTCGGGGGCCGGCCGAGAGGTGCCCGCGGGCCCGGTCGAGCGGTCAGTCGAAGTGGGCGGCGAGGATCACGACGTCCTCGGTGGAGTCGCTCCGGTCGAGGCCGTCGGGGAGCATCGTGCGCAGGACGTGGTCGGTCACGGCCGCCGGATCGTGCCGGTCCGCCTTCGGCACGGAGGCGGCGGCGGAGTGCAGCCGGGCGAAGGCGCGGTCCATCGCGTCCCCGGTCCGGCGCAGCAGCCCGTCCGTGTACAGCAGCACCGTCTCGCCGGGCGCGGGGCTGAACTCCACGCTCGGCGCCTCCCAGCAGGCGAGCATCCCGAGCGGGGCGGAGAGCGTGGTCTCGACGTACTCGCAGCGCCGCTCGCCGAGGATCAGCGGCGGGGTGTGCCCGGCCCCGGCCAGCACGACCTTGCGGGCGGCGGGCTCGCAGTAGGCGAACAGGGCGGTCGCGGTCCGCGCGGGTTCGGTGAGCCGCAGCAGCAGTTCCAGGTCGGAGAGTACGGCGACGGGGTCCTCGCCCTCCATCACCGCATACGCCCGCAGGCTGGCGCGGAGCCGGCCCATCGCGGCCATCGCGCTCGGCCCGGACCCGCCCACGGAGCCGACGGCGAGGCCGAGCGTGCGATCGGGCAGCGGCAGCGCGTCGTACCAGTCGCCGCCCCCCTGGGGGCCGGTGCGGTGCCGGGCGGCGAGCCGGACGCCGGGAATCCGGGGGAGCCGGCTCGGCAGCAGTTCCTCGGCGACGGCGGCGACGTCCGCGCGGGCGCGCTCCAGTTCGATCAGGCGGGCCAGGTGCTCGGTGGCGTAGCGCGCGTAGAGGCCGGCGAGGTGGCGCTGCTTCTGCGCGGGCTCAGCCGGTTCGTCGTAGAGCCAGAGCGCCGCGCCCAAGCGCCCGGCCGCCTCGGAGGCGAGGGGGAGGGCGTAGCTCGCGGCGTAGCCGAGCCGGGTGGCGACCTCGCGGTGCCGGGGGTCCAGGTCCGGTTCGCCGAGCAGGTCGGGGCCGGCGACCCCGTCGGCGGTGTCCGGCAGCCCGTCGAGGACGCGGCCCAGGCCGGTGGCCGCGCGCGGCACGGTCTCGAAGTACCCGAGCTCGGCGTGGGTGAGCCCGAGGCCGAGGGTGGTGGAGGGGCCCTGGCCGTTCGCCGGTTCCAGAACGAGAAGTCCGCGGCGGGCGCCGACGAGGGCGGCTCCGGCGTGCAGCAGCTCGTCCAGGGCGGTGTCGAGGGTGCTCGTCCCGGCCAGCCGCTCGGTGAGTTCGTGCAGGGTGGTGAGGTCCGAGACCCAGCCCGCCAGACGGTCCTGGATGAAGGCTCCGGGCGGTCCCGGGACCTCCGTCAGGGGCGCGGAAGTGTGCGTTGAAACCGGAACCTCTGGATCGATTCCAGCCACTTTCGGCAGGTGTGGGGCGCTCATGGCAGCCAGCTTTCCGACCGGTGTGATTCGTCGAATAGCATCGCAAACCCCCATGTGATTCTGCGCCACTATCAATGCATCCACATGTACACGCACAAGTAACCCGATGTCCAGCATTGTCCCTTCGGGGTCCGGGCGATTCGTGCTCTCCCAGTGTCGGTTAACTTGGCCAAAAAATGCACCCTATGGACGCTATTTGCGATCGACTGGGGCCGTCCGACAGGGGTACCTCCGGGGTCAAGTCGCCGGAGGAGCGTCATCACGGGCATGCTGGGTACGTAAACGGTGATGCGCGGGTGCAGTTGTGATCGCCCAGGAACCCGGCAGCGGGTTCGGGCGTCCTAGCCCGTGACGATGACGACCCCGCGCCGGACGGTGGGGTTCGCACCAGGGACGGCAGGCGAGGCGCGGGCCACCCTCGCCCGGCGACCGCCGGCCCGGCTCGACCCGCTCGGTTCGACCCGCACGACTCCGCCGGAGCAGCACGACGTCGCTCGGTCAGTTCGGCCCCGTTCGGTCAGTCAGCTCAGTTCGGTTCGACTCTGCTCGGTTCGGCTCTCAGCTCCACCCAGATCGGTTCTATTCGGATCGATTCCACTCGGCTCGGCTCGGCTCACGCTCGGTATCGACGGCACGCCCGTCCCCGTACCGCAGAACTGATGGGCACGTACGCACAGCGAAGAGATACGCACGTGGTGTCACGCACGCGTGCTGTCATGTGGATTCGGCGTTCAACGGAAAGGAACGAGCGCTCATGCGCGAGATCCTCGGAAGGCGACGCAGGCTCCGGCTCCGGCGCGACGAGGGGGCCGCCCGGCTCGACGCGGCCCTGACCTGCGCCACGGTATGGCAATGGCCCGTGCTCCCCGGAGTGGGAACGGCGCAGGCCGCCCCGCACGGCGAGAGCGCCGGCCCCGGATGCGCCTGCCCCGAACCCGACTGCGCCGTACCGGGCGCACACCCCTTCGACCCCGGCCTGCTGGCGGCCACCACGGACGAGCGCATGGTGCGCTGGTGGTGGACCAACCGCCCCACCGCCCCCGTGATACTGGCGACCGGCGGCCGCGCTCCCTGCGCGGTGAGCCTGCCCGCCGTGGCCGGCGCCCGAGCGCTGAGCGCCCTCGACGCCCTCGGCATGCGGCTGGGCCCGGTCGTGGCGACACCCACCCGGTGGTCGCTGCTGGTGGCCCCGTACACCCTGGAACGGCTCGGTGAGCTGCTGTACGCGAAGGACTGGGTGCCCAGTTCGCTCCGGTTCCACGGCGAGGGCGGCTACCTCGTCCTGCCGCCGTCCCGGACCGGCGCGGGCCAAGTCCGCTGGGAGCGGCGTGGGGTGCCGCTCGGAACCTCCGCTTCCGCCGCCGCCCCGGTGTCGCGTGGGCGGGCGAAGGGCGGGGCGCCGGTGGCCGCGGCGCCCTGGCTGCCGGATGTCGAAGCGGTTCTGGACGCCCTGGTCGAGGCGAGCACGGGCGCCCCGGGCGGCGGCAGTCGGCTCGCGTACTGACCTCCTGAGGCTCTCGCGTACCGACCTTGTGAGGCTTCGGGAGGGGGCAGCCCGGTGTCCGGCTCACTCGAACGAGTGTGAGCCGGACAGGATCCGAGGTAATCGGGTGCCGGGCGCCCCGGCGGTGCGTATTCCGTCGATATCGTCGGACAGTCGTCAGGAATTCCGCGCAGTTGCCAGGTGGGGCCACCATGAATCTCCGCATGATCGGTCTCACGGCAGCCGCGGTGTGCGGATGCTTCGTTCCGCTGGTTGCTTCCGCGCACCCTGCTGTTGCTCCGGATGCCGTATCGGCTGATCCGGTATCCGATAAATCATCTGGCGGACCGCCAGGAAGTCGTAGGCCAAAGGTTTCTGATTGGCTATCCGGAGATGATCCCGCCGCCCTTTCTTCGACATTGCCGAAATCGCCATCGGGAATGAGCGCAGAAGGCGGTTCCCTGCCGGAGTTTGATCATTCGGGCACGGCGGCGTTGGGACGCTCGGATGGGGCGGCGTTTGAACGTTCGGGTGCGGCGTCCCGGTGCGGACCCGAGTTGGTCGCACCGGAGGGCGTCGAGGCGCAGACCTGCGTCATGACCCGGGAAGGCGAGATCTGGGCGCGCGTCTACTACCGGAACGCGACCGGCGAGGAACTCCGTTCCGTAATCACGCTGATGGGGCCGGGCGGGCGGACCGTGGAGCTGCAATGCGCCCCGATCGCGCACGACGAGCCGGGCACCTGCGAGACGCCGCGCGTCCCCTCCTCGGGCCGCCCGCCCGGATCCGCCACGGCGGTCGCGGAGTTCGTGGGCGCAGGGCCGGTGGAGGAGGCACCGCTGCTGCTCCGCGCCGGATCCGAACGGGCGCCGGGCGCCGGGGGCTGACCGAGGCGGCCGTGCGGGCGGGGGG
>NZ_JAFEUF010000318.1 GCF_016901035.1 Streptomyces durocortorensis
GTTGGGGCCGGGCTCAGAGGGCCGGGCGGGATCTGCCGGGGCGGGGGTCTGGGCCTGGGGCGGGGTCTGGCCCTGGGCCTGGGCCTGGGGCGGGGTCGAAGTCATGCGGCGCGTTCCTCCTGTGCGGTGCGTCCGGCCGCGACGAGCGAGGCGTAGACGCCGCCGCCCGCGAGCAGGGTGGTGTGGTCGCCCGCCGCGGCGACCCGGCCCGCGTCGAGGACGACGATGTGGTCGGCGTGGCGTACGGCGTCGAGCCGGTGGGCGACGACGATGCAGGTGCGGCCGCGGCCGGCCGCCGCCAGTTCCCGGACGATGCGCGCCTGACCGCGTTCGTCGACCGCGCTGGTGGCCTCGTCCAGGATCAGTACCGGGGCATCGGCCAGCAACGCCCTTGCCAGGGCGAGCCGTTGGCGCTGTCCGCCGGAGAGCGTGGCGCCGCGTTCGCCCACGAGGGTGGCGTAACCGTCCGGCAGCCGGGCGATCTCCTCGTCGATCCCGGCGGTGCGGGCGGCGGTACGCAGTTGGTCGTCCGTGGCGGCCGGCCGGGCGATGCGCAGGTTCTCCGCGATCGTGGCGTGGAAGAGGTACGTCTCCTGCGAGACCACGGCGATGCCCCGGCGCAGCGAGGCGAGGGTGTACGCGGCGGTGTCCGTCCCGGATACGGTGACGCGTCCGCCGTCCGGGTCGCGTTGCCGCAGCAGCAGGCTCAGCACGGTCGACTTCCCCGCGCCGGACGGGCCGACGACGGCGGTGGTGCGCCCGGGGGCGGCGGTGAAGGAAACCCCGTCGAGGGCGGGCCGCGCACTCCCGGGGTGCGTGAAGTGCACGCCCTCGAAACGGATTTCGGGCGCGTTCCCCCAGGCGGCGGTGACGGTGCCCCGGTCCGGGACGGCGGCTTCGGCGGTGCGCAGGGTGGCGATTCCATCGGCCGCGGACACCCCGAGGTAGCCCGCGTGCCACTCGCGGGAGAGATCGCGGACGGGGCGGAAGCACTCGGAGGCGAGCAGCAGCAGGAGGTACGTGCCGGTGGCGGCGGTACGGCCGGTGGCGGCCGAGGAGCACGCCACCAGAACGGCGGCGACCGTACCGCCCTGGACGGCCAGGTCGGTGAGGCCGGTGTCGACGAGCGAGACCCGGAGTTTGGCGACGGTGCTCCGGTGGAGGGCGGCCGACCGCCGCTCCAGCCGTTCCCGTACGCGGCCTACGGCACCGGCGTTGCGCAGCGTCGGCATCCCTTGGAGCGCCTCCAGATAGTCGGCGGCGAGGGCTTCGTAGGTGTCCCAGTGCTCCTTGCCGCGCCGCGCCAGCAGCCGGTCCCACCAGCGCGGCCCGAAGAGGGCGAGCAGCAGGGCGGGGCCGAGGGCGAGGGCCGCGTACGGCTCGACGAGGGCGACGGCGACGAGCAGCAGCGGAGGAACGGCGCAGGTGATGAGGGCCTGGGGCAGGTAGCGCGAGATGTACGCGTCGACGCCCTCGACCCCGTCCACCAGCGTGGCCCGTACGGCTCCGGCCCGCGCACCGGTGATCGCGGTGGGGCCGAGCGCGCCGAGCCGCTCCAGCAGCGTGTCGCGCAGCCTCACCCGTACGGTCGCACCGGCGGTGACGGCGGTCAGGCGCTGGGCGCGGCCGAGGGCGGCCCGGACCAGGACGACGGCGATCACGGCGCCGAGCAGCGGGGCGAGGGCTGCCGTCTCCCCCTGGGCGATCCGGGAGAGCACGAGGGCGAGGAGGACGGCCTGGGTGAGGTGGGTGGCGGTGACCGCCGCGAGCAGTGCCGAGGCGAGGCCGAGCGGGCGGCGCGCGGTGTGCGCGGCGCGCAGGAGTTCGGGGTGGAGCATCATGGGCGTTCTTCCTGGCCGGGCGGGGCTGTGAGGGCGGCGGGTGCCGTGGGTGGGGTGGTGGCTGTTGTGGCCGGGGTCGCTTCGGTCGTGGCTGACGTGGCCTCGGTCGTGGCCGAGGCGACCGTTGTCGCGCCCGGTGCCGCCGGCGCCGGGGGTGCGCCGAGGGCCAGGCCGTGCACGATCCAGTCGCGGCCCGGGGTGTCGCCGAGCGCCGCGCCCAGGTCGGCCTGCTGCCAGGAACCGATGGGGCGTGAGCGCAGGCCCCGTGCGGTGGCGTGCGCCTGGGCCGTTCCGGCCGCGTATCCGGCGACGAGGTGGCTGCTGCGGACAGTGGCGGGCGGGGCGTCCTCGGGGCAGCCGTGCGCGAGGAGTACCGCGCCTGCGGTCCCGATCCACGGCTGGCGCGCGGCCCAGTGGGCGAGGGTGGGACGTGTGTCGCCGGAGGCGAGGACGTGGAGGCCTCGGGGGCCGGGAGCCGCCGCGTACAGGGCCGGGGCGTCACCACCGACCGCCGCGGTCCAGGTGGGGCCGTCCGGCCGCGCGGCCCGTGCGGTGGCCAGGACCGATACGAGCAGGTCCGTGCCGGGCGGGCGGTTCAGGTCGCCGGGCGGGGCACTCCGGCGCGCCTCCAGGGCCTCGTCGGTCACTTGTACGGGGCGTGGGGCCGGGTGCCAGGTACCGCCGGGCCGCTCGGGTGCTTCGGCGATGCGGTGCAACAGGTGCCGTGCCGCGGCGAGTTCACGGGGCGGGGCGGTGTCGGCGCCCGGTCGCGGTGTCGGGGCCCCGGCACGCGGGAGGGCGGCCCAGGCACTCAGCGGTGCTCCGGTGCCCGCGGGCGCACCCGGAGGCGTCAACCGGATTGCGGCGAGGGGCAGTTCCGGCTCGGTGCCGGGCCAGACGTCCTGCCAGTCCGGGGCGGCGGGCAGTCCGGCGGCGGCGGACAGCAGGGCGCCGTCCGCGTCGAGGGAGACCAGCACATCGGCGCCCGGAGCCCCGGCCAGCGCGAGGGCGGCAGCGGCATGGCCCGCGTCCAGCAGGAGCAGCGGCCAGGCCCGATGGCCGTAGTGGGCGACGGTACGGGACGCGGCCACGGTGAGGACGACGAGGGCACCCGGGGGTACGCCGTCGGGGGCCGGGCCGCGCAGGTGCGCGCGGTGGGTGCGCGGGTCGTAGGCGTGGCGACCGGGTGGCAGCGAGCACCCGGGCCCGAGGAGGAGGTGGGCGCGCACCGGATGCAGAGCACCCGCCGAGGGAACGGGCCGCAGTCGGCCGGGTGTGCCGGTGGGCGCGGCCAGGGACAGCCGCAGGACACGGTCGAGGTCGAGCCCGGCCCCGGGCACAGGCCCGCTTCCTGACCCGGACCAGGACTCGGATCCGGCTCCGGACGCGGGCCCGCTCCCGGTCACGGGCCCGTGTCCGGATCCCGTCCCATGCCTGCTCCCTCTCCGACTCCCGCACAGCGGCAGCGCGGGGCCGTTCCAGGGGAACGGGCGCTCCGGAACGTACGGGGAAAGCTCCGGAACACGCGGCGACCGGGCGGCCGCGAGCGCCCGGCGCAGGAGATCCGGTGCGGCGGACAGTGCGGCGTCCACCCCGCAGGCGGGCACGGCGGATCGGTCCGGAGTGTCGGGCATGGTGGCGGGCTCCTTCACATGTGCGGCGGCGGGGCGAGGGTGAAGTCCTCCGGTCCGGAGGGCGGTTGGGTACGCCAGCCCCGGGTGAGCGCCGCCTCTGCGAAACGCGGGCAGCCGAAGTAGCCGAAGGCCGCCGGGGCGTTGGGGATCAGTCCGGAGACCAGCACACGGGCGACGCGCAGAGTGGTCTCGGCGACGTCCTCCGTGGTGAGGTCCGCCGTGATCACACGGTGTCCCCCGGCGGCGAGCGCCGCGTCGAGTGCGGTGCGGCTGCCGGGGGCGATGGCGGTGACCGGGACGACGCCCAGAGCGGGTTCGGTGAAGCGGCGGGCGAGCGGGGCCATCCGGTCGTCCAGCCAGACCTGGACATGGGCGCCGAGGTCCCGGACGGCGGCGAAATCGGGTCCGCTGTCGTCGAGATAGCGCCGGTCGGCCCGGTGGTCGAGGTAGAGGCCGCGGGCCAGCATCCCGGCTTCCACCGCCCGGTACACCCACCCGTCGGCGTCCACCGTTCCCTGTGTGAACACCCAGGTGTGCACGGCCTCCAGGACGGCCTTGCGGGCCGCTTCCGCCGGGTCGTACCGGCAGGCGAACCCCGCCGCGTATATGCCGCGCCCGCGATCGCGCACGAGGGCCGCGACGCAGGGGGCGAACTCGGAGGGCATCTCCACGATATGGACGTCCAGCCCGCAGCCGGCCAGGTCCTCGGTGAGCCCGGGAACGCTCGCCGGGTCGATGCCCCGGGTGGGCCCGTCCAGGTGCCACCACAGTTCCAGCGCGTCGCGCTCGACGACTTCCAGGAGCCCGCGCTCGACGGCGTCGTCGAGACCCTGCCCGGTGGCGATACCCGCATAGTTGAGGTGGTGGGTGCGGGGCAGCGAACGCAGCTCGCCCTGACGCCAGTTGAGGTGGGTCAGCGCGACGGGCGCCCAGCAGGGCTCCCCGTTCTCCATGGCCCGGGCCCACAGCGCCGGTGTGTCGGGGGTGAGTTCGGCGTACGGGAACCCCGGGCGGCCGTACTGCCAGGGGGCGTACGTCGGCAGCGCGCCGGGTCCGTAGAAGCGGTGCCCCTCGTCGGCCAGTTCGGCGGCGGTGGCCCGCCGGGGCTCCTGGAGGTGGCCGGGCGGCGGGATGCGGTTGCCGCAGTAGCGCTCGACGGCCTCGGCCACCGCGGCGATCCACGCGCCCCGGGGGTCGCCGAACGTGGTGCCGAGCGAGACGCGGTCGGCGGGCCAGGCCCCGAGGCGGCGGGCATCGGCGACATCGGCGGTCATCGCCGTGTAGCGGGGCGGCGCACCGGTGGGGTGTTCGACGGGTGCGACGTCGCGGATGATCCCGCTGACGGGGTCGACGAGGGCCTCGATGGGCAGGGCCGGCACGGACAGGGCGCTGGTCATCGGCATATCTCCGGTACGGGCTCGACGTAGCGGCGTCGGGCGACGACGGGCAGGTGGAGGGCGCTGCCCCGGGGGTTCACAGTGCGGCGGGACGGGACGAGCCGGGTGGCCGTCACCGGGTCCTCACCGGTGTGCGGGTTACGGGCGTGGGCGGGGAAGTGGTGTCCGGCGATCTCGGCCCGCAGCCGGGTGCCTGCGGGCAGCCGACGGCCCAGCGTGCCGAGCGGCACGGTGATGTCCGCGGCCTCGCCGGGCGGGCCGGTGCGCCGGACGATGCCGAAGGCGAGCGGGTCCGCGCGGCCGGACGGGTCGAGTGCGGTCAGGCGTACGGCCCAGTCGGCCGATGGGGTGTCGGCCGTGGCCGTGATCCGGGCGACGGCGGCCCCTGCCAGGTCGAGCGGGCGGGGCAGCGGCGGCGAGAGGAGCAGGCAGCGGTCGGCACGGTCGCCGTCGGCCGGGACGGCGAGGTCGTCCGAGCGGACGGGGCGGTCCGGGTCGGCGCTGAACTCGGCTCCGTGGAGCAGCCGTAGACCGGTGGACGAGTCGAAGGGCCAGCGGCACCCCGCATCCGACCCTGCCGACCCCGCCGCCTCTGCCGGATCCTCCGACCTCGCCGACCTCGCCGCCCCCGCCGGGTCTGCCGGCGACTCCGGCACCCGGGTGCTGTGCCAACGGCCGCTGTCGCCCAGGGCGATGATGCCGTGCCGTGTCGGCTTCAGGTTGCCGGCGAGCGCGCCGCGGGCCCACCGTACGTACAGCGAACCGAGGTTGACGCGCGCGCGGGGCGGAGCGGCCGGGTCGGCGGTGAGGCGGTGGCCCCAGGGCCCGAGCACCAGCCGGGCCGGTCCGCCCCACCCGTGCCACAGGGCCACGGTGTCCGCGGCGAAGGGGTCACGGGTGCCGCCGACCGCGAGCAGCGGAAGGCGGGCGGTGGAGCCCAGTTCGACAAGACGGCCGCGTTCCCGGTCGGCCCAGAGCCGGGGCCAGGAAGGCAGTTCGCGCCCCAGAAGCGCGGTCAGCCGATCCGCCAGGCAGGCGACCGGAAGGTGTTCGAGCAGCCGGGGGTCGTCCACCAGGGCGCGGTCCAGCGCGTCCGGGTCGGAGTCACGACGGTCGCCGTGGGCCGCCCACCAGCCGGCCCGGGCCCACAACCGCTCGGGGCCCCCTGGCTCACGCGCCGTCTCGGCGAGGCCGAGCGCGGGAACGGCCGCGATGACGGCGTCGGGGACTCCGTCGCGGTAGGCGGCGTCGCGGGCCGCATCGGAGGCTGCGTCGCGGGCCGTATCTGAGGCGGCGTCCGAGGCGTCGAGTGCGGTGACGAGGGCGCAGTACGCGGCGTAGGAGGCACCGACAGCGACGACCTCTCCGTTGCTCCACGACTGCGCGCGCACCCAGGCGACCGTGGCGGCGCCGTCAGCCTTCTCGTGGCTCCGGTAGGGGTGCCACTCCCCCGGTGAACCGTGGCGGCCGCGGACGTCCTGGGCGAGGGCGGCGAATCCGTGCGCCGCCCAGCCGCGCAGCTCGGCACGGTGGGCGTCGCGCCCGTAGGGGGTTCTGATCAGGACGGCAGGCCGGGGGCGTGCCCCGTCCGGGAGGCATACGTCGGTGGCGAGCGCGGTGCCGTCCGGCGTGGGGACGTACACAGTACGGGTGTTCACGGGCGGGCCTTGGCTGCGGCGACCCCGACCCCGGCCCTGGCGCGCGGGCCCTGCGGGGCCGGGGCGGGCAGCCGGGGGACATCCGGGACGGGGAGCAC
>NZ_JAFEUF010000319.1 GCF_016901035.1 Streptomyces durocortorensis
CCGCGGCCCCGCCGCACCCCTCCCTGGGGGCCCGCGGGGGCCCCCCCCCCCCCCCCCCCCTGCCTACCGCGTGATACCTCATAGGCCGCCCCCGCCTCCCTCCCCGTCCTCGCAGCACACCGGGACCGCACTGGAACTGCTCGTCCACGGCGTCGGCGGCGCCACCCCGCAGGAGATGCTGGGCGACCCCCGTACGGTCCGGGTCACCGGCGACGAGACCGCCGCCGTGTACCGGCGCACCGACGACGCCCACGGCGAGAAGCACCCCGAGCGCTACCGGGACGAGCCCGTCGCCGAGGCGTACTGCTGGTCCGGCCTCACCTCCGGCAACGGCTCCCGGGCGCTGTGGCTGCTGCTCCTGCCGTTCATGGTGGTCAACCTCGCCCACTGGATGCGCCCCACCGCCACCGGCCGCACCCGCGCGGTCCGGCTGTACGGCGTCCTGGTGCGGCTTCTCGCCCTCAGCCTCACCGTGCTGCTCACGGCGGCCGCCTGCGAAGTCGCCCTGGACCTGCTGGCCTGGCAGTGCGCGGGCGCCGAGACCTGCGCTGAACGCCGTTCCTGGCTCGGCTTCCTGTCCGCCCATCAGGGCGGCTGGTGGTCCCAGCCCGGCCGCCGCATCGCCCTGGCCGCCGTCGTGCCCGCCGCCCTGGTGGGGCTCCTGTGGTATCTGTCCAACCGGACCTGGAGCGCGTACGAGTCCCAACGCCCCCTGGACGGAGAGAACTTCGACGCCGACGACCCGTTCGGGTCGGAGGCGGCCCACGGCCCGGCCGCACCCGACCCGGACGCCGACGGGTGCCCGCGCCCGGCCGTCCCGGTCCGCCCCGCGCTCGGCAGGCCCGGCTTCTGGTACGGCCGCCGGCTCGTCGCCCGGCTCCGCGCCGCCCACACGGCGGCCGGATTCCTCACCGTCGCCGCGGCCGTCGCCGGCGCCGCCGCACGACACGACCGGAGCGCCGAAGGACCGGTGCCCCGGCTCATCGGCGCGGCCGTCGAGGGCGGCATCGTCCTCGGCGCGCTCGTCGTCCTCTGGGTCGTCTGCCGCCGGGGCCGCAGCGAACGGACCCGCGACACCCGCCTGGACGGCGCGCTGATCAGCTATCTGCCCGGCTCCGCCCTCGCCCTGCTCGGCCTCGCCGTGGTGTACGCGTCCTGGTCGCGCCCCGACTGGCAGTCCTCGGGCGCCCTGCCCGTCGAGACCGCCTTCCGGTTCCTCACCCTCGGCCAGGGCGTCCTCGTCATCGCCCTCGCCGTAGTAGCCCGGGGCCTCTACCGGCGCACCCCCGAACCCCGCACCATCCTGTACGGACTCGGCGGCCCCGCCGTCGCTATGCTCGCCTGCGCCCTCGGCGGCGTGATGACCGGCGGGGTGGCCCAGCGGGTCGCCGACTGGCTGGACGGGTCCGGCACCCCGGGCATGGGCCATGACACCGACATCGTTGGGCCGCCGGTCCTGCTCAGCTGGCAGGCCTCCGTGATCCCCGTCCTCCTGCTGCTCCTGCTCGTCCCCGTCCTGGTGCTGGTCGTCCGCACCGCGCGCACCGCCCGCCGCCTCGCCCCGGTCATCGAGGCGGAGTACGCCCCCGAACCGCCCGACGAGGGCCGCACCCGCCGCATCGCCCGGATACGGGCCGCCGCCGCCCTCACCGACTCCGCCCCCTGGATCGTCGGCGTGGTCTCCGCCGCGACCCTGCTGCTGGGGGCGGGCGCGATCGCCGGCTCCTGGCACACCGACCAGGAGCCGGGCCGGGCCGCCCACGGGACGGGACCGCTCCTGGAATCGTTCGCCGATGCCGCGCAGTCGACCGGCTCCTGGCTGATCGGCTTCGGCTTCATACTCTTCGTCGCCGGCGGCCGCCGCGCCTACAAGGACGCCTCGGCCCGCCGCACCATCGGCATCCTCTGGGACGTGGGCACCTTCTGGCCGCGCGCCGCCCACCCCTTCGCGCCCCCGTGCTACGCCGAGCGCGCCGTCCCCGACCTCGCCTCGCGGATGTCCGCCTGGACGTCGACCACGCCCCGGGGCCGGCTCGTCATCTCGGGCCACTCGCAGGGCAGCGTGCTCGCCGCGTCCGCCGTCTGGCAACTGCCCGACGCCACCCGCCGCCGGGTCGCGCTGCTCACCTACGGCTCGCCCCTGGAGCGGCTGTACGGGCGGTGGTTCCCGGCGTACTTCGGCCCGGAGCCGCTGCTCGGACTGCACCGCTCGGTGCACTGCTGGCGCAATCTCTGGCGGGCCACCGACCCGATCGGCGGCCCCGTCCGCGTCTGCGCGGACCCCGACCCGGGTGTCGACCGGGGTCCGCTCAAGGACCCGCTGGCCTACGGGCGGACCACGGAGCTCCCGCTGCCCGAACCGATCCTCGGGCACTCCGACTACCAGGCCGACCCGGCCTTCGCCGACGCGCGCGCCGACCTCCTGGAGGAGCTGGGCCCGCTCGTCCCCCGGCAGGCGGAGGCACGGACTCAGAAGGGCAGTTCGGGGAGGTCCTCCGGGTAGAGCAGGGTCAGGTCGTCCGTGCTCGTCTCGGCGAGCTGGGCGACCCGGCCCGCGTGCCGCTCCACCATCGACTCGAAGGTCTGGCGGGCGGTGCGGCCGTTGCCGAAGGCGGGGCCCTTGGGGAGCACCGTGAAGTGCTTCAGGAGCGCCTCCCCGGTCCCCTCCGCCAGGCTGTACTCATGCTCCTCGGCCTGCTGCTCGACGATCCGCAGCAGCTCCTCGGGGGCGTAGTCGCCGAAGGTGATGGTCCGGGAGAACCGCGAGGCCACCCCGGGGTTGACGGTGAGGAACCGCTCCATCTCATGGGTGTAGCCCGCGACGATCACGACGACCGCGTCCCGGTGGTCCTCCATCAGCTTCACCAGGGTGTCGATGGCCTCCCGCCCGAAGTCCCGGCCGGAGTCCTCGGGGGACAGCGCGTACGCCTCGTCGACGAACAGCACCCCGCCGCGCGCCCGGTCGAACGCCTCCTGGGTCCGGATCGCCGTCGAGCCGATGTGCTCGCCGACCAGGTCGACCCGGGACACCTCGACCAGATGACCGCGCTCCAGCACCCCGAGCGACGCCAGGATCTCCCCGTACAGCCGGGCGACCGTGGTCTTGCCCGTACCGGGGGAGCCGGTGAAGACGAGGTGCCGGCGGACGGACGCGGCCTTGAGCCCGGCCTCCTGACGGCGGCGGCCCACCTCGATCATGTCCGTGAGCGCCCGCACCTCCCGCTTGACGCTCTCCAGCCCCACCAGCGCGTCCAGTTCACCGAGGACCGCCACGGAGTCCCGGGCCGGCTCGGCGGCCGGGGCCACCGGATCGGGTTCCGCGGGCCGCTGGCCGGGCATCGCGGTGAGCAGGCCGGGGGTCGACGGGGTGGCCGTCAGCACAGCGGGGGCCGGAGCCGGAGCCGTCCGCAGCCCGCTCTCGTCGCTCGTGCAGTCCCGGGCCACCGGCCCGGCCGCGGAACCGGTCTCGCCGTCGGGGAACTCGTAACCGCCCCGCGCGCACCGCTCGGTACGGCACCGGGTCAGGGTCGTACGGCAGCCCTCCATGACATGGAAGCCGTAGCCCTCGCTGCCCGTCACCCGGCAGCCGTCGAAGGTGCCCCGGCCCTCGGCCGAGACGTAGAACCCCGCCTCGGCGGGCGAGGTGACCGTGCAGCGCTCGATGGTGGGGTCCGCGCCCTTGGTGACGATGACCCCGGTCTGGGCCGCGTCGATGGTGCAGTTGTTCAGCGTGCCGCCGCTGCCGTGGTCCCGGAACCAGGCGCCGGTGGACGCCTCGCGGATCCGGCAGTCGTCCAGCTGGGCGGTGGCCCCGTCGCTCACCGATACCGCGGTGTTACGGATCTGGGAGAGGTCGCTGTCCACCACGTCGGCGCGCGAACCCCGGTCGAGGACGAAAAGCGCGTCGGGCACGTCGTGCACCCGGCAGGCGTCCAGTATCACCGTCGCGCCGTCACTGACCCAGACCGCCGGATAGTCGCCCGTACTGTCGTGGATCTCGCACTGGTTGGCGTCGACCCGGGTGCCGGGATCCCAGACCGAGAGCCCGTTGCGGCCGAACCGGCGGACCGTGGAGCGGGTCAGCGTGAGCACCGAACGCGACCGCAGATCGACGGCGTTCTCCGGAATGTCGTGGATGTCGCAGTCGGCGAGCGTCAGTACCGCGTCGGTGTCCAGCGTGACACCGTCCGCCGACGTGCGGTGCACGGTGCAGTCGGTCAGGTGGGCCGAGGCGCGGGCCGTGATCTGGATGCCGCTGCCCTTGATCTCGTACACCTCGCAGCCGAACGCCTCCAGGCCGCTGCCCTCCCCGGTGACGCCGATGCCCGCCCCGGACGCGTGGTGGATCCGGCAGCGGTCCAGACGCGGGTGCCCGCCGTCGCGGACCGACACCCCGGACTGGCCCGCCGAGACGATCTCGCACTCCTCGAACACCCCGCCCGCGCCGTCCAGTACGGCGATGCCGACCCCGGCCGGATTGTCGACCGTGCAGCGCCGCACGGTGGGCCGGGCCGCGCCGCGCACCTCGATGCCCGCCGCCGACCGGGTCACGATCCGCAGGTCCGTCAGCTCGGCCGTGCCGTCCTCCACCAGCAGCGCCGGGGCCGCCGAGTCCTGGCCCTCGATGTGCAGGTCCTGGACCACCGCGGAGGCGCGCACGGTCAGCGGTACGCCGTCGACCGGCGCGATCCGCACGGAGCCGACCGAACCCTCGGGGCCGCGCAGCGTCACCGCGCGGTGAAGGACGAGGTTCTCCCGGTAGGTCCCGGGCGCGACGGTGAGGACGTCGCCCTCGGCCGCCGCCTCCAGGGCCGCGGAGAGGGAGGCGTACTCGCCGGTGCGGCGGCGCCATCGCGATGTGCCGGTGTGCGTCACCTGGACCGTGCCCTGTGCCATGGCGTTGCTGTGCCCCCACCTCGTGCTGTGCGATGCCTCGGGTCCGTCCGTCGCCGGGGAGGCGGACGGGGTCGGACCACCGTAGCGCGCGCGAGGGGCGTGAGTTGACGAGTCGGCCCGGCGGAGCGGTGTTCGCCGGCGGCCGCGTGCGGGCGGTGGAGCCCGTGGTCAGCCGCCCGTTCCGGCCCGGCCCCAGTCCGCGCCCGCCGCGGCCCACTCCCGGTCCAGCCGTGCGTACCGCTGCCGCACCATGTGCCCTACGACCGCCTTGCGGCCCGCCTCGACACATCCGGCGGCGAGCAGGAAGGTGCCGATGCCGGCCAGCACGGCATGGGACCGGGCGGTGCGCACGTCCATCGGCGGGGAGACGGGAAGGCCCGCCGCGTCCGTCCAGATCCGCAGCGGGGATCCCGGGGCGCCGGGCCCCGATGCGGTGGCCACCTCTCCGGTGCGCGGGCTGCCGTCCGGGGCCTGCCAGGACGCCACCACCCAGATGCGCGCGGCCCGTTCGACGCCCTCGGGATCACCGGCGGACCGCTCCCGTCCGGGCGCCCGGCCCACCACGACCGCGTCGACGCGGTGGCGCTCCTCGTGCTGGGCCCGTACCGACTGCTGGAGGGCGGAATCGGCGACCGTACCGCCCGCCCAGCCAGCGGCCGGGGCGCCGACCGCGAGCAGCAGCAGCGCCCCGAGCGCCACCCAGCCCTCACGGCGGTCGGTGGCACGGCGCAGCGGATTGTCCCGCCCGCGCAGCAGTCCCCGCAGCAGTGCCCACTGCCTCCTCACCCCGTGCCCCCGTCCCCGTCGATCGATGTCCCCGCGGCCTGCCTCGGCGGGCCCGTGGTGCGGCGGATCGTCGAGCTGCCGAGCCCGGCCTCCGTACCACTAGACCCCGTTCAGGCGTCCGAGGTTGCCTGGTGCGTCCCCCGGCGCACCGTGCCGTACGGAGAGGGGGGTGCGGTTCAGTATCCCCGGCTCTGGTACGGCCGGTTGTACGGGTCCTCGTACGGCGACTGCGCCGGCGCGGGCCGCGGCGAGGCAGGCCGCATCGACTCGTACCCGGTGGCGGGCGCGGGGCGCTGCGGCTGGGCCTGCTGCGGGTAGCCGCGGACCGCCGAGGGCTGCTGCGGGATGTACGGCGCGGGCGCGTGCTGCAGCTGTGCGGGCTGCATCGGCGTGTGCTGCGCCGGAGCCTGCTGGTACTGCGGCATCGGCTGCTGCTGCGGGTAGCCGTAGGAGCCGGTCTGCTGCGACGGGGCCGCGGGCAGGGCGGGCAGCGCCGACGGCAGGGCCGGCAGGTAGCTGTTGCCGGTGTCATAGGCGGCCGGCACGCGGATGGGGGCGATCTGAGGGGTTCCCCGCTCCGCGACCAAGGAGTCGTAGATCGGAGTGTCGGGGAACGACGCGGCGTAGTAGCCGCCGCCGAAGGTGGAGCGGGGGGACGTCATGCCGTCTAAGTTAAGCCCTCGACGCGCCGGTTGTGGAGCCCGATAAGAGGGTTGGTTTCCGCGATGTGAGTGAACCGCGATCCCCAATGCGAGCGAACTTGGCAAAAAAGGGCGCACCGACGTCTACTGATCGTGTAAAGGCCAAGTTCACGGGGGGTTACCGGCGGATCGCCGGGAGGGGCCGGGGCCGGCGGGGGGGGGGGGGGGGGGGGGGGGGGGGGCGGGGGGGGGGGGGGGTGAAGGTGGGGGGGGGCGCGGAGAGAGCAGGGGGGGCAGGG
>NZ_JAFEUF010000320.1 GCF_016901035.1 Streptomyces durocortorensis
GGCCTGGGGCACGGTCATCCTCGGGCTGATGCTGTCCGGACCGCGCCCGAGCCGCCTGCCGCTGTCCGGCCCCCGGCACCGGATCCGAAGGCGGGTCAGAAGCCGTCACGGCCACGACCACGACCGCCGAGGGCACCGCACCCGACGGCGGCGGCCAGGTCCCCGGCCCCCGCCGGGCGGGAGAGCCGAGGCGGCCGACGCTCCGCTCCGATCTGCGGGCCTCGTGGCCCGACGGTCTTGTGGCGCTCCTCATCACCGCGGCGGTCTTCGTCCTGCTCTACATACGCATCCGCAACAAGACCTCCTCCACGGTCACCGTGATGCCGTTCATGGCGGACGCGGGCGGCTTCTGGATGTACTTCCTCAGCCAGGCGTTCGGCTGGTCCGCCCTGCTCTGGGCCTGGGGCACGGTCATCCTCGGGCTGATGCTGTCCGGACCGCGCCCGAGCCGCCTGCCGCTGTCCGGCCCCCGGCTGGAACGTCTGCACCGCACCACCAGCCTCAACACCATGGCCCTGATCGCGGCCCACGCCCTCCTCTTCGCAGCCGAGTTGGTCCGGCACGACACGGCATCCTGGAACTCCGCGGTCGCCACCGCATTCGTGGAGACCTTCGTCCCCGGCGGCTACGACTCGGGGACCGGACGGATCGCCATGCCCATCGGCCAGGCGGCCCTGTACCTCGCGATCCCGCTGGGCCTGCTCTTCTACGTACGCCACCGCATCGGCCCCAAGACCTGGCGGGTCCTGCACCGCTTCGTGATCGTCGTCTACATCCTGAGCGTCTGGCACACCCTGCTGTACGGGACCAACGTCTGGTACGACGGCTGGTTCCGCACCAGCGTCTGGCTGCTCCAGCTCCCGATCGCCGCGCTGCTGCTCCTGCGCCTGATGCGGCCCGCCCGCCGCTCCGAGAAGCTGCCCGGCCGGCCCGGGGCGACCGCCAAGGCCCGTACGGGCTGGGCGCTGCGGCTGGGCGGCCGGCTCGCGGCGGCGGCGATCGTGGCGGCCCTGGTCGCGGTCGTGGCCAGCGGCAGCGACGGCGGCCGCAGCCAGCCTCCGGAGGACACCTCCTCCACCCACAACCACGACTGACACGGCCGAGGAGCCGTCCACCGGCGCCTGCGGGAGCCGGCCGCCACCACGGGTGAGAGCGGTCGGCCCGGCGACGTACGCTCGGAGGCATGACCACCAACGATCTTCCCGTGATCGCCGCCGTCGACGGCTCCACGCACAGCCGGCAGGCGCTGGACTGGGCCACCCGCGAAGCCGCGCGGCGCGGACTGCCGCTGCTGATCGTCCACGTCCGCCCGCTCACCCGGCAGGTCGACGAGGAGACCGGGCGGCGCGAGGCGGAGACGCTCCTCGCCGAGTCCGTACGGCGCAGCGCGCTCATCGCCCCGGAGCTGCGGCCCTCCACGCTGGCCCCGCTGGACTTCCCGTCGGCGGCGCTGGTCTCGCTGGGCCGGGACGCGTCGATGATCGTGGTCGGATCGCGCGGGCTCGGCGGTTTCCGCTCGCTGATGATCGGTTCCAACAGCCTCGCCACCGCGTCGATGGCGAGCTGTCCCGTCGTCGTCGTGCAGGACGACCGCCCGGAGGGGGACGACGACCGGTGCGCGGACGCGGCGGCCTTCACCGACATCGTGGCGGGGGTGGCCGCCGACGAGAGCAGCGAGGCGGTCCTGGAGTTCGCCTTCGCCACCGCGGCCTCCCGGCCGGGCGCCCGGCTGCGGATCGTCCACGGCTGGACGATGTTCTCCTCGATGCTCGCGGGCGGCCCGGTCCTGGACCGGCAGGAGGCGGCGGGCTCGGCGGCCCGGACGCTGGCCGAGCTGACCTCGGGCTGGCACGAGAAGTACCCGCAGGTGGAGATCGTCCGGGAGCCGCTCAACGGTTCCGCCTCGCGCACCCTGGTGACCGCGTCGGCGACGGCGGCCCTGACGGTGATCGGCCGTCGCAAGGGCGGCGAGTCGTTGGGCCTCGGGCTGTCCCCGGTGGCCCAGACGGCGGTCACGCACGCGCTGGGACCGGTCGCCGTCGTCCCCTGCTGAGCCGGCGATCCGCGCGCCCGGTCGACGCAGGCCTCTTGGCCTGGCGGGCCGCTTGACCGAGACTTGACCGATGACACAGCGTGTGGCGCTCGCGACCGTGATGGACCGGCTGGCCATCGATGCGGTGATCACCGGGTACGCGGTGGCCGTCGACGACGGGGCCTGGTCGGACTACGGCGCCCTGTTCACCCCGGACGGCCGCGCGGACTACCGGCGCGCGGGCGGCGTGGAGGGCCCGGCCGAGGAGATCGCCCGGTGGCTTGAGGAGACGATGCGCCTCTTCCCCGTACGCCAGCACCTGATCGTCAACCGCCGGATCGACCTGGAGGACCTGGGCGGCTACACGGGCGACCGGGCCGAGGTGCGGGCCGACTACCTCAACCCGATGTGCCTGGCCCGGAAGGCGGCGAGCGGCTCGGGCGCGGACGCTGTGGGGCAGCCGGATTCCGCGCCGCCCGGCGGTGCCACACCCGACTTCGTGACCGGCGGCCGCTACACCTTCGAGCTGCACCGCGCCGAGGCGGGCTGGCTGATCCGGACGGTCACCGTCCACGAGAAGTGGCGCCGGGCGCCGGGCACGTAGGTCACCTCCACGCCCCGGACGCGTAAGCACCGGACCCACGCCGGGCACCTGACCCAGAACGCCCGGACGTCGAACGCGCGGGCCCCCGCACAGACCCCGGACGCCGGGCCCGCGGGGCCCGCGGGGCCTGCCGTCGCACCGCAGTCCCACCGCCGTCGCCGCCCCCAGGGCCGCCGGGTCCGCCCGTCCCGTGCCCCGCTCGGCCCGCGCCCTGTGTCCGGTGGGGATCACCTCACCCACACTGGGTACGCAGGGGTCGACACACTGGGTACCCAGGGGTCGTCGCGGTGACGGCCGACGCGGTGACGGCGGTCCGCCCGCCCGCGCACGACCGAGGAGGGCACGGCATGCGAATTCCGGGCGGACGTCTCCCGGTCGGCCGGAACACAGCCGACGCCTCGGAAGGCAGCGCCCCCGGCGGCAGCGCGTCCGGGGACAGCACCGCAGGAGACGGCTCCACCGGGGACGGCTCCTCAGGCGGCGGCCCGGCGGCAGGCGGCCGGGACTCCACCGGCACGGGGCCGCTCTCGTCCCCCTGGGTCCGGGGCGCTGCGGCCCTGCTCGCCGGGGCGCTGCCCGCGCTCGCCTTTCCCGCACCCGGGCTCTGGTGGTTCGCCTACGTGGCGCTGGTCCCCTGGCTGCTGCTGATCCGCACCGCGCGTTCGCCGCGCCGGGCGGCGCTGGACGGGTGGATCGGCGGGATCGGGTTCGTCATCGCCGTGCACCACTGGCTGATGCCGAGCCTCCATGTCTTCATCGTGCTGCTGGCGGCCCTGCTCGGGCTGCTCTGGGCCCCCTGGGGGCTGCTGGTCTCCCGGCTGCTCGGCGGGGCTCCCTCCGCGCTGCGGGCCGTGGCCGCCGTGGTCGTCGTGCCCTCCGGGTGGCTGATGATCGAGCTGGTCCGGTCCTGGGAGGGGCTCGGAGGGCCCTGGGGGCTCCTCGGCACCAGTCAGTGGGAGGTCGCCCCCGCCCTGCGGGTCGCCTCGGTGGGCGGGGTGTGGCTGGTGAGTCTGCTGGTGCTCGCGGTGAACACCGGCCTGGCACTGCTGATCGCCGCACCCCGCGCCCGTACGGCCGCCGGGGTCGTGCTCCTGATGTGCGTCCTGTCCGTCACGGCGATGTGGGCCTGGGCGCCCCGGCCTTCGAGCGCCGGCACGGTCCGGATCGCCGTCGTACAGCCGGGCATCGTGGAGGGGCCGGGGAGCGTGGCGCGCCGCCTCGACCGGGGCGAGGAGCTGACCCGTTCGCTGGCGGGCCGGGACGTGGACCTGGTGGTGTGGGGCGAGAGCAGCATCGGGGCGGGGGCGTGGGAGCGCCCGGAGACCGCGCGGCGGCTGGCGGAGCTGTCCCGCCGGGTCGGCGCGGATCTGCTGGTCAATGTGGACGCCCGGCAGACGGACGGTTCGGGGCGGTCGGGGATCTTCAAGTCGGCGGTGCTCGTCGGTCCCGGCGGGCCGACCGGGGACCGCTACGACAAGATGCGGCTTGTCCCGTTCGGCGAGTACGTCCCGGCCCGTTCCCTGCTGGGGTGGGCGACCTCCGTGGGCAAGGCGGCGGGCGAGGACCGGCTGCGCGGCTACCGGCAGGTGGTGATGTCCCTGCCGGACGGGGCGCGGGGGCTGCGGATCGGCCCGCTGGTCTGCTTCGAGACGGCGTTCCCCGACATGAGCCGCAGGCTGGTGCGCGACGGTGCGCAGGTGCTCGTCGCCCAGTCCGCCACCTCGACGTTCCAGGACAGCTGGGCCCCGGCCCAGCACGCGTCACTGGGGGCGCTGCGGGCCGCCGAGAACGGCCGCCCGATGGTCCATTCGACGCTCACCGGGATCAGTGCGGCGTACGGGCCCGGGGGCGAGCGGGTGGGCCGCCCGCTGGGCACGGACGCGAGCGCGGCGGAGGTGTTCGACCTGCCGCTGGCCCGCGGGCAGACGCTCTACGGCCGGCTCGGCGACTGGCCGGTGTACGGGGCGTTCGCGGCGCTCGCCGCGCTGTGCGCCGTCGAGGGGCTACGGGCGCTCAGGAGGCCTGCTCCAAGGCCTCCCGGACCACCCGCTCACACAGCTCATGGGTCGCCAGGGCGTCCCGGGCACTGAGCGTCTCACCCCGGCGCACGGCGTCGAGGAAGGCGTGCACACAGGCCTCGATGCCGCGCTGCCGGGCCACGGGCACCCAGTCGCCGCGCCGCCGCACCGACGGCTGGCCCTTGTGGTCGACGATGTCCGCGAGGTTGAGGACCTGGCGTTTGGTGTCCTGGCCGGAGACTTCGAGGATCTCCTCGGTCGACCCGTTCAGCCGGTTCATCATGCCGATCGCGGTGAAGCCGTCACCGGACAGCTGGAGCACCACGTGGTGCATCAGGCCGTCCACGATCCGGGCCCGCACGGTGGTGTGGTCGACGGTGCCGGGGGCCAGGAACCGCAGGGTGTCGACGACGTGGATGAAGTCGTCGAGGATCATCGTCCGGGGGTCCTCGGGCAGGCCGACCCGGTTCTTCTGCATGAGGATCAGCTCGCGCGGGTGCTCCGCGCACTGCGAGTAGCCCGGGGCGAAGCGGCGGTTGAAGCCGACGGCGAGGCTGACGCCGCGCTCCTCGGCGAGCTTCACCAGCCGTTCCGACTCGGCGTACTCGTAGGCGATCGGCTTGTCGACATAGGTGGCGACACCGGCGTCGAGGAGGCGTTCCACGATCTGCGGGTGGACGGCGGTCGGGGCGTGCACGAACGCCGCGTCCAGCCCCGCGTCGAGGAGGGAGTCGAGGGTCTCGTGACGGCCCTCGGCCGGAACGCGGTGGGCGTCGCCGACCGCGTGGAGCGTGGCGGGGGTACGGGTCTGCAGGTGCGGTTCGACCCCCGGTATGGCGGTGAGCACCGGCAGGTACGCCTTCTGCGCGATATCGCCGAGCCCGATGCAACCGATCTTCACGAGGTCTCCCTGTCGCCGTGCCGTACCGTGCCGCAGTGCGCGACTGTTCGCGCCGCTGTGCGCGGCTCTTCGCGCCCCGGCAGCATACGTCGCCGCCGCCTCGACCCCTGCCGCCGGTGCGTTCACAAAACCCCTGGCCAGCCCCATGATCATGGGCCATCTTGCTCCTCATGACTTTTCCCGAACGCCCCGAACCCGCCATCGACGCCGCCGAACGCCCCATGCTGGAGGGCTGGCTGGACTACCACCGCGAGACGCTCCTGGTGAAGTGCGCGGGTCTTGACGACGCGCAGCTGCGCGAGGCGTCCGTGCCGCCCTCCGCGTTCACCCTGCTCGGCCTCGTCCAGCATCTGGCGGAGGTGGAGCGCTTCTGGTTCCGCGAGATCCTGGCGGGTGAGGAGCTGCCGGACCTCTACTCCACCGAGGAGGACCCGGACGCGGACTTCAAGGTGTCGGAGACCGCCACCTGGGCCGAGACGGAGGCCGTCTGGCTGGCGGAGACGGCGGCCGCGCGCAGGAGCGCCGCCGCGTTCGGGCTGGACGACTTCTCCAAGGGCGTGGGCTCGGCGGGCAAACCGTTCAATCTGCGCTGGGTATACACGCACATGATCGAGGAGTACGCCCGGCACAACGGCCACGCCGATCTGGTGCGCGAGCGCGTGGACGGCGCCACCGGGGTCTGACCGCCCCCGTGCCACCGGCGCGTGCGGCCGGACGCCGGTGGCGCCGTCCCCCGGCAGCGCGGTGCGGGGCGCTGTGCTGACCGGGTCACTCGTGCGGGCCATTCCCGCCCCACCGCGCCCGCCGAGGCCAGGCCGGGCCGCAGAGTTGCCCGGGTGCAGAGAAACAGAATCACCGCGAACCTCCTGGTCGGGTTAGCGGTCACCGCCGCCTCCGGATGCGTCTCGGTGGCGCCCGGACCCGTTCCCTCCCCGCGTCCGGAGGCCACCGGACCGGCCCAGGACGTGGCCCCGCAGATCGTGCAGCCCCCCGCCCGCGAGGCGCTGGAGGTCGTGCCGGATCCGAGCCGGCCGCCCGCCCGGCCGTCCAGTCCCGGGAGAGCC
>NZ_JAFEUF010000031.1:0-16350 GCF_016901035.1 Streptomyces durocortorensis
GGGGGGCGGGTGGGGGGGGGGGGGGCGCGGGGCGGCGCACCCCAACACCCCGGGTGCCGCCCCCTCTCCCCGGGGGGGGGGGCGGCTGTCTCCCCCCCCCCCCCCGGCCCCTCCCTCGTCACTCTCAGGCGCGGTAGATCGACTCCACCTCGTCCGCGAAGTCCTTCGCCACCACGTTCCGCTTCAGCTTCAGCGACGGCGTGATGTGGCCCGCTTCCTCGGTGAACTGGGCGGGAAGAATACGGAACTTGCGCACCGACTCCGCCTTGGAGACCGCCGCGTTGCCGTCGTCCACCGCCCGCTGCACCTCGGCCAGCAGCTCCGCGTCCTCGCGCAGCGACAGGGCCGTCGAGCCGACCGGCTTGCCGTGCTCCTCGGCCCAGCGGCCCAGGAACTCCTCGTCCAGAGTGACCAGCGCGCCGACGAACGGGCGGCCGTCGCCGACCACCATGCACTCGGCGACCAGGGCGTGCGCGCGGATGCGGTCCTCGATGACGGCCGGGGCGACGTTCTTGCCGCCCGCCGTCACGATGATCTCCTTCTTGCGGCCGGTGATCGCGAGGTAGCCGTCCTCGTCGAGCGTGCCGATGTCCCCGGTGTGGAACCAGCCGTCGGCCAGCGCCTCGGCCGAGGCCGACTCGTTCTTCCAGTACCCGGTGAACAGGTGCTCGCCGTGCAGCAGCACCTCGCCGTCGTCCGCGATCCGCACCACGGAGCCGGGCAGCGGCTGGCCGACCGTGCCGATCTTCGGCCGGTCCCACGGGTTGAACGCGGTCGCCGCACAGGTCTCGGTCAGGCCGTAGCCCTCCAGGACCGTGAAGCCGATGCCCCGGTAGAAGTGGCCGAGCCGCTCGCCCAGCGGGGCGCCGCCGGAGATCGCGTACTCGCCGCGGCCGCCGAGGACGGCGCGGAGCTTGCCGAAGACCAGCTTGTCGAACAGCTTGTGCTTGAGCTTCAGCCCCAGGGCCGGGCCCTGCGGGGTGGACAGCGCACGGCTGTAGGCGATCGCCGTGTCGGCGGCCCGGTCGAAGATCTTGCCCTTGCCGTCCGCCTGCGCCTTGGCGCGAGCCGCGTTGTAGACCTTCTCGAAGACCCGGGGCACGCCCAGGATCAGCGTCGGCCGGAACGAGGCCAGCTCGTCGGTGAGGTTCTTGATGTCCGGGACGCAGCCGAGCTTGATCGGGGCCATCACCGAGGCCACCTCGACCAGCCGGCCGAAGACGTGCGCGGCGGGCAGGAACAGCAGCACCGAGCACTCGCCCGTACGGAACAGCGGCTTCAGCCGCTCCACCACGTTGCCGCACTCCGCGAAGAAGCTGCGGTGGGTGAGCACACAGCCCTTGGGGCGGCCCGTGGTGCCCGAGGTGTAGACGATCGTCGCCGGGTCGTCCGCCTTGGCGCTGCGGGTGCGCAGGTCCACGGTCTCGTCCGAGACCTCGGCCCCCGCCCTGCCCAGCGCCTCGACCGCGCCCGCGTCGATTTGCCAGACGTGCGCCAGCTCCGGCAGGGCGTCCCGTACGGAGGCCACGGACGCGGCGTGCGCGTCGCTCTCCACGAGCACCGCCACCGCCCCGGAGTCGCCCAGGATCCACTGCACCTGCTCGGCGGAGCTGGTCTCGTACACCGGCACGGTCACCGCGCCCGCGCTCCAGATCGCGAAGTCCAGCAGCACCCACTCGAAACGGGTGCGCGACATCAGGGCGACCCGGTCACCGGGCTGCACACCTGAGGCGATCAGCCCTTTGGCGGCGGCTCTCACCTCGGCCAGGAACTGGGTGGCGCTGACGTCCGTCCAGACGCCGGCCACCTTGCGGCTCATCACCGCGACTTCGGGATGCTGAGCGGCGTTGCGGCGGATGAGATCCGTCAGATTGCCGTCCGTCGGGACCTCGTACAGGGCCGGAAGGCTGAACTCGCGCAAGACTGCTGCTCCTCATCGGGCTCCGGTGCCACGGCTCTGTGTGACGCACCGGCTGCGGTCCAAGATTGGCGGGTGCTCAGTGGGGTGAGCACGACTGGACTGCCCGGACGTTACCCACCGGTACTCGGTTCCGGATAGGGGGTTCCGGCCAGATGTCTTATGCATCACACATATAAATGGCCCTTTCGCGCACAGTAGTCCACCGGCGTCCCGACGTGGAAGTAACCGCAGGTCCGGACGGTCTACCAGGGGCGGAAGCCGCACTCTAGGGTGATCGCATGCGAGGCAGCGAACCGGACAGCCGGACCTCGGCCCCCAGGTCGACCCGGATCCACGTGGTCAGCGACGTGCACGGCAACACCGAGGCCCTGGCCCGCGCCGGGGACGGCGCCGACGCCCTGGTCTGCCTCGGTGACCTGGTGCTCTTCCTCGACTACGCCGACCACTCGCGCGGCATCTTCCCCGACCTGTTCGGCAAGGAGAACGCCGACCGCATCGTCGCCCTGCGCACCGCCCGCCGCTACGACGAGGCCCGCGCCTTCGGCCGCGAGCTCTGGGCCGGCCGCAACCGCAACACCGAGATCCTCGGAGCCGTACGCAAGCAGTACGCCGAACTCTTCGCCGCCTTCCCCACTCCGACGTACGCCACCTACGGCAACGTCGACGTCCCCGACCTCTGGCCCGAGTACGCCCGCCCCGGCACCACCGTGCTCGACGGCGAACGCGTCGAGATCGGCGGCCGGGTCTTCGGCTTCGTCGGCGGCGGCCTCAAGACCCCGATGAACACCCCGTACGAGATCAGCGACGAGGAGTACGCCGCCAAGGTCGAGGCGCTCGGCGAGGTCGACGTCCTCTGCTCGCACATCCCGCCCGAGGTCCCCGAGCTGACGTACGACACCGTCGCCCGCCGCTTCGAACGCGGCAGCACCGCCCTGCTGGAGGCGATCCGCACCACCCGCCCCCGGTACGCGCTTTTCGGCCATGTTCACCAGCCGTTGGTCCGCCGGATGCGCATCGGTACCACCGAGTGCGTCAACGTCGGCCACTTCGCCTCGACCGGAACCCCCTGGGCGCTGAGCTGGTGAGCGCGGGCGGCCGGGCCGTGGACCGGAGCGCCCCGGGCACGCGATAGCCTGCACAGCGGCAGGCTCCTGCCGACAGCGACCGGTATCACCGCACTGGAGGGCCACGGCGATGGCTGAACACACCAGCTCGAGCATCACGATCGAGGCGGCGCCGGCCGACGTCATGGGCGTGATCGCCGACTTCGCCCGCTACCCCGAGTGGACCGGCGAGGTGAAGGAGGCCGAGGTCCTCTCCACCGACGACCAGGGCCGCGCCGAGCAGGTCCGCCTCGTCCTGGACGCCGGAGCGATCAAGGACGACCACGTCCTCGCCTACACCTGGACCGGCGAGAACGAGGTCAGCTGGAGCCTGGTCAAGTCCCAGATGCTGCGCTCCCTGGACGGCACCTACGCGCTGGCCCCGATCGGCGGCGGCGAGCGCACCGAGGTCACCTACCGGCTCGCCGTCGACGTCAAGATCCCGCTGCTCGGCATGATCAAGCGCAAGGCCGAGAAGGTCATCATCGACCGCGCGCTGGCCGGCCTGAAGAAGCGCGTCGAGTCCGCCCCGGGGGCCTGAGAGACGTGCGTACGGTCCTGGTCACCGGCCCCGGCGGCGCGGGACGTACCACCGTCGCGGGGGGGACCGCACTGGCCGCCGCCGCACACGGCAGCCGCACGCTGCTGATCTCCGCCGAAGCCATACCCGGCTTCCCCGCCGCCACGGAACCCAGCCGGGTCACCGACCGCCTCGACCACGCGCGCATCGACTCCGGCGAGCACTTCCGCGCCGAACTCACCGAACTCCAGAACCGCGCCTCCGGCCTCCTCGACCTGCTCGGCGCGGGCCGGCTGGCTGGCGAGGAGCTGACCGAACTCCCCGGCTCCCCGCAGCTCGCCCTGCTCCACACCCTGCGCCGCGCCGCCGAGGGCGACTGGTCCGGCTACGACACCCTCGTCGTCGACCTCCCGCCGCTCACCGAGGCCCTCGCCCTGCTCGCCCTCCCGGAACAGCTCCGCCGCTACCTGCGCCGCCTGCTCCCCGCCGAACGCCAGGCCGCCCGCGCCCTGCGCCCCGTCCTCGCCCAGCTCGCCGGGGTGCCGATGCCCGCGCAGTGGCTTTACGAGGCCGCCGCCCGCAAGGACGAGGAGCTGGCCGCCGTCCAGGCCCTGATCGAGGACGGGGCCACCACGCTCCGGCTGGTCGCGGAGCCGGGCCCCGCCGCCGAGGACGCCCTGCGCACCGCCCGGACCGGCCTCGCCCTGTACGGGCTGAGCGCCGACCTGCTCGTCGCCTCCCGCGTACTGCCCCGGCACTCCCCGGACCCCTGGTTCGCCGCGCTCGCCGCCCAGCAGGAGAAGTGCCTGGACCACTGGCACCAGGACGCCGCCCCGGGCCTCCCCGTGCACGAGGCCGCCCACCTGGGCCGCGACCCCGAGGGCCCGGAGGACCTGGCCGCGCTGGGGATCCCCGCCCCCGACGACCGGACGCCCGGCCGGGCCGGCGACCCCTGGTGGACCGAGGAGGAGCCCGGCGCCGAGGAAGCGCCGGTGGTCCTCACCTGGTGCCTGCCGCTGCCCGGGGCCGCCAAGGAGGACCTGCGCCTGGTCCGCCGGGGCGACGAACTGCTCCTGACCGTGGGCCCCTTCCACCGGATCGTGCGGATCGCCTCCGCGCTGCGCCGCTGCACCGTCTCCGGCGCGGCCCTGGCCGACGGGGTGCTGCGGGTGCGGTTCACGCCGGACCCGGCCCTGTGGCCGCGCACCTCCTGAACGGCGTGCGGCCATTCGGGTAACGTCGGTAGTACGTGAACCGCAGGCCGACCGTCGGCCGCCCGCGTCGCAGGAGTCCGCCATGAGTGAAGCCACCGATCGTCCCGTCGACGGCGACGCGTGGGCCGACGCCTGCGCCGAGGACCTCGCGGCCGAGAAGGCCCGCCGCCGCGCGGAGTACGGCCCGCCGCCCGGCTCCGCCGCCGAGGAACTGCGCAAGCTGGTCGACGCCGTCGCCGACAAGGTCTCCTCCCTCCAGACCCCGCTGTTCGGCGTCGCCGCCCCCGCGGTCCAGCAGGCCATCCGGCAGGCGAAGTCCGCTGTCGAGCCGGTCATCGAACGCAACCCGCAGCTCTTCGACCACCTCGCCGCCGCGGGCAACGAACTGCTCGCCGCCTACCGCTCCGCGGTCGAGGGCCAGGAGAGCCGCTGGACCCGCACCACCGAGGGCGCATCGGGCGCCGCGGGCCCCTCGAAGAAGGCCGCCGACGACCCGTCCGACCCCCGGGACGAAGGCCCCTCCGGCACCGAACGCATCGACCTGGACTGACCGGCTCCGGCCGGTACCGGGCGCGGCCTCGGGTACGGTTGCCCCTAGCGGGGCTCGACCGAAACTGAGGGATTCATGGGACTCACCATCGGCGTCGATATCGGCGGCACGAAGATCGCGGCTGGAGTGGTCGACGAAGAGGGCCGGATCCTCTCGACGTTCAAGGTGGCGACCCCGCCGACGGCCGAAGGCATCGTCGACGCGATCTGCGCGGCGGTCGCCGGGGCGAGCGAGGGCCACGACGTGGAGGCCGTCGGCATCGGCGCCGCCGGCTACGTCGACGACAAGCGCGCCACCGTCCTGTTCGCACCGAACATCAACTGGCGTCACGAGCCGCTCAAGGACAAGGTCGAGCAGCGCGTCGGCCTGCCCGTCGTCGTCGAGAACGACGCCAACGCCGCGGCCTGGGGCGAATACCGCTTCGGGGCCGGCCAGGGCCACGACGACGTCATCTGCATCACGCTCGGCACCGGCCTCGGCGGCGGCATCATCATCGGCAACAAGCTGCGCCGCGGACGCTTCGGCGTGGCCGCCGAGTTCGGCCACATCCGGGTCGTCCCGGACGGTCTGCTGTGCGGCTGCGGCAGCCAGGGCTGCTGGGAGCAGTACGCCTCCGGCCGCGCGCTCGTCCGGTACGCGAAGCAGCGCGCCAACGCCACCCCCGAGAACGCCGCCGTGCTGCTCGGCCTCGGCGACGGCTCGGTGGACGGCATCGAGGGCAAGCACATCAGCGCGGCCGCCCGCCAGGGCGACGCGGTGGCCATCGACTCGTTCCGCGAGCTGGCCCGCTGGGCCGGCGCCGGACTGGCCGACCTCGCCTCGCTGTTCGACCCGTCCGCGTTCATCGTCGGCGGCGGCGTCTCGGACGAGGGCGAGCTGGTCCTCGACCCGATCCGCAAGTCGTTCCGGCGCTGGCTGATCGGGGGCGAGTGGCGCCCGCACGCCCAGGTGCTGGCCGCCCAACTCGGCGGCAAGGCAGGGCTCGTGGGCGCGGCCGACCTGGCCCGCCAGGGCTGAGCGGCCTTTCGTACGGCGCATCGGACGCCCCTGCCCGACTCCCGTACCGAGCCGGACGGTTCAGCCGTGATCCGGGTGCTGAGCTACAACGTCCGCTCGATGCACGACGACACCGCCGCCCTGGCCCGGGTCATCCGCGCCTGCGCGCCCGATCTGGTCCTCGTCCAGGAGGCCCCGCGCTTCTTCCGCTGGCGCAAGGCGGCGGCCCGGCTCGCCAGGAGCAGCGAGCTGATGGTGCTGAGCGGCGGGGCCACCGCCGCCGGGCCCCTGCTGCTGTGCTCGCTGCGGGCGAGCGTCGAGCGCACCGAGGACGTCCTGCTGCCCCTCACCCCCGGCCTGCACCGCCGGGGCTTCGCCACCGCCGTCGTGCGGATCGCCGGGGCCCGGCTCGGGGTGCTGAGCTGCCATCTGAGCCTCCAGCGCGACGAACGCCTCGCCCAGGCGGACCTGCTCCTGGAGCAGTTGGCCGCGATGGGCGTGGAGCACGCCGTGGCGGGCGGCGACCTCAACGACGTACCGACCGGGAAGGCGTTCCGGCGCCTGGCCGGGAAGCTTCAGGACTGCCGGGCCGTCGCCCCGTGGGGCGGCGAGCTGACGTTCCCGCCCGAGGAGCCCCGTAAGCGCATCGACGCCGTCTTCGCGACCCCGGGCATCGAGGTGCTCGGCTGCGGGGTGCCCAGCGGACTGGACGGCGTGCGCGAGGACGACCTGAGGGCGGCCACGGACCATCTGCCGGTCCTGGCCGCCCTCAGGGTGCCTGCTGCGAAGTGACCTACACGACCGCGCCGCGCCCCGGGTCGCCGTAGGTGTCGTCATCGTCGTCGTGCGGCATCCGGGCCACCAGGGTGGCGAAGCCGCCCAGGAAGCCGCCGATGCAGAGCGTCGTGAGCCACCACGTCATCTCCCACTGGAACAGCACCGCGATCAGCATCAGCACCGGCCCGCCGATCACCGCGAGCCAGGCGAACTTCGCCGTGACGTCGGCCTCCGGCAGCGGCGGCGGCTCCGGGGGCACGAAGTGGCCCTCGTCCCCGTCGTCCGGCTCGTCGATGCCGTCGTCCTTGGACTCGGGCAGCTCGTAGTCGCGCGGGCCGGCGACACCGGGCGCGAAGACCACCGAGCTGCCCAGCGCCTTCTTCTCCGGCGGCTTCGGGGGCGTCTTGTCGGACCCCTTGTCGGCCGGATCCCCGGCCGAGCCGTCCTTCGGCCCCACCACGTTGCGCTGGTCGTCCTCCAGCAGGGCCAGGTCCTCGACAGCCTTGAACGGCTTGGCGCCCGGCGGATCCGGCGGCTCCTCCCCGTACCCCGCGACGATCGCGGCCCACGCCGCGTCCTCGTCGATCGCCCGCTCCTGCTCCTGCTCCGCTCCCTCGGCCCCCGCCGGCTTCGTCCCCTCCGGGACGGCCGCGGGCTCCGTGGGGCGCGGTTCGCGCTCCTCGTCGCTTCCTGTGCGTTCCGCGTCGTGCTCAGCCACCGGACGTGCTCCCCTTCATCCCGACGCTCGGTGCGAGACGGCCGATGAACCGGTAGCTCTCATCGAAGATCCGCTCCGCATCATGGTCCAACGTCGCCACGTGGTAGCTCTGTTCCAGGAGGATCTCCGAAACATCCGTGGAGGAGATCCGGCTCAGGATCCGCGCGCTGTCCGCGGGCGGCACGACATGGTCCTGCGGGCTGTGCAGCAGCACCACCGGCTGGGTCACCTGGGGCAGGTCCCCGTCGACCAGCCGGAAGAACTTCCGCACCGAGTGCGCGGCGTGCAGCGGCACCTTGTCGTAGCCCACCTCGTGCGAGCCCGGCAGCGCGATGTCGTCGGCCAGGCCCTTCGTCGTCCGCACCAGGTGACGGGCGAGGGGCAGCGCGTACGCCGAGAGGCCGTGCACCTTGTTGGCCGGGTTGACCAGCACCAGACCGCTGATCGCGTCCCCGTGCTTGGCCGCGAGCCGCAGGGACAGCGCGCCGCCCATGGACAGCCCGAAGACGAAGACCTGCGCGCACTTCTCCCGCAGCAAGCGCAGCTCCCGGTCCACCTCCGCGTACCAGTCCTGCCAGCCGGTGACCGCCATGTCCTCCCAGCGGGTGCCGTGGCCCGGCAGCAGCGGCAGCGAGACCGTCAGCCCCCGCTCGGCGAGGTGGTCCGCCCAGGGGCGCAGCGACTGCGGGGATCCGGTGAAGCCATGACAGAGGAGGACGCCGACCTCTCCGCCCTCGTGGCGGAACGGCTCGGCTCCAGGGAGGACCGGCACCAGGGTCTCCTGTTCGTGGGACGGGGCGGGGGAGGGCGCACCTGGGGGAGTGCTTGACGGATGACTTCACCGTACGCGACCGGACCGACACCGACCAGGTCCTTCACGCCCCCGCGAACGCCCCGCACGGCCCGGCCGGGAAGAGCGTCGTCCCCGGCCGGGCGGCGGCCGCGACGACCTCACAGGCTGCCGTGACGACCTCACAGGCTAAGGTCTACCGACAGCACACAGGAGGCACCAGAGTTGATCTACGGCGCAATGAAGTTCTCCATCGGCGGGTCTCTGAAGCTCGCCTTCCGGCCGTGGGTGGAGGGCCTGGAGAACATCCCCGAGCGCGGTCCGGCGATCCTCGCGAGCAACCACCTGTCGTTCTCCGACTCGTTCTTCCTCCCGGCGGTGCTGGACCGCAAGGTCACGTTCATCGCCAAGGCCGAGTACTTCACCTCGCCCGGGGTGAAGGGCAAGCTCACCGCCGCCTTCTTCAAGGGCGTCGGCCAGCTCCCCGTCGACCGCTCCGGAGCCCGCGGCGCGGGCGAGGCGGCGATCAAGGCGGGCATCCAGGTCGTCGAGAGCGGCAACCTCTTCGGCATCTACCCCGAAGGCACCCGCTCGCCCGACGGCCGCCTCTACCGGGGCAAGCCCGGCGGGCTCGCCCGGGTCGCGCTCGCCACCGGAGCGCCCGTCATCCCGGTCGCCATGATCGACACCGAGAAGATCCAGCCGCCCGGCCAGGTGAGGCCCAAGCTGATGCGCCCCGGCATCAGGATCGGCAAGCCGCTGGACTTCAGCCGCTACCAGGGCATGGACGGCGACCGCTTCATCCTGCGCTCGGTGACCGACGAGGTCATGTACGAGATCATGAAGCTCTCCGGCCAGGAGTACGTCGACGTCTACGCCACCGCCGCCAAGCGCCAGCTCGCCGACGAGGCGAAGGCCAAGGCCGAGGAGGCCAAGCGCGAGCGGAAGCAGGCCGCCGCGAGCAACGAGAACGGAACGGAACGGTCCGGCGCGTAACCGCGTCGTTCACCGTCCGGGGGGTGTGCCATGGCCAAGCGTGAGCGGGTCGTACGGATGTCGGTCGAGCTGCCGCTGTGGCGTGCGCTGACGGGCTACCGCGTCCTGACGATGATCTACGCGGTGCTGCTCGCGATCTTCGGGAAGGACAACTTCGGCCAGCAGAGGTTCGAGCGCCCCTGGGTGGCCGTCGCGTATCTGGCCTTCCTCTGCGTCTGGACGCTCGCGACCCTCCCCAAGGTCCGCTCGGCGGCGAACTGCACCAAGCGCTTCCTCGTCGCGGACCTGGTCGTCGCGCTGACCGGCATCCTGCTCACCCCGCTCGCCGACGTCGACTCCCAGTCCTTCGACGGCCCGACGCTGCCCTCGATCTGGACGGCCGGCGCGGTCCTCGCCTTCGCCATCAAGGGCGGCTGGCGGTGGGCGGCCTTCGCCTCCACCTTCGTCGCCGCCGCCAACATCATCCAGCGCGGCGAGCCCAGCCGGGACACCTACCACAACGTCCTGCTGGTCTGGGTGGCCTCCATCGCCATCGGGTACGTCGTCGAGGTCGCCCGCGCCAGTGAGCGCACCCTGGCCCGCGCCCTGGAGATCGAGGCCGCCACCCGCGAACGCGAGCGGCTCGCCCGCGACATCCACGACAGCGTGCTCCAGGTCCTCGCCATGGTCCAGCGCAGGGGTGCCGCGATCGGCGGCGAGGCGGCCGACCTCGGCCGGATGGCCGGGGAGCAGGAGGTCGCCCTGCGCACCCTGGTCTCCAGCGGCCTGGTCCCGCCCACCCGGGTCTCCGAGGACGCGGCCGACGGCGCCGTGGTCCGCACCGTCGAGGTCGACGAGGAGGACAGCCCCGGCGACGGGGGCCCCGTGGACCTGCGCGCCCTGCTCGCCCCGCACGCCGGATCCCGTACGAGCTTCGCCGAGCCGGGCGCCCCGGTCCTGCTCCCCGCCCCCTCCGCCCGGGAGCTGGCCGCCGCCGTCAGCGCCGCCCTGGACAACGTCCGGGTGCACGCGGGCCCGGACGCCCAGGCGTGGATCCTGGTCGAGGACGAGCCGGACGAGGTGATCGTCACCGTCCGGGACGACGGCCCCGGCATCCCCGAAGGGCGGCTCGCCCAGGCGGAGGGGGAGGGGCGGCTCGGGGTGGCGCTCTCCATCCGCGGCCGGCTGCGCGACCTGGGCGGCACGGCAGAGCTGATCTCGGTGCCCGGACAGGGCTGCGAGGTCGAGTTGAAGGTTCCCAAAGCACCGAAGGTTTCCCGGGGGAAGGCAGGAACGGCCCGATGAGCACGCAGAACACACCACAGGGCGAGCAGGGGGCCGCGGACCGGCCCATCAGGGTCATGGTCGTCGACGACCACCCCATGTGGCGCGACGCGGTCGCCCGCGACCTGGCCGAGTCCGGCTTCGACGTCGTCGCGACCGCCGGGGACGGCCCGCAGGCGGTCCGCCGGGCCAAGGCCGCGAACCCGGACGTCCTCGTCCTCGACCTGAACCTCCCCGGCATGCCCGGCGTCCAGGTCTGCAAGGAGCTCGTCGGCTCCCACCCCGGCCTGCGGGTCCTGGTCCTCTCCGCGAGCGGCGAGCACGCCGACGTCCTGGAGGCGGTGAAGTCCGGGGCCACCGGCTATCTGCTGAAGTCCGCCTCCACCCAGGAGCTGACCGACGCCGTCCGCTCCACCGCCGCCGGCGACCCCGTCTTCACCCCGGGCCTGGCGGGCCTGGTCCTCGGCGAGTACCGCCGGCTCGCCTCCGACCCCGCCCCCGTGGCGTCGAACGAGCCCAAGGCCCCGCAGCTCACCGACCGGGAGACCGAGGTGCTGCGACTGGTCGCCAAGGGACTCTCGTACAAGCAGATCGCCGAACGCCTGGTGATCTCCCACCGCACGGTCCAGAACCACGTGCAGAACACCCTCGGCAAGCTCCAGCTGCACAACCGGGTGGAGCTCGTGCGGTACGCCATCGAGCGCGGCCTCGACGACGTCTGATCCGGCGGGGGCGGGGCCGTGGCCGTATATTCGCGCTGACCGGCCCTGCCCTGCCCCGCCCCCAGACACAGCTCGGGAGTACCCGTGGAAATCCTGGCCTTCGGTGTGCAGTCCGACGAGAAGCCCCTGATCGAGAAGGCCTTCGCGGGACTGCACGAGGTCCGCTGCCTGGACGTCTTCCTCAACCGGGACACCGCCCCCATCGCGGGCGGCCACGAGATCATCTCCACCAGTGTCAACGCCGACCTGAGCGCCCCGGTGCTCCAGACGCTCGCCGCCGGCGGCACGCAGATGATCGCCCAGCGCTCCACCGGCTTCAACAACATCGACCTGGAGGTCGCCGAGCGCCTCGCCCTGCGCGTCGCCCGGGTCTCGTACTACTCGCCGTACTCCGTCGCCGAATTCGCCTGGACCCTCGCCATGGCCGTCAACCGGCGCATCATCCGCGCCGCGAGCCGCACCCGGGACTTCGACTTCCGCCTCGACGGGCTGCTCGGCCGGGACATGCGCGGCCGGACCGTCGGCGTGCTCGGCACCGGCAAGATCGGCGAGGCGTTCACCCGGATCGCCCACGGCTTCGGCATGAAACTGCTCGGCTGGGACGTGGCGCAGAACCCGGCCTGCGTCGAGCTGGGCATGGAGTACGTGGAGAAGGAGCGGCTGTTCGCCGAGGCCGACCTGATCAGCCTGCACGTACCGCTGCTGCCCAGCACCCAGCACATCATCGACGAGGCCGCCCTCAAGGCGATGAAGGACGACGCGATCCTCGTCAACTCCAGCCGCGGCGGACTCATCGACACCGCCGCCCTGGTCACCGAACTGCGCGCGGGCCGCTTCCTCGGCGTCGGACTCGACGTGTACGAGGCGGAGGCCGGGCTGTTCTTCCTGGACAAGTCCCTGGAGGGCATCGACGACGACACCCTCGCCCGGCTGGTTACCTTCCCCAACGTCGTCGTCACCTCCCACCAGGCGTACTACACCGAGGACGCGGTGGGCCAGATCGTCGACGCGACCGTCCAGAACGTCGCCGACTACCTGGCCCGCCGCCCCAGCGAGAACGTGCTCGTCCCCAGGACCTGAGGCTCAGCCCGCGACGGGCAGCCCCGCCAGCAGCTCCGTCACGATCGCCGAACCCCGCACGGTCAGCACCGACTCCGGGTGGAACTGCACCGAGGCGAACCCCGGCCCCCGCAGCGCGTGCAGCTCCCCGCTCTCCTCGTCACGGCTCACCTCGATCCCGTGCGCGGCCAGCTCGACGGCGGCCGGGCCGTCGCACCGGGCGGTGAAGCTGTTGTAGAAGCCGACCGTCTCCGGCCGCCCGAACAGCTCGATCCTGGTCTGCGCCCCCTGGTACGGCACCGCCTTGCGGACGATCTCCAGGCCCAGTTCCGCCGCGATCAGCTCATGCCCGAGGCAGACCCCCAGCAGCCCGTGCCGGTGGTCCCGCACCAGCTCGGCCGCCATCTCCCGCAGCAGCCGCATCTTCGGGTCGGTGAGGTCGCCCGGATTCCCCGGGCCGGGGCCCAGCACCACGGGCCCCTCGTGCGCCCGGACCACCTCGCGCAGCCCCGGCTCGTCGTACCGGCGCACCGAGACGTCGAGCCCGGACGCCCGCAGCAGATGGGCCAGCATCGCGGTGAACGTGTCCTCGCCATCGACCACCAGGGCGTGCCCGGACAGGTCCCGGACGCGCTCCTGCATCCGCAGCCAGAACGGGGCGAGCCCGCCGCGCCGGTCGTCCAGCGCCGCCTGCACCCGGGGGTCGGAGGCCAGACGCGGCCCCTCCGCCTCCGCCGCCGGGCGGCCCGGCCGCACCCCGAGGGCGGCCAGCACCCCGGCCGCCTTGGCGTGCGTCTCGGCCACCTCGCTCTCCGGGTCCGAGTGGCGCACGAGCGTGGCCCCGACCGGCACCTTCAGCGAACCGTCGGGAGCGATGTCGGCGGTACGGATCAGGATCGGCGAGTCCAGCGTCTGCGCCCCGTTCGCGTCCCGGCCCAGCAGGGCCAGCGCCCCCGCGTAGTAGCCGCGGCCCCCGGACTCGTACCGCTCGATCACCCGGCAGGCGTTCTGCACCGGGGAGCCGGTCACGGTCGCCGCGAACATCGTCTCGCGCAGCACGTCCCGCACGTCCAGCGAGGACTTCCCGCGCAGTTCGTACTCGGTGTGCGCGAGGTGGGCCATCTCCTTGAGCCGGGGGCCGACCACCACCCCGCCCATGTCGCCCACCGTGCACATCATCTTCAGCTCCTCGTCGACCACCATGGACAGCTCCTCGCTCTCCTTGCGGTCCCCGAGGAACGCCAGCAGGCTCTCCGGGGTGGGCCCCTCCACCGGGTAGCGGTACGTCCCGCTGATCGGGTTCATCACGACCGTCCCGCCGGACATCCGCACATGCACCTCGGGGCTGGCCCCGACCAGCGTCCTGTCCCCGGTGTGGACGACGAACGTCCAGTACGCGCCCCGCTCGCCCGCCAGCAGCCGCCGGAACAGCGCCAGCGCGTCCGCCCGACCGAACCCGGGGATCTCGCCCCGGAACGTCCGCCGGATCACGAAGTTCGCGCCCTCGCCCTGCCCGATCTCGTCCCGGATCACCCGCCGCACGATGTCCGCGTACTCCTCGTCCGGCACGTCGAAGCCGCGGTCCTCGACCCTCACGTCATGCGCGGGCAGCGCCGCCAGCACCTCCGCGAGCTCCAGCTCATGCGACTCGTCGGCGACCAGCACGCTCAGCGGGGTGCCGTCGTCGCGGACGTCGAAGCCCCGCTCGGCGATCTGCCGGAACGGCACCAGGGCCAGCGCGGCCGCCGCGCCCACCGGGAGATCGGCCAGCCGGTCCACCTCCCGCACCCCGCCGATCAGCAGTTCGACGTGATCGTGGTCACGGCCGGGTGTACGGCGGCGCAGCAGGGCGAACGGCGGGGCGTCGTCGGCGAGCAGCCGGCGGACGAGGGCGGAGGCGGTGCGGGACGCGGCGGTACGGGACATGGGCGGGTTCCTTCCGGAGGTCCGTACGAGGGCTCGTACGGAGTGCACGGGGGAGAGGAACGGCCCGGAAACGCAGAAAAGGCCGCCCCTCGGGCGGCCTTCGCGAAGTGTCAGCGCGATGAATCAGCGGGCCGCCGGATGAGCGGTCCACCACCAGTTCTGGATCGAGATCTGGATCTGTTGCGTCGACATGATGCGACCCTAGCGGACGTTCCGGGGCGCCGGAGCGGGTGTCTCAACCAGTGAGCGCTCGAATGGACGCCCTCCACGACCCCGTAATGTTGTGCTTGTGACCGTGAACGCCAATACCTCCGTCGCCGGTGGCAACACCTGGCGAGACCTTCCCGCGGCGCAGCAGCCCGAGTACCCCGACTCCGAGGCCCTGCGCGATGTACTCGCGGACCTCGCGTCGTATCCCCCGCTCGTCTTCGCGGGCGAGTGCGACCAGCTGCGCGCCCGCATGGGAGCCGTCGCCAAGGGCGAGGCGTTCCTGCTGCAGGGCGGCGACTGCGCCGAGGCCTTCGACGCCGTGTCCGCCGAGCACATCCGGGCCAAGCTGAAGACGCTGCTCCAGATGAGCGCCGTCCTGACCTACGCCGCCTCCGTGCCGGTCGTCAAGGTCGGCCGGATCGCCGGCCAGTACAGCAAGCCGCGCTCCAAGTCGACCGAGACCCGCGACGGCGTGACCCTGCCGACCTACCGCGGCGACTCGGTGAACGGCTTCGCCTTCACCGAGGAGGCCCGCATCCCGGACCCCGCGCGGCTGAAGCAGATGTACCACGCGTCCTCCTCGACGCTGAACCTGGTGCGCGCCTTCACCACCGGTGGTTACGCGGACCTGCGCCAGGTGCACGCCTGGAACCAGGACTTCGTGAAGTCGTCCCCGGCAGGCCAGCGCTACGAGGCCCTGGCCCGCGAGATCGACAACGCGCTCAACTTCATGAAGGCGTGCGGCACCGACCCGGCCGAGTTCAAGGCCGTCGAGTTCTACGCCTCGCACGAGGCGCTGCTGCTGGACTACGAGACGGCGCTGACCCGCACCGACTCGCGCACCGGCGAGCTGTACGACACCTCCGGCCACATGGTCTGGATTGGTGAGCGCACCCGCCAGATGGACGGCGCGCACATCGAGTTCGCCTCGAAGATCCGCAACCCGATCGGCATCAAGCTCGGCCCGACGACCACCGTCGACGAGGCCCTCGGCTACGTCGACCGCCTCGACCCCGAGCGCGAGCCGGGCCGACTGACCTTCGTCGTCCGGATGGGCGCCGACAAGGTCCGCGACAAGCTCCCCGAGCTGGTCGAGAAGGTCACCGCCTCGGGCGCGACCGTCGCCTGGGTGACCGACCCGATGCACGGCAACACCTTCGAGGCCGCCTCCGGCCACAAGACGCGCCGCTTCGACGACGTCCTGGACGAGGTCAAGGGCTTCTTCGAGGTCCACAAGGGCCTGGGCACCCACCCGGGCGGCATCCACGTGGAGCTGACCGGCGACGACGTCACCGAGTGCGTCGGCGGCGGCCACGAGATCTTCGTCGACGACCTGCACCAGCGGTACGAGACGGCCTGCGACCCCCGCCTGAACCGCAGCCAGTCCCTCGACCTGGCCTTCCTCGTCGCCGAGATGTACCGCGACCAGTAGTCGGCAGAGGAGCATTCCCGGCCGACGTACCTGTGGGGGGGGGGGGCATGTGGTACGGGGCCCCCCCAGGCAAGACGGGGAATTAGGGGGGGGGGGGGGGGGGGGGGTTTTGGTTGGGATGCACACCGCAAACCCGCGGGGCGCCACCCCGCC
>NZ_JAFEUF010000031.1:16360-25808 GCF_016901035.1 Streptomyces durocortorensis
TGGGGTTGCCCATCCCCCCCCCCCGCGCGCCCCGCGGGCCGCCCCCCCCCCCCCCCGCCCCTCCCCCCCCCCCCCCCCCCCCGCACGGTGGGGCCCCGGCACCTGTGTCCCGGGCCCCCCACAGTCGTATCCGGACTTTTGCGCCGGTGGAGTGGCGGGTAAGGTTAGGTTAGCCTCACCGACGAAGACCGGGGTGGCACCCGCGGCCGAACTGCAGGGAGGTGGACCGCATGTACGTCTGTTCCTGCTTCGGCGTCACGGAAGCCCAGGTCAAGAAGCATGCGGACGCCGGAGCCTGTACACCCCGGCAGATCGCGTCGGCCTGCAAGGCCGGAACGGACTGCGGTGGATGTGTGCGCCGCATTCAGGCCCTCCTGGGCCGGGGCGACTGTCCCCGCCGCGAGCTGCTCGACCAGCGGCAGGAACCCGCCGCCGTGAGTGCGCTCGGAGACGTACGCCTCCCGGAAGCCGCCTGAGCGGCCGGCTCGTCAGCTCTCCGGCTGCTCGATCAGCTGGGCGATGTAGAGCGGCTCACCGAGCTTCTCGACCAGCTCCAGCTGGGTGTCGAGATAGTCGATGTGGTGCTCCTCGTCCTCCAGGATCGACTCGAAGATGTTCGCGGACGTGATGTCCCCCTTGCCGCGCATCACCTCGATACCGCGCTTGAGGCGGTCGATCGCCTCCACCTCGACCTGGCGGTCCGCCTGGAACATCTCGGTGACCGTCTGACCCACCCGGACGTGGAACAGCCGCTGGTAGTTCGGCAGCCCGTCGAGGAACAGGATCCGGTCGGTGAGGATCTCGGCGTGCTTCATCTCGTCGAACGACTCGGCCCGGGTGTACTTGGCGAGCTTGGTCCACCCGAAGTTGTCCTGCATCTTCGCGTGCAGGAAGTACTGGTTGATAGCAGTCAATTCGGCGGTCAGCTGCTCATTGAGAAACTCAAGGACCTCGGGGTCGCCCTGCATGGCAAAGGCTCCTTCCAACCGGTGATCGATCTGGCAAGTTGGCCAGATCCTCGCACCGCGCTCAGCGGCCGTCCAGTAAGTGCACGCTTAGTACGAGTTGCCCCGGTGGGGGTGCTGGCTGGTCATGACCACCCCTGCCTGTCTGTCACCATGGAGGCATGGGTCAGCCGGAAAACCGGGAGAATCGCGGAGCAGAGCAGTCGGAGCTTCCACCAGGACAGCGACTGCAGCGCGGATGGCCGGTCACCCACTACGGGCCCGTTCCCAAGTTCAAGCCCGACCGCTGGGAGTTCCGGGTCTTCGGGGCCACCGCCGACCGCGACAAGCACTGCTGGAACCACCAGGACTTCTCGGCCCTGCCGTTCTCCTCGGTCGTCGCCGATCTGCACTGCGTGACGAAGTTCAGCATGATCGGCGCCGAATGGGGCGGGGTTCCCGCGAGGGCGATCCTCGAACTGGCGCCGCCCGCCCCTGACACCACCCATGTGATGGTCTGGGCCGAGTACGGCTTCTCCTCGAACCTGCGCCTGGCCGACTTCGCCTCCGAGCGCACCCTCTTCGCCACCCACAAGGACGGCGAACTCCTCACCGCCGAGCACGGCTTCCCGCTGCGCCTCGTCGTCCCGCACCTGTACGCCTGGAAGGGCCCGAAATGGGTCCGGGGCATCGAGTACATGACGGCGGACCGGCGGGGGTTCTGGGAGGAGCGGGGCTACCACAACATCGGCGACCCCTGGTCCGAGCAGCGTTATTCGTACCAGGAGGAGCCGGGCGACGGCCCGGAGCTGTAGCGGTGCCTCTCTAGCGGGTGCCGCGCAGCTGTGGGGCTTCTACTGGCTCCGGCGGCTCTTCCGCAGCTCCTTCAGCCGGGCCACGTCCGCCGCGTGCCCCTCCTTGCCGCCGGGCGTCTCGATGATCAGGGGTACGCCCTCGGTCGCCGGATGCGCGAACAGCTCGGCGAACGGCTCCGCCCCGATGTGACCGGCGCCGATGTTCTCGTGCCGGTCCTTGTGGGCGCCCACGACGTCCTTGGAGTCGTTGGCGTGGATCAGCTTGAGCCGTCCCTCGCCGACCGTCTCCACCAGCAGGTCGAGCGTCTGCCGCATCCCCTTCGGGCCGGTCAGGTCGTGCCCGGCGGCGTAGATGTGGCAGGTGTCGAGGCAGACGCCCAGCTTCGGGTGGGAGTCCAGCGCCTCGAAGTACGGCCCGAAGTCCCAGGTCCGCGAGCAGAGCGAGAAGCCCTGGCCGGCCGTCGACTCCAGCAACAGGTCCGGATCGTCGTCATGGGTCAGCTCGTCCAGCAGCGGCCGCAGGTGCTCCCGCACCTGGGCCAGCGCCTCGGTGCGCGGCCGCCCGCCCGTCGCCGACCCGGTGTGCACCACCACGCCCAGCGCGCCGATCTCCCGTGCCCGCCGCAGCGAGTGGCGCAGGGACTCCACGGACTTCTCCACCGTCGCCTCGGTGTGCGAGCCGAAGTTGATCAGATACGGGGCGTGCACGTACGCCGGGATCGAGGCCGCCGCGCACTCGGCGCGGAACAGCTCGTCCTGCGCCGGGTTCCCGACGGGCGTCGCCCAGCCGCGCGGGTTGGCCACGAAGACCTGCACGGTCTCCGCCGCCAGCTCACGCGCGTACTCCAGACCGACCTTGGCGAGGCCGCCGGCCACCGGGACGTGCCCGCCCACCGGGTTCCGCAGAGAGTGCATCAGGTTCTAGAACCCCTTGGTCTTGATGGTGATCGTGGAGCCCTCGGGGGCCTGTTCGCCGCCGTCCACGGACTGGCTCGCGATCGTGTCGCTGAAGGAGAGGAACGGCCGGTCGACCTTCACGTCGAAGCCCGCCTCCTCCAGGGTGCTCCGCGCCTCGTCGACGTCCCGGCCGGTGACGTCCGGGACGTCCAGCATCCGGGGGCCCTTGGAGACGGTCAGCTGGATCGTGTCGCCCTCGGCGGCCTCGGTTCCCTCGCCGGGGGACTGTTCGGCCACGGCTCCCTTGTCCTCGGAGGAGTGGATGCGGCCGGGCAGCACCTCGGCCTTCAGCCCCTCGGCCTCCAGTTCGGCGGTGGCTTCCTCGGCGGAGAGCCCGGTGACGTCGGGGACGTCGATCGGAGCGCCCTTGCTGACGACGAGCGCCACGGCGGTGTCGGGATTGCGGTCGGTGCCGGCGCGGGGATCCGTGCGGACCACCTCGCCGCGGGCCACGTCCTCGCTGAACTCCCTGGTCACCATCCCGGGGACCAGGCCCACCTTCTTCAGGGAGCGCCGTGCGTCCGCGAGGGAGCTGCCCACCACATCGGGCACCCGCACGATCTCCGGGCCCCGCGAGACGACGAGCTTCACCGAGCCGTTGCCCCGGATCCGGTCGCCGGAGGCGGGGTCGCTGCTGACGACCTCGCCCCGCTCGACGGTGTCGCTGAAGACCCGCTCCACGCCCTTGAGCCCGAGGCCCTCGTCGGAGAGCCGCTTCTCGGCGGTCTGCTGGGTCTGGCCGAGCAGCGAGGGGACCTGGGTGAACTGGCCGGAGTTGATGTACCAGACGCCTGTGCCGATCCCCAGGGTCAGCAGGACGGCGGTGAGCACGATGATCAGCCTGCGGTGCGGACCGCCGAACGGGCCGCGCCGGCCGGCCCGGCGCCGGGCCGGGGCGGCGGGGCCCGCGGGCGGCATCGCCAGGCGGCTGGTGCGGTGCACGCCGTCCCCGTCGCCGTCCTCCGGAAGGGCCCGGGGAATCACGCTCGTACGGTCGTCAGCGCCGTCGTGGGAGTCCGCCAGCGCCTGCGGCGGTACGGCGTCCAGCTCGGCGTCGGTCAGCCCGGCGCGGGCCTCACGGGTCTCGGCCAGCAGCAGCACCGCGTCGTGCGGGCGCACCTCGGGATTGCGGGCGGTCGCGCTCGCCACCAGGGAGTCCAGCGCGACCGGGAGCCCCGGCACGACGGCGGACGGGGCCGGGACGTCGGAGTTGAGGTGCTGGTAGATGACCTGGGCGGCGTTCTCACCGGTGTGCGGCTTGGCGCCGGTCAGCATCTCGTACAGCACGACCCCGCAGGCGTACACGTCGCTGCGGGTGTCGGCGGTGCCGTGCTCGATCTGCTCGGGGGCCAGATACGACACCGTGCCCAGCAGCGAACCGGTGGTGTCTGTGGCCGTGCCCACCGCCCTGACCAGGCCGAAGTCGGCGACCTTCACCCGGCCGTCGTCCCCTATCAGGACGTTCTCCGGCTTCATGTCGCGGTGCACGAACCCGGCCCGGTGCGCGGCGCCGAGCGCGGCGAGGACCGGCTCCAGGATGTCCAGCGCGGCCCGGGGCTGAAGCGCCCCGCGCTCGCGCAGCACGTCGCGCAGGGTGCAGCCCGCCACGTACTCCATCGCGAGATAGACGTACGCGCCCTCGGCGCCCTGGTCGAAGACCGCGACGACATTGGGGTGGGCGAGCCGGGCCACCGACTTGGCCTCGCGGATGAACCGCTCGACGAAGGCGACGTCGACGGCGAGCGCCGGGTGCATCACCTTGAGGGCGAGCACCCGGTCCAGGCGGGTGTCCACGGCCCGGTAGACCGTGGCCATCCCGCCGACGGCGATGCGCGCCTCAATGCGATACCGGCCGTCGAGCAGCTGCCCGACGAGAGGGTCCTGGAGGGTCGTGTCCACCCCGAGAGTCTACGAGCCGCCGCCGACACCCCGGACGGGCCGGGGCACTCCCGGGGCAGTTCCCTTACCGACCTGTGACAAGGAAGTTTTCAGCCCCTCCGGCGATTGAGGAGCGGGGGTTCGGGGGCAGCGCCCCCCACCACGTACCGGCAGCTCAGAACGCCGGCCGCTCCGGATCCAGCACCGCCCGCCCCTCCACCGGCGACGACGCCTCGGCGAAGTGGCGGCGCGGAATCCGCCCCGCCCGGTACGCGAGCCGCCCGCCCTCCACCGCGTGACGCATCGCACCCGCCATCAGCTCCGGCTCCTGCGCCCGGGTCACCGCCGAGGCGAGCATCACGGCGGCGCACCCCAGCTCCATCGCCTGCGCCGCGTCCGAGGCCGTCCCGGCGCCCGCGTCGAGGATCACCGGCACCCCGGCCTGTTCCACGATCAGCTCGAAGTTGTGCGGGTTGCGGATGCCGAGCCCGGAGCCGATGGGGGAGCCGAGCGGCATGATCGCCGCGCACCCCACCTCCTCCAGCTTCCGGGCCAGGACCGGGTCGTCGTTGGTGTAGGGCAGCACGGTGAACCCGTCGTCGACCAGAATCTCCGCCGCGTCCAGCAGCTCGATCGGGTCGGGCAGCAGGGTCCGCTCGTCGGCGATCACCTCCAGCTTCACCCAGTCGGTGCCGAGCGCCTCCCGGGCCAGCCGGGCGGTGAGCACCGCCTCGCCCGCGGTGAAGCAGCCGGCGGTGTTCGGCAGGACCTGGATGGAGAGCCGCTCCAGCACCGAGAACACCGAACCCTGCACGGTCGGGTCCAGCCGGCGCATCGCGACCGTGGTCAGCTCGGTGCCCGACGCGATCAGGGAACGCTCCAGCACCTCCAGGCTCGGGGCCCCGCCGGTGCCCATGATCAGCCGGGAACCGAAGGTGGCGGGCCCCAGCGTGAAGACGTCGTCCGACATGGTCAGCCTCCCTGTACGGCGGTCAGGACCTCGATGCGGTCGCCCTCGCCGAGCGCCGTGGCAGCCCACTGGCCGCGCGGGACGACGCTCTCGTTGACGGCGGCGGCGACTCCGGCACCGGCCCGGGTCAGCGTGGCGACCAGGGCGCCCAGGTCCGTCCCGGCGGGAACGGCACGGGCTTCCCCGTTCACCGAGACGGAAACGGTGGCCTCGGGTGCGGCGACGGCCTCGGGCACGGCGGTGGCTCCGGGCACGACGGTGGCCGCCGGTCCGGCGGGCTGCTGGGTCATACGGGCTGCTCCTGGAGTACGGGGGCGGCGGTGGTGAACCGGCCGGGCGCGAAGGGACGGGCCGCCTCGGGCAGCTCGCCGGTGGTCAGGGCGTCGGCCATCGCGTCCCCGGTGACGGGCGTCAGAAGGACGCCGTTGCGGTGGTGGCCGGTGGCGAGCAGCAGACCGGGCAGGGCGGTGGGGCCGAGCAGCGGGGCGTTGTCGGGGGAGGCGGGACGGAGCCCCGCCCGGGTCTCGGTGAGCGGCAGCTCGGTGATGCCCGGCACCAGCTCATGGGCGTCGCGCAGCAGCTCGTACACCCCGCCGGCGGTGACCGTGGTGTCCCAGCCCATCTCCTCGCTGGTGGCGCCGACGACCAGCTCGCCGTTCTCGCGCGGCACGAGGTAGAGGTGGCCGCCCCGGACCACGGCGCGCACGGTGCGGCTGAGGAAGGGGGCGTACGCCGGGGGCACGGTGAGCCGGAGGACCTGGCCCTTGACCGGGCGGACCGGTGGCACGAGCTCCGGCGGGAGCCCCGCGAGCCGGCCGCTGAGGCTGCCCGCGGCGAGCACGACCTGATCGGCCCCGAACTCCGTGCCGTCCCCGAGCAGCGCCCCGGTGGCCCTGCCCCCGTCGACGGTGAGCCGCTCGGCGGTCGTCCGGCGGAACGCGACCCCGGCCCGCTCGCACGCGGCCAGCAGCGCGGCGGCCAGTCGGCGCGGATCCACCTGGTGGTCGCCGTCGACCCGGAGGCCGCCCCGTACGCTTGGGGCCAGCATCGGCTCCAGGCGGCGGCACTCACGGCCGCTGAGCCAGACCGACTCCAGGCCCGAACGCTCCTGGAGGGCGTGCAGTTCGCGCAGGTGCGCCCGGTCGTCGGAGTCCAGCGCGACGGCGAGCGTGCCGCAGGCCCGGAAGCCCGTCTCCCGGCCGCTCGCCTCCTCCAGCTCCTCGACGAACGCCGGATAGCGGGCGGCGGAGGCGAGGTTGAGGCCGAGCAGCATCTGCTCGCCGTAGTGCAGTTCGGTGACTGCGGCCAGCATGCCCGCCGCGACCTGGGCGGCCCCGCCGCCCGGTGCGGGATCGGCCACGGTGACGGTCAGCCCGCGCTGGGCGGCCCGCCACGCGGTGACCAGGCCGATGATGCCGCCCCCGATGACGAGGACTTCGGATCCGGCGGTTCTCCGTGAGGCTCCTGAGGTGTTCCCCGAGGCGCACATGGGTGTCCAACCCCTCCCTTCGCCGGCATGACCCGGAGCAGGTTCGTACGGTCGGAGGCCGCCCAGCCTCCCTCTCAGCCCGGTGCGTCCGGGCTCCCGTGAGTGTTCTACCTTGGCCACCCTAAACCCCGCCGTCCACCGCCCAGTAGGGAGCGCCCACCATGGCCCGTTCGCTCGACGGACTCGTCCTCGCCCCGGTCGCCGACCAGGCCCCGGGCCAGGTCGGCACCCGTACCCGCTTCACGTATCACGAGCGGGACGGCCGGATCTGGGCCGAGTACGCGGGTGGCGACGTGATCCGCGGCCACCTCGTCGGCACCCGCGACGGGGACGCGCTGGACTTCCGCTACGTCCAGCTCAAGCAGGACGGAACGACCTCCTCCGGGCACTGCGTCTCCACCGTCGTCGACCTCGCGGACGGCCGGGTGCGGCTGGAGGAGCGGTGGCAGTGGGAGTCCCAGGAGGGCAGCGGGACCAGCGTGGTGGAGCAAGTGGCCTCCTGACGACCGAGTTTCCGGGCCCTTCCGGCGCCCTTCCCGCGGCCGACTTCCTGACGCTTCGTCAGATGATTAAGGTGGACAGGTGAGCGAGCAGCAGACGGAGAAGAGCCCGGCCCGGCACGTCGTGATCGTCGGAGCCGGCATGGCGGGCGTCCAGACCGCCGTCGCCCTGCGGGAAGCCGGCTTCGCCGGGCCCGTCACCCTGATCGGCGCCGAGCCCCACCAGCCCTACGACCGGCCGCCGCTGTCCAAGGCCGTGCTGCTGGGCAAGGCCGAGGACTCCGCCTTCGACGTCGACTTCGAGGCGCTCGACATCACCCTGCGCCTCGGCCTGGACGTCACCGCCCTCCGCGCCGCCGACCACGTCCTGGACACCGCCGACGGCCCGGTCCGCTACGACGCGCTGGTCCTGGCCACCGGCGCGGAGCCGGTGACCCTGCCCGGCGCCGAGGGCGTGCCCGGCGTCCACCTGCTGCGCACCCTCGACGACGCCGCCCGGCTGCGGCCCGTTCTGGACCGGCGGCACGACGTGGTCGTCGTCGGGGCGGGCTGGATCGGCGCGGAGTTCGCCACCGCCGCCCGCGCCGCCGGCTGCTCGGTCACCGTCGTCGAGGCCGCCGCCCGCCCGCTCGCGGGCACCCTGCCCGCCGAAGTGGCCGCCCCGATGGCTGCCTGGTACGCCGACAGCGGCGCCGAACTCCTCACCGGGGCCCGGGTCGACCGCGTCGAGGAGGGGACCGTCCTCCTCGCGGACGGCCGCACCCTGCCCGCCGGGGCCGTGGTCGTCGGCATCGGCGCCCGCCCCGCGACCGGCTGGCTGGCCGGCTCCGGGATCGCGCTCGGCCCGGACGGCTCGGTCACCGCCGACAGCGCCCTGCGCGCCTCGCTGCCCGATGTGTACGCGGTCGGCGACTGCGCCTCCTTCCCCTCCGCCCGCTACGGAACCCGCCTGCTGGTCCACCACTGGGACAACGCCCTCCAGGGCCCGCGCACCGCAGCCGCCGCGATCATGGCCGCCGGGACCGGCGAACCGCTCCCGGTCTACGACCCCGTCCCGTACTTCTGGTCCGAGCAGTTCGGCCGCTTCGTGCAGTACGCCGGCCACCACGCCCATGCCGACTCCCTGCTGTGGCGCGGCGACGGGGCGGACGCGACCTGGTCGGTGTGCTGGCTGCACGACGGCGCGCTCGTCGCCGTGCTTGCCGTGGGCCGCCCGCGCGACCTCGCCCAGGGCCGCAGACTCATCGAGTCGGGGGCCGTCCTCGACCCGGAGAAGGTGGCCGACCCCGCCGTACCGCTGAAGTCCGCGGCCCTCTGACCGCCCTGCGGGCCGCCCCGGACACCCCCGTACGGTCGGCCCGGCTACCGACTGTCAGTCCGGGGTGGCACGCTTGTCCTTGTGACCGAGATTGACGCAAAGACCGATGCTCTCGTCCCCGCCTGGCTCCACCTCCCCGACATCGCGGACATGCTCGATGTCCAGGTGACGCGTGTGCGGCAGCTGGTCAAGGAAGGCCAGCTCATCGCCGTACGCCGTGGTGAGAACCGGACGCTCCAGGTGCCCGCCGCCTTCATCGACGGCGACAAGGTGGTCAAGGGCCTCTCCGGCACCCTGACCCTCCTGAAGGACGACGGCTATTCCGACGAAGAGATGCTGGAGTGGCTCTTCACCCCCGACCCGACCCTGCCCGGCACCCCCGCGCAGGCGCTGAGCGAGAATCGCGGTACGGAGGTGAAGCGCCGCGCCCAGGCGCTCGCCGTCTGACCGACACGACAGGAAGCGGGGGGGGGGGGGGGGGGGGCCCCCCCCCCCCCCGCGCCCCCCCCCCGCCCGGGAAAACCCCCCCGCACCACCCCCGGGGGGGGGCCCCAGGGCACCCACCCCAGCCCCCCCG
>NZ_JAFEUF010000031.1:25818-26689 GCF_016901035.1 Streptomyces durocortorensis
TTCGCTATAGGCGCGTTCGGGTGTTTCCGCCCGGCCCCCCCCCCCCGCCCCCCCCCCCCCCCCCCCCCCCCGGGGCCCCGGGCCGGCCCCCCGGGCCCGGGCCACCGTCACGACCACGGGGGAATCCACTCCGCCGTGACGACCACGGGGGAGTCCACCCATGTCCACGCCTCGCGAGCAGCTGTCCGACGCCCGGCTCTACCTGTGCACGGACGCCCGCAAGCTCCAGGGCGACCTCCCCGCCTTCCTCGACGCCGTGCTCGCCTCCGGCGTCGACATCGTCCAGCTCCGGGACAAGGGCATGGAGGCCGCCGAGGAGCTGGAACACCTCGAGGTGTTCGCCGACGCCTGCCGCCGGCACGGCAAGCTCCTCGCGGTGAACGACCGCGCGGACGTCGCCCACGCCATCGGGGCCGATGTCCTGCACCTCGGCCAGGGCGACCTGCCGGTGCCCGCCGCCCGCGCGATCATCGGCGCCGACCGGCTGATCGGCCGTTCCACGCACGCCGAATCCGAGGTCGACGCCGCCGTCGCCCAGGACGGCGTGGACTACTTCTGCACCGGCCCCTGCTGGCCCACCCCCACCAAGCCCGGCCGCCACGCCCCCGGCCTCGACCTCGTGCGCTACGCGGCCTCCCTCGGCGGATCGCGGCCCTGGTTCGCGATCGGCGGGATCGACGCGGGCAATCTGGATCAGGTGCTGGACGCCGGGGCCCGCCCGGGGGGGGGGGGGCCCCCCCCCCCCCCCCCCCCCCCCCCCCCCCCCCCCCCCCCCCCCCCGGGCCCCCCCCCCCCCCCCCCGGGGGGGCCGGGCGGGGGGGCCCAGGCCGCCTGCCGGGCCACCGGCGGGGCGAGCGAGGCGACCCCGCGC
>NZ_JAFEUF010000031.1:26699-37412 GCF_016901035.1 Streptomyces durocortorensis
CTGCCCGTCGTCGGCGTCGCCGCCCTCACCGCCGCCCCCCCCCCCCCCGCCCCCCCCCCCGCGCCGGCCCGACGGGTCCGGGCGTACGCGCCCTGAACTCTCGACGTACCGACGGGGAGCGTGGAGGGCTCCGGTGCGGGGAATGTCCGAGGAGTGGACAACAGTCCGACAATTCGAGACAAAGTTTCCCGCTCTGGTTGGGTGAGTGTCCACCCCCTGGTTAACCTCCCCTTATGGCCCTTGGAACAGCTTCCACCAGGACGGATCACGCGCGCACCGTGCGTGACCTGCTGGCGACCGGCAAGACGTCGTACTCCTTCGAGTTCTGGGCGCCCAAGACGGAAAAGGGTGAGCGCAACCTCTGGAACGCGCTGCGCCGGGTCGAGGCGGTCCGGCCGAGCTTCGTCTCCGTGACGTACGGCGCCGGCGGCTCCACCCGCGCCGGGACGGTCAAGGCCACCCAGGAGATCGCGGCGGACTCCACGCTCACTCCCGTCGCCCACCTCACCGCGGTCAACCACTCGATCGCCGAGCTGCGCAACATGGTCGGGCAGTACGCCGACGCGGGCATCAGGAACATCCTCGCGGTCCGCGGCGACCCGCCGGGCGACCCGATGGGCGAGTGGGTGGAGCACCCGCAGGGCGTGAAGTACGCCGCCGACCTCGTCCGCCTCATCAAGGAATCGGGCGACTTCTGCGTCGGCGTCGCGGCTTTTCCCGAAATGCACCCCCGGTCGGCCGACTGGGAGACTGACATCGGCCATTTCGTCGACAAGTGCCGGGCGGGCGCGGATTACGCGATCACCCAGATGTTCTTCCGCCCGGAGGACTATCTCCGGATGCGTGACCGGGTGGTCGCTGCGGGTTGCGAAACGCCGGTGATCCCCGAGGTCATGCCCCTTACCAGCGTGAAGCAACTGGAAAAGTTCTCCCAGCTCAGCAACGCGACCGTGCCCGCGTCGTTGAAAGAGCGCATCCTCGCAGCCAAGGACGATCCCGCCGCTGTACGCTCCATTGGCATCGAGTTCGCAACGGAGTTCTGCGCGGAGCTGCTGTCCGAGGGTGTGCCCGGACTGCACTTCATCACGCTCAACAACTCGACGGCTACGCTCGAAATCTACGAGAAACTCGGACTGCACAAGCAGTCGTGACCGGTCGTACCCGCCGCCGAAGCGGCTACGGCCGAAGGAGGGGGCGGGCGTGGGCTGGACGGTCCTCTACATCGCATTCGGTCTGGTGGCCCTGTGGCTGCTCGGCGAGGTACTGCTGCAGTACAAGGCGCGACTGCGCTGGCGGCTGCTCGCCTTCGGCGGCTTCCTCGGAGTGGTGGTCGGGGTGTTGCTGGCCTCCGTCCCCGTCATCGTCGTCGGGACGCTGGCCTTCGCCACCGGCCAGACCTTCGTGACGCTGTCCTTCCGGCGCGGCTTCTCCACCGGCTGGGCCATAGGCGGCAGCCCGGGGGAGAGCCGCCGGCGCAGGGGCGGCGGCTCGGGCGCCGCGGTGAAGGAACCCACGCTGGAGGTCTCGGACCTGGAGGTCTCGGACCTGGACGCCGCAGCCGGGTACAGCCCGCCCCCGGCAGCCCCGCCCGCACCGTCCGTCTACGAAACGCAGCCGCTCCCCGACGACACCGGCCAGTACGGTGTGTACGGGGACAGCGGCTACGACCCGAACGGCGACGCCCGCCAGGACAACGGCCACCGGTCCGACCCCTCGGCCCAGCCGCAGTACGCCGCGTACGACCCGTACACCGGCTACGAACAGCAGCCGGCCCAGGACCCGTACGCCGGAACGTACGACTACGGCACCGGCGAGCAGAGCTACGCCGCCTACTCCGACCCGTACATCGGCACCACCAACCAAGCCCCCTCCTACGGCTACGACGCCTACGGCAACGGCGACGCCTACGACAGCCAGGGCGGGCAGCAGAGCTATGCCGACCCCTACGCCCAGAGCTACGGCGTGGACACCCCGCCCGGCGGCGTCTGGGTTCCGCAGCAGCGCGACGCCGAGCAGTACCCCCCGATGGAGCCGGAGCAGCCCACCGGGCCCGCCCCGTACGGCAACGGCTACGACACCGGCCAGAACGAGCAGTACCGCTACTGAGACCGCCCCGCTGCCGGGGTCGTGGCCCGTCGGCAGCGGCTCCGGCCCCGCAGCGGCGGCGGAGCCGAGGACGGCGACGACCGGGCCGCCGGACAGGTGACCGCAGCCTGTCCGGCGCGCCGGCGGCTCAGCGGGAGCCGCGGAAGCCGTCGCCCTCCACCACGAGCCCGGCCACCAGCGTCCCCGACATCCCGGCGTGCGCGAGCCCGCCGCCCGGGTGCGCCCAGCCGCCCGCGAGATACAGCCCCGGCAGCCGGGTGAGGTTGCCCGGGTGCAGATACGCGCCGTCCGCCCCGGCCAGCGCGGGCGGCGGCACCGCACCGCCCTCGGCCCCCGTCTCCGCCTCGGTCTCCGCGGGCGTACGGACCTCCGTGTGCAGGATCCGCTCCCGCAGCCGGGGAACGGCCGCGCCCGCCCGCTCGACCAGGACGTCCGCGAACCGCTGCCGCACACCCGCGTCCCGCCAGTCCACCGGCCCCTGCGGAGCCACCGTCGCCGTGAGCGTCACCGCCTCGTGCTCCGCGTCCGGCCGGGTCGCCGGATCGTCGGGGCGCAGCACCCACACCGTGGGGTGGCCGGCGACCCGGCCCCCGAACACCGCCTCCTGCTCCGCCGCCCCCTCCGCGCTGTGCACCACGGTCCGGTGCACCGCGTCCGCCTCCCGGGCCCCGCGCAGCGACAGCAGCACCGTGAACCGGCCCGTCGCACCCGCGCCCGACCCCGCCCGGACCGGCACGTCGCCCGCGCCCCACGCCTGCTGACCCGGCACCAGGCCCGGACGCGGCCGGACCCCGAGCACCACCCGGTCGGCCTCGGCCACTTCACCGCCCGCCAGCTCGACGCCCGCCGCCCGGCCGTCCTTCTCGACGACCCGGACCACCTCGGCCCCGAAGACGAACTCCACCCGGCGGGCCACGCACCGCTCGTACACCGCCCGGGCCAACTCCCGCATTCCGCCCGTCACGTACCAGCTGCCGAAGGTCTGTTCCATGTACGGCAGCAGCGCGGCACTCGCGGGGGCGGTGCGCGGGTCGAGACCGTGGGCGAGCACATACCCGTCGAGCAGGGCCGCCAGGCGCGGGTCCGCCAGCTCCCACGCGCCGATCTCCGCGACCGTGGCCGCCTGTCGGGCCGCGCGCAGCAGACGCCGCTGCCGCACCGCCGGATACGGATCGCGCCCCAGCACCCGGTGGTCCGCGCGCAGCGGCTCCTCCAGGAGCGGCCGCCGTGAGCGGTCCCAGGCGTCCCGGGCCCGGTCCATGAAGTCGCTCCAGCGCGCCCCGGCGCCCGCGCCCAGCGCCCCGTCCAGGGCGGCGGCCACTCCGGCCCGGGAGGCGTTGGGCAGGGACACCGCGGTGCCGTCCGCGAAGATATGGCGGCTCGCCGGATCGACCTGGGTCAGCGTCACGGACTGCTCCAGCGACTGCTTGCCGGTCTTCACGAAGAGGTCCCGCTGGACGGCGGGCAGATGCAGCAGCCCGGGCCCGGTGTCGAAGACGAAGCCCTCGTGCTCGTGGCGGCCGACCGAGCCGCCGTAGCTCGCGGACCGCTCGTAGACCGTCACCTTCTCGCCCGCCACGGCCAGTCGGGCGGCCGCCGCCATCGCGCCCGTCCCGGCGCCGATCACCGCAATTCGTGCCATGCCGGTGACCTTATCGACCGGCACCGACAGCTCAGCCGGGAGGCCAGTGCCCACCCGTTCCGGCCAGCCGTTTCTCCTCGCGGCGCTGGGCCCGGCGGCGCAGGAAGCGGCGGATCCGCGAGGCGAGAAAGATCACGGTGACGATGCCGAGCACCAGCAGCACGGCCGCGATCACGGCGGCTGCCACCGGATTGAATATGGCGAAGGTGATGACCCCCGCGACCCCCAGGTCCTCGGCGATGCTCATTCCGACGTTGCTGAAGGGCTCCGGTGAGGTGTTGACGGCCATCCGCGTGCCCGCCTTCACCAGATGGCTCATCAGCGCCGTGGACCCGCCGATCGCCCCGGCCGCCAGCTCCGGCAGGGAACCGCTCTCCCCGGCCAGCAGCGCGGCGATCACCGCCCCGGCCACCGGCCGGATCACGGTGTGGGCGGTGTCCCACACCGAGTCCACGTACGGGATCTTGTCCGCGACCGCCTCGCAGAGGAACAGCACACCGGCCACGATCAGGACGTCGGTGCGCTGGAGCGCGGCGGGCACCTCGTCGGAGATGCCGGTCGCGCCGAACAGACCGAGCAGCAGGACCACCGCGTACGCGTTGATTCCGCTCGCCCAGCCACTTGTGAACACCAGGGGGATTACCGACACGCAGGCGATCGTAACGACCGGGTGCCGGAGCCGGGTGAGCTCGCGGGCGCGGCCCTGAGTATCCGTACCTAGGCGCACAGATGAGTAGCAGCGCGGATGGGCTTCCACCTGCGCGGACGGCAGAGTGATGACCACGGAAGGGGCGCTGCGCCAGGACCGCCGGCACGGGGCGGCGGAACGGCGAGGTTCCCCCGACGCAACGGGGGTGCACGACGGAGGCCCGGGGACAACGGGGGACATACGGGGTCACGGGGAACGGGTTTCCGGCAAGCACGGAAGACGCCGGTCCGGTGGGGTTCGCGGGGGATGCGAACTCCAGCGGCCGGCGTCTTCGGCGTTCCCGGGGCTTTCCGGTGCTCTGCGGTGCCTTCCGGTGCTTTCCCGTGCTATTCCGGACGTGCCGGCTCAGTGCCCGCTGACCCGCCCGTGCAGCAGCAGGGACAGCGCCGAGTGGACCTCGTCGATCGAGCGCTCCGGCTGGAACGCCTGCCAGTCCAGCGCCGCCACCAGCACCATCCCGACCAGCGCGGCCGCCGTCAGCGGGATGTCGATCTCCTCGCTCAGCTCACCGCTGCGCACCGCGTCGCGCAGGACACCCTCGACGACCGCCACGGCCTCCTGGCGCACCACCAGCAGAGTGGACTGCCAGGCGCGGTTGGTGCGCCAGAGCTCGGCCACGTACAGCTGGGTGAAGGCCGGGTAGCGGTCGATGAAGGCGAGCCCGGCCCGGATCATCGCGTCCAGTGCCTCGACCCGGGTGCCGCCGCGCTCCTCGGACTCCTCGGCGGCGGCCCGCAGCGAAGCCGTGAGCAGTCCCACGCCGTGCCGGAGCAGCTCCTCGAACAGCTCGGTCTTGCTCTTGAAGTTGTAATAGACCGTGCCCTTGGCGACCCCGGCCCGCTCGGCGATCTCGTCGACGGTGGTCGCCGAGAAGCCCTTCTCGGCGATGAGCGTCACCGCCGCCTCGTAGAGCCTCTGCCGGGTGGCCTGGCGGCGCGTGGTGCCACTGCTTTCCATGGGGCTGATTCTTCCAGGCCCCGGGGCGCCCAGGGGCTCGACCGCGGGCGCGCTCACAGGCTCAGCTCCGGGTGCAGCCGGCTCAGGCTCCACACCTGCTTGCGGCGGGCGGTGATCGCGGTCAGGGCGAGCGCGCCGACGGTGAAGGCCGCCAGCACCGCGCAGCCCAGCCAGACCGGGGTGAGCGGACCGCCCGTGATCAGCCTGCGCAGCCCCTCGACGACGTACGTCATGGGGAGGTACGGGTGGATCGCGCCGAAGAATCCGGGGCTGGTCTGGACGGGGTAGGTGCCCCCGGCCGAGGTCAGCTGGAGCATCAGCACCACCAGCACCAGGATCCGCCCCGCCGCCCCGAAGCAGGCGTTCAGCCACTGCACGATCGCGGCGAAGCAGCAGGTCACCAGGGCCAGGAAGCCGATCGTCCCGGCGGCGTGGGCCATCTGGAGGCCGAGGCCCCAGTGCAGGACGGCCATCAGGGCGCCGACCTGGGCCGTGCCGATGGCGGCGACCGGGAGCCAGCCGGCGAACGCGATCCGCCAGGAGGAGGCACCGGCGGCGAGCGCCCGCCGGTTCATCGGCTGGATGAGCATGTACGCCACCATCGCGCCGACCCACAGGGACAGCGGGATGAAGTACGGGGCGAAGCCGGTGCCGTAGTTGGGGGCCGCGTGCAGCGACTTGGAGGCGAGCTGGACGGGGTCGGCCATGACGTCGGTCCGCGCGTCGCGGTCCTTCTTGCCGTAGTCCGGGATCTTCTCCACACCGTCGTTGAGCCCCTGGGCCAGCTCCGTGGAGCCGTCGCCGAGCCGGAAGAGCCCGCCGTCCAGGTTCTCCGCACCGGTCTTCAGCTTGCCGACGCCGGTGTCCAGGTCGCTGGAGCCGGTCTGCGCGCTGCCGAGCCCCGTGTGCAGCGCCTGGGCGCCCTTGGCGACCTTGCGGGCGCCGGTGTTGAGTTCGTTGACCTTGGCCACGGCCGAGGCCAGGTCGCCGTCCAGCGTCGGCGCGCGCTTCGCGAGGGCCTCGGCCTGCTTCTGGAAGGCGGTCAGCTGGGTGCTCAGCTTCTTCAGGTCGCCGTTCTGGTTGGTGACCAGGGTGTTCACATCGGCGGCGATCTTCGCGACGTCGACGGCCGTGACCTTGGCGCGCTCCAGCGGCGGGCAGACCGTGGCGTCGGGCTCCTCGGCCTCCTCGCACTGCGTGCGGTGGACCTCGGTCAGCTCGTCGGCCGCCTTCTGGGCATCGGCCGCGGCGGTGGGTGCGCTCTTCACCAACAGGTCGAGGTTGTGCCGTACTGCGCCGGAGGTGTCGGCGACCAGCCGGGCGGTGTCCTGGATGGACTTGCCGTTGTCCTTGAAGAACGGGCGCACGTCACCGGCGATCTTGTTGACCTTGTCGGCCAGGACCTGGGTGCCTCCGGCGACCCGGGCGGAGCCCGTGGCGAGGTCGCGCGAGCCCTGGTTCAGCTTCACGATCCCGTCGGAGAGCTTCTTGCTGCCCGCCTTCGAGTCCTTGAGGCCGTTCGCGAGGTCCTTGGAGCCCTGCTTCGCCTTCGATATGCCGCCCTTGAGGTCGTCGGCGCCCTTGGCCGCCTCGGCGGTCTTGTCGTGCAGATCGGAGAAGTTGATGAAGATGCGGTCGAGGAAGGACCGGGAGGCGTTCGTGGAGGCGGCGTTGCGGACCTCTCCGAAGACCGTCTTCGAGATCTGCCCGACGATGTAGTTGTTGGCGTCGTTCGTCCGCACCTGGAGCGCGCCGGTCTCGGGGGAGTCCCCGCCGCTGGACGCGATCTTCTCGCTGAAGTCCGACGGCATCGTCAGCGAGAGGTAGTACGTACCCTCCTCGACGCCCTTCTCGGCCTCGGCGGAGCTGACCTCGTGCCAGGCGAAGACCTTTGAGTCGAGCAGCTTCTCGCTGATCTCGTCCCCGGCCGTGACGCGCTTCCCCTCACTGGTGGCGCCCTTGTCGTCGTTGACCAGGGCCACGGGCAGCTTGTCGAGCTTCCCGTACGGATCCCAGAACGAGCACAGGTACAGGGCGCCGTAGAGCAGCGGCAGGAGCAGCAGGGCCACCAGCGCGGCGGCCGGCAGCTTCCCCCGGCCGAACCGCTTCAGCTCAAGCGCGGCCAGCTTCGGCGATCGCATCGGCCGTCTCCTGTTCGGTGGTCGGTTCCTGGGTGGCGGTCTCTTCGGCGGCGGGTTCCCCCGCGGTCTTCCCGGCGGTTGGTGCGGTGCGCACGACCTGCGTGTTCCCGGGGGCCTCGCTGCACACGGCGAGCACGGTCGTCCCGGCGTCGGCCACGGAGCGCAGGAGCGCCCAGGCCTGGTCGCGTTCGGTGTCCGAGAGCTTGAGGTCGGCGTCGTCGACGGCGAGCAGCCGCGGCCTGCCGATCAGCGCCAGCGCCACGGACAGCCGCAACGCCTCAAGACGCTCCAGGTCGCGTACGGAGGTGCGCCCCGACTTCGGCAGGGTGGCGAGGTCGAGCCCCGCGGCTTCGAGGGCCTCGCCCACCCGGGCCTCGGCGGCGGCCCGGCGCTCCGCGCGCGGACGCAGCAGGGTTCGCAGGGAGGCCCCGTAGCGGCCCTGGAGGAGGGCGCGTTCGCCGAGGTGTTCCGCGACGGTGAAGGCGGGGTCCAGCTCGCTGACCATCGGGACGGGGCCCAGGGCGGCGATACGACGGACGGCGGCGGCCTGCTTCGGCAGGCGCAGCCCGCCGACCTCCGCGTGGCCCTCGGTGGTGCGCATCCGGCCGGTCAGGGCGAGCAGCAGGCAGGTGCGGCCCGACCCCGACGGTCCCTCGATGGCCACCAGTTCCCCCGGCTCGGCTCTGAACGTGACGTCCCGGAAGACCCGGCCGCGCGGTCCCTCCAGTCCGAAGTCCTCGGCGCTCACAGCCGCGCCGTGCGGGCTCTCCACAGACCCTCCCCTTTTGAACTGACCAGTCAGTTCAAAAGGTAGCCCGAGCGTCCGCCCGAAAGCAAAGTTGCTGCTCAAAGCGGGTACACGGCCCATTGTCAGTGGTGGCCGCCACCATGGACACAGACGGCCACGGAGCCGTCACACGACGACAGGAGGTTCGTCATGGCCAGCTCGTCCGCAGCAGCCGCCCCGCGGCGCCGCACAGTCAGCCCTGCCCCCTCTCCGACCGGCGCCTCCAGTGATGTCCATCCCGTCCTGCGCCGCGCCTCGGCGCCGCCCGCAGCACTCGATCTGCTCGCCAAGGCCCGCTCCGGCCTCGAGGAGGCCGCCGCGCTCCCCGAGCCCAACGAGCGGTACGCCACCGCCCACCTCGCCGCCCTGCGCACCGCGGCGGCCGTGCTGGCCGCCCGCGGCCGCCCCGAGACGAACAAGCGCCGCCGTGAGCGCATCCGCAGCGCCTGGGAGGTCCTCCCGGAGATAGCTCCCGAACTGACCGAGTGGAGCGACCTCTTCGCCTCCGGCGCCGACCGCCGGGCCCGAGCGGAGGCGGGCGTGCCGGGAGCCGCCGGCGGGCGCGACGCCGACGACCTGCTGCGCGACGCGGCCATGTTCCTGCGCCTGGTGGAACGGCTGCTCGTGCTCCAGCCGGTCCTTCCGCAACCACGCCCGGAGCACCCTGCCGGCGGGGCGAGGCAATAGGGTGGTGACCGCTCGCACCACCACCCGCACTGTTCACGCTCCGCCGTCCCCGGCGGCACCGTGCCGAGGAGTCATCTGCCGTGTCGGACCAGCCGCGCCCCCGCGCCTCCCTCCGTACCGCCGTGGTCTGGGAGGTCCTCAAGGAGGCCCTGGACCGTCAGGTCAAGGCGACCGGCAGGGACGCCCTGGACGTCCTGGACACCGGCGGCGGCACCGGCAACTTCGCCGTGCCCGCGGCCAAGCTCGGCCACCGGGTCACCGTCGTCGACCCCAGCCCCAACGCCCTCTTCGCGCTGGAGCGCCGCGCGGCCGAGGCCGGGGTCGCCGACCGGGTCCGGGGAGTCCAGGGCGACATCCTCGGCCTGTTCGACGTCGTGGAGCGCGACGGTTTCGACGCGGTGCTCTGCCACGGCGTCCTGGAGTACGTCGACGAGCCCGCCGAGGGTGTGCGCAACGCGGTCGAGGCGCTGCGCCCCTCCGGTGCGCTCAGCCTGCTCGCCGCGGGCCTCGGCGGAGCCGTCCTGGCCCGCGCGCTCGCCGGTCACTTCACCGAGGCCCGCCACGCGCTCACCGACCCGGTCGGCCGCTGGGGCGAGGGCGACCCGGTGCCCCGCAGGTTCACCGCCGATCAGCTCTCCGACCTGGTCTCCGACGCCGGTCTGGAGATCGCCGCGGTGCACGGCGTCCGGGTCTTCGCCGACCTCGTGCCGGGCGTCCTGGTGGACACCGAGCCCGGCGCCGTGGAGGCGCTCCTCAAGCTCGAAGCGGCCGTCGCCGAGCAGCCCGCGTTCCATTCGGTCGCCACCCAGCTGCACGTCCTGGGCGAGAAGCGGCGCTGATCAGCAACGCAAGCGCGGACCGAGTGGGACTCAGGACCCCCGTAAGGGGCGTCCGCCCCGTATGATCGGGTGACACCATCCGGCATGGCGGATCGGTCGTCGGGGAATCTACGCCTCAGCAGCCGAGCCGACATAGCGGTCCGGACTGGCTGAACGCTAGAGGGCGGGTTTCACGGGGGCGAATCCCTGCCTATCCTGGAAGGGCCGCATACCGGTCGCCCCCGCGGCCGACGACGAGGAGGATCCCGTGCCGCTCTCGGAGCACGAGCAGCGCATGCTCGAGCAGATGGAGCGAGCGCTGTACGCCGAAGATCCCAAGTTCGCGACAGCGCTCGAGGGAAGCGGACTGCGTACGTACACCCGCAAAAGGGTCTACCAGGCGGTCGCTGGTTTCCTGGTGGGTATCGCGCTCCTCATGGCCGGAATGGTCGCCCAGCAGATCTGGATCAGCGTGGTGGGGTTCCTCGTCATGCTCGGCTGTGCCGTGCTCGCGGTCACCGGATGGCGCAAAGCGCCCAAGCCCGGTGAACAACAGCCGGCCGCCGCAGGTGGCGGGGACAGCGGCGCACGCCGCCGACCGAGACAACGCCGGTCGATGATGAACCGCATCGAGCAGCGGTGGCAGCGCCGCCGCGACGAACAGGGCCAGTAGCACGCCTCGGCCCTGTTCTTCTCACAGGGCCGGGCGATGGCACGACGCAGGACACAGATGGGTGAGGGGCGGCCGGCTGTTGTTCACCGGGCTTGGGGGGGTTGCGCCCTCCGGTGCCCCCGCGCACGGCGCCGCCGCGCATGACGAGGGACCCCCCCCCCCTGGTCCCGCTCTGCTGGGCGCCCATTCCGGG
>NZ_JAFEUF010000031.1:37422-45533 GCF_016901035.1 Streptomyces durocortorensis
CCGCCACAACCGGGCCCCTACCCCCGCGGCGCCGGTTTTTTCAAACCGGGGCGGGGGTTGGCACCTCCCCTCCACACTTTGGGGGGGGGGGGGCCGTTTTTCCGGGGCCCCCCCCTCACCCATCTGTCCGTGACGCCGCCGAGGACACCAGGGGCGGGAGCCCGCACCGCCGATGACGAGTGCCCGGGACCGGACCGCGAAGGCCCCCCGGGGGGGGGCGCCCGCCCGGGGGGGGGGGGGGGGGGGGCCGGGGGGGGGGGGGGGGGGGGGCGCGCCGCGCGGGGGGGGGGGGGGGGGGGCGGCGGGCGGGGGGGGGCCCCCCCCCCCCCCGGGGCGCGCGNNNGCGTCCGCGCCCCGGGTGGGCGACGGCGGGCGCCTGCCGGCCTCGCCCCGGCGCCGCCGCCGGGGGGGCGGGGGGGGGGGGGGGGGGCCTCTCGTGTACGGCCCGTCGGCCGCCTCAGCCGTGCTGGCGCGTGAGGCGGCGCAGCCGGGCCGTCCAGCGACCGGCTCCCGGGCGGCCCGCCCACCGCTCCGCGAGCGCCGTCCGGCGGTCGGCGACCGCCCACACCACCCGGACGGACGAGCGGGGCAGGAGCGTGGCCCGCAGCCGGGTGGCGCGGCCCGCCGACGCCCGCAGACCCGCCCGTACCGCCGACGCGTCCTCGGCGAGGCCGTCCGCCGGGCGCGGCTCGGGGGCGTACAGCACCTGCTCCACCGAGCCCGCGATCCGGTGCACGGCCTCGGCCGCGGTGGTGTCGAGCCGGCCAAGCCGCACGATCCGGGCCGCCGCCTTCCGGGGCGTCAGCGAATCGTCCGGGGCGATCCCGTGGTCCCAGGCCGTGTCGGTGATCTCCCGCCAGGCGGCCAGCGTCCGCGCCGCGGCGTCCGCGGGCGTCCGGCCCCCGGAGCCCAGCCGGCGGTTTCTCGTCCGGGTCCGCCACAGCAGCGGTGACAACGGCAGCACCAGCACCAGGACCGCCGCGAGGACCACCAGCAGCACCGTCCCGAGCGGGGTGCCCCGGTCGGTCGGCGCCGCCGCCCCGGCCTCCTGCGAGGGCCCGCACCCGCCTTCCTGGCGCAACTGCGGAGGGCAGCTGTCATCGGCGGAGGGAGCGGCGGACGGCTCCGTGGAGGTGTCCGCGGAGGGCTCGGCCGCGTCGCTCGCGGAGTCCGTGGGGACCTCGGGCCGGGTCCACGAAGGGGTGCTGCCCCGGCTCGGAGTGGGCTCGAACCGGGTCCATCCGACCCCCTGGAAATACAGCTCGGGCCAGGCGTGCGCGTCCCGCAGCCCGACCGACATAGCCCCGTTCGACTTCATGGTGCCCGGGGTGAAGCCCACCGCGACCCGGGCCGGAATGCCCAGCGTTCGGGCCATCGCCGCCATCGAGAACGAGAAGTGGACGCAGAAGCCCTCCTTGTCACGGAGGAACCGCGCGATGGCGGACGACCCCGTGCCCGAGGTGACCGTCGTGTCGTACGTGAAACCGCCCTCGGAAGCGAACCAGTCCTGGAGCTTCACGGCCCGCTCGTAGGCGTTGGCCGAGCCCTCCGTGACCCGCTCGGCGGTCTCGGCGACCACGTCCGGCAGCGAACCGGGGAGCTGGGTGTACTCCCGGAGCAGCTCCCCGGGCGGCTGGCCCGCGGCCGCGAGCTGCTCCGCCGTGGGCTCGACGACCAGGCTGCCGACCTCGTACTGCGCACCGCGCGTGGTCTGCCCGTCGTCGCCGACCAGGGTGCGGCCCTCGGGCTCGAACCGCCAGCGGCCGCCGACGCGGACCTCGCTCGCCGGGTAGGGGAGCGGCAGATACGTCTGCTGGTAGGAGCGCGAGGCGGAGATGTTCGTCCGGACCTCGGTGACCGAGACGTCCCCGCCCAGTCCGGTGGGCTGGGGAAGGCGGTCGGGGACGTCCGTCAGCCGCCGGGTGGAGGAACGCCACTCGCTGCCGTTGAACTCGTCCAGGGCCAGGATCCTCAGATAGAGGTTCTGCGGGTCCTGGATGTTGCTGCGGTACGTCATCACCTCCCGGTTCTCCGGCTGGTTGAGGTTGTTCTGGAGCGAGACCAGCGGATTCACCGCGGAGATGGTGCCGCCGCCGCTGCCCTTGCCGTTCCCCGGGCCGTTGCCGCCCAGCAGGCCGCTGTCCAGGGCGGGCAGGGCGAGGGGGGCCACCAGGGCGATGCCGAGCGCCAGCACGCCGATCCGCCGTCCGGTGCGGACGGGGGAGGGCCCGCCGCTCACCCCGGACAGCCCGTCGGCCAGACCGCCCGAGTTCCGCGCTGCCCCGCCGAAGACACGGCCCCACTGGGAGAGCCGGTCCCGGCCCTCCGCCAGCAGGAGCAGCAGATAGCCGGAGGCGGCCAGCAGGAACCACACCCAGCCCGCCCCGCCGTCCGAGAGGCCGGCCGCGACCGAGTACAGGGCGAGCAGCGGCAGCCCGGCCGGGGCCGCGCTGCGGAAGGTCACCGCCATGGCGTCCACGGCGAGACCGATCAGGACCACCCCGCCGACCACCAGCAGCTTGATGCCGTCGGTCAGCGGGGCCGGGATGGAGTACGTACCGACGTCCTCGCCGCCCGCCACCAGCAGCTCGCCGAGCCGCATGACGGCCTGCGGTCCTGGCAGCACCCCCAACAGGGCGTGGTCCCGGGCGAACACCAGCGTCAGCAGCACCAGGGTGACCAGTGCCTGGGCGGCGAGCGTCAGCGTCCGGGCCAGCGGCACCCGGCGCGTGAGGGCGCCCACCCCGCTCTGGACGCCTAGCAGCACCGCCGCCTGCACCAGCCAGCCGACCCCCTCCACCAGCGGGGTCAGCGCCCCCGCCGCCAGCAGTGTCGCCGCATAGGCGCTCAGCGCCAGCCTGCCCCGCCCGCTCATGACCATCCCCCCGCGAAACCTGTCGCGCCGCCGCTCGGGGCGGACGGCGTGTCCGTGCGCATTCCGCCCGCCACCTGCCACAGTTCGGGCAACTCGTCCCCCGGCTCCACCGGCACCGCCGTCCAACCGGACTCGCGCAGCCGTCGCAGCCGGTCGTCGGCCGCACCCTCGGCGCTCTCGTCGCCGGCCCAGGCGGCGCTGTCCAGGACGAAGGCGACCCCGGCCCCGGCACGCTGCCGCATCCGGGCCGCGACCGCGGTCTGCTCCTCGTCCAGATCGCCGAAGAAGGCGATGAGCAGCCCCTCGCTGCCGCCGCGCAGCACGTCATGGGCGCGGCTGAGACCCCCGCCGTCGGAATGACCGACCACCGCGAGCGTGTCGAGCATCAGTCCCGCCGAGTCCGCGGACTCCTGGGTCGAGCCCGCGTACCCGTCGGTGCCCTCGCCGGGCACCGCGCTCCCGTCGTCGGTGAGCAGCCGGACGGCGAAGCCGCGCTCCAGCATGTGCACGAGGGCGGAGGCCGCCCCCGACACTGCCCACTCGAAGGCCGAGTCGGGCCCGGCGCCCTGGTAGCCGATCTGCCGGGTGTCCAGCAGGACCGTGCACCTGGCCCGCTGCGGCTGCTCCTCACGGCGCACCATCAGCTCGCCGTGGCGCGCGGTGGAGCGCCAGTGGACCCGGCGCAGGTCGTCGCCGTGCCGGTAGCCGCGCGGAATGATGTCGTCCTCACCGGCGAGCGCGAGCGACCGCTGCCGCCCGTCGCCGTAGCCGGAGGCCTCGCCCGCCAGCCGCAGCGCGGGCAGCGGCACCGTACGCGGGATGACCACGAGGGTGTCGTACGCACTGAAGGAACGAGTCAGCTCGCACATCCCGAAGGGGTCGCTGAGCCGCAGCTGCAACGGGCCCAGCGGATAGCGGCCGCGCAGGTCGGAGCGGACCCGGTAGGACACCTCCCGCCGGCCGCCCGCCTCCACCCGGTCCAGGACGAAGCGGGGGCGCGGGCCCAGCACGTACGGCACCCGGTCCTGGAGCATCAGCAGACCGGTGGGCAGCCGGGAGACGTTCTCCATCCGCAGGTGCACCCGGGCCTCCGCGCCCGCGGGCACCCGCGACGGCGAGAGCCGCCGGGTGCCCGTGACCCGGTAGCGGGTGCGGTAGAGCACCGTCACACAGACCAGCGGCAGCACCGCGAGCAGCAGCCCGACCCGCAGCAGGTCGCCCTGGCCCAGGACGTACGCGCAGACGGCGGCGGCAAGACCGGCGGCCAGGAACGAGCGTCCCCGGGTGGTCAGCCCGCCCAGGGCCGCCCGGAGGCCGCCCTTCCGGTCGCCGTCCTCCACGGCGCCGGGCTCGCCGGCCGCCATCACAGCCGCCGTGCCCCGGGCTGCTGCTGGTGGTACAGCGGGCGGCCCGGCTCCTGCGCGGGCGGCGCGGTGCCGCCGGCCGAGGTCGGGACGGGGATGCGCTGGATGATCTCCCCGACCACCTGCTCCGCCGTGCGGCGGTTCAGCTGGGCCTGGGCGGTGGGCAGCAGCCGGTGCGCGAGCACCGGGGTGGCCAGCGCCTGGACGTCGTCCGGCAGGGCGTAGTCGCGCCCGCTCAGCGCGGCGGACGCCTTCGCGGCGCGCAGCAGGTGCAGCGTCGCGCGCGGGGAGGCGCCGAGCCGGAGGTCCGGGTGGGTACGGGTGGCCGCGACGAGCTCCACGGCGTAACGCCGCACCGCGTCGGCGACATGCACCGTACGGACGGCTTCGATCAGCTTCACGATGTCGTGGGCGTGGGCCACCGGCTGGAGATCGTCCAGCGGCGAGAGGCCCCCGTGCACATCGAGCATCTGGAGCTCGGCCTCCGGGCTCGGATAGCCGATGGAGACCCGGGCCATGAAGCGGTCGCGCTGGGCCTCGGGCAGCGGGTAGGTGCCCTCCATCTCGACCGGGTTCTGCGTGGCCACCACCATGAACGGGTCGGGCAGTTCGTAGGTGTGCCCGTCGATGGTGACCTGGCGCTCCTCCATCGACTCCAGCAGCGCCGACTGCGTCTTCGGCGAGGCGCGGTTGATCTCGTCGCCGATCACGATCTGCGCGAAGATCGCGCCCGGCTTGAACTCGAAGTCCCGCCGCTGCTGGTCGAAGATCGACACACCGGTGATGTCCGAGGGCAGCAGGTCGGGTGTGAACTGGATCCGCCGCACCGAACAGTCGATGGACCGCGCCAGCGCCTTGGCCAGCATGGTCTTGCCGACGCCGGGGACGTCCTCGATGAGGAGGTGCCCCTCGGCGAGCAGCACGGTCAGCGATAGCCGTACGACCTCGGGCTTGCCCTCGATCACACCCTCCACCGACCTGCGCACCCGCTCCGCTGTGGTGGTCAGATCAGTGAGGCTCGCTCGATCGTCATAGGTCGTCACCCGGCCCTCCTCGGCCCTTTTGCGCAGAGGCCGTCGCGCGTACCCGCGCGGCCCACCCCGGAAATCGGACGCTCCTCCGGAAGGCCCGGGGGAGGTCACACCCGCATTCTTGTTGCCGTTACCGCTTCGTGTCACTCGCCTGTGGACAAGTGGGTGTGAAAAGGCAGCGTCTGTCACGATTTCGGTGCCGCGGGGCACGGCGATGCGTGCGTGAGGTGCAGCGGAGGGCCCGGTGGCGAGGCGAGTCCGTTCAGGAAACGGAGTCGATCTCCCGCAGCAGACCGGTGGTCACGTCGAAGACGAACCCGCGCACGTCGTCGGTGTGCAGCAGGAACGGCGAGGTCCGCACCCGCTGCATCGACTGGCGCACGTCCTGGTCGGCGTCGGTGTAGGCCTCCACGGCCCAGGCGGGGCGCTGGCCCACCTCGCGCTCCAGGTCCTGGCGGAAGCCCTCGGTGAGGGACTCCAGGCCGCAGTTGGTGTGGTGGATGAGGACCACGCTGCGGGTGCCGAGCGCCCGCTGGCTGATGGTCAGCGAGCGGATCACGTCCTCGGTGACCACACCGCCCGCGTTGCGGATGGTGTGGCAGTCACCGAGCTCCAGACCGAGCGCGGCGTGCAGGTCGAGCCGGGCGTCCATGCAGGCGACCACGGCGACCTGGAGGACCGGACGCGCGTCCATGCCCGGGTCGCGGAAGTCCTTCGCGTACGTGGTGTTCAGCGCGACGAGGCGGTCGGTGACCTGGCCCCCCTCGCGGACCGCCGGAGCGGTGGGCGTCACGGACTCGGCGGGGGAGTGAGCAGAAGTCGACATGGCTACGACGTTAGCCTTCCCACCTGGTCCGGGCGGGCTGTGAGAGCGGACAAAGAACGTCAACGCGGCTTGTTGTGAGCTAACCCACAGGCCCCGGTGGACGCACCTGTTCGGGTGAGTTCGCCGCATCCGGTCGGGTGGCGCGACGCGCTGTCCGGTTCGTTGATCGTGAATCGATCGAATGGCAGGGTGGACTAAAGTAACGCGAAGTCACCATCCGTCTTCCCGCCCACCTGCCCCATCGCACCCCCCGCACCTCCTGCATATTCCGTATTTCCCCCGAGATGTGCGGCGTACGTGCGACCCGGCCCTCTCCCGCTCTCGGTCGGCCGACGCCCCTTCCCCGGCGCCGGCGGGCCTCCCCTTCAGAGCGGGCGGGGACCAGGACGTACGTGCCGGCCGCCCGGGACAGAGCCTGAGAGGGCGCATTGAGCCAGACCCGACACGTCCCGGTGATGCTCCAGAGGTGTCTGGACCTGCTGGCCCCGGCTCTCCAGGACCCGGCGCACCCCGAGCCCGTGGTCGTCGACTGCACCCTCGGCCTCGGCGGCCACAGCGAGGCCCTGCTCGCCGCGTTCCCCACCGCCCGGCTGGTCGCCCTGGACCGCGACAAGGAGGCGCTGCGCCTCTCCGGCGAACGGCTCGCCCCCTACGGAGACCGGGCCACCCTCGTCCACGCGGTCTACGACGAACTCCCCGAGGTCCTCGCACGCCTCGGGATCCCGAAGGTCCAGGGCGTGCTGTTCGACCTCGGCGTCTCCTCCATGCAACTGGACGAGGCCGACCGCGGGTTCGCCTACGCCCAGGACGCCCCGCTCGACATGCGCATGGACCAGTCCACCGGCATGGGCGCCGCCGAGGTCCTCAACACCTACCCGCCCGGCGAACTGGTCCGCATCCTGCGCGCGTACGGCGAGGAGAAGCAGGCCAAGCGGATCGTCTCCGCGGTCGTGCGCGAGCGCGAGAAGGAACCCTTCAGCAACAGCGCCCGGCTCGTCGAGCTGATCCGCGACGCACTGCCGCAGGCCGCCAAGCGCACCGGCGGCAACCCCGCCAAGCGGACCTTCCAGGCCCTGCGCATCGAGGTCAACGGCGAGCTGAGCGTCCTGGAGCGGGCCATTCCGGCCGCCGTCGCGAGCCTCGCCGTCGGCGGCCGCATCGCGGTGCTCTCGTACCACTCGCTGGAGGACCGGCTGGTCAAGCAGGTCTTCGCGGCCGGCGCCGCCAACACCGCGCCTCCCGGCCTGCCCGTCGTTCCCGAGCGCTACCAGCCGCGGCTGAAGCAGCTCACCCGGGGCGCCGAGCTGCCCACCGAGGAGGAGGTCGCCGAGAACCGGCGCGCCGCCCCCGCCCGGCTGCGCGGCGCCCAGCGCATCCGCGAGGAGGAGCGGTGAACGCCGGGGGCAGGCGCCGCACCGGGGGAGCCCCGCGGTGAGCAAACCGGCCGCAGCGCTCAAGGGGCGGGCCGCGCGGCTCGCCCGCCTGATGCCGTCCACCGGGCCCAGCAGCGCGGCCCGCACCCCCTTCGTCCTGCTGGTCGTCGTGCTCCTGGGCGGCGGACTCATCACCCTGCTCCTGCTGAACTCCGCCCTCAACGAGGGATCGTTCCGGCTCAGCGAGCTGAAGCGGGAGACCACCGAGCTCACCGACGAGCAGCAGGCCCTCCAGCGCGACGTCGACAGCCGCTCCCAGCCCGACGCCCTGGAGAAGCGCGCCCGGGAGCTGGGCATGGTCCCCGGCGGCAGCCCCGCCTTCCTGAACCCCGACGGGACGGTCCGCGGCAAGCCCACCGAGGCGACCGCACCGCCGCCCAGCCCGAGCCCCACGCCGAGCCCGAGCGGCTCACCGGACCCGGACGCCCCCGAGGCCGGACCCTCGGCCTCCGGTGCGTCGGCCGGCCCCTCCGGCTCCCCGTCGCCCTCCGGATCCGTACCCGCGACCGAGCCCGACCCGGCAGCCGCCCCCTCGGCGGAGAACAGCCCGCCCCCGACGAGCCCCGGCAGGTGACGCAGTGC
>NZ_JAFEUF010000321.1 GCF_016901035.1 Streptomyces durocortorensis
GCCGGGGACCGTCACCCCCACCGCCCGTCGGGCCCCCTGGTCATCGGCCATCGCGGGGCGGCGGGCTGGCGGCCCGAGCACACCGCCGACGCGTACACCTATGCCGTACGGGCCGGGGCCGACTGGATCGAGCCGGACCTCGTGCCGACGAAGGACGGCGTCCTGGTCGTGCGGCACGAGAACGAGATCGGCGGGACGACGGACGTCGCGGGCCGCCCGGAGTTCGCGGGCCGCCGCACCACGAAGACGGTCGACGGCAAGGCGGTGACCGGCTGGTTCACCGAGGACTTCACCCTGCGCGAGCTGAAGACGCTGCGCACGGTGGAGCGGCTGCCGCTGGTCCGGAACCGCAACACGGTCTTCGACGGGCGGGGCCGGGTGCTGACGTTCCAGGAGGTCGTCGACCTGGCCCGGCGGCTGTCGCGGGAGTCGGGCCGGCGGATCGCGGTGTTCCCGGAGACGAAGCACCCGACGTACTTCCGCTCGATCGGGCTGCCGCTGGAGGAGGAGCTGATCCGGGTGATCCGCCGCAACCGGCTGACCGCCCGGGACTGTGTCGTCCAGTCCTTCGAGCCCGGCAGCCTGCGCCGGGTGGCCGCCGCCCGCCTCGGCCTCCCGCTGTGGCAGGCGCTGGGCACGAGCGGCGGCCCGTACGGGCACGGGATCACCTACCGGGACATGATGACCCCGGCCGGGCTCCGCGAGATCGCCTCGTACGCCGACTGGATCGGCCCGGACAAGTCCTCGCTGGTCCCGCCGAACACCCTGCTGGCGGACGCCCGTGCGGCGGGCCTGAAGGTCGGGGCGTACACCTTCCGGGCGGAGAACCAGTACCTCCCGGCCGCGTACCGCCGGGGCACCGACCCCAACGCCTTCGGCGACGCGTTCGCCGAGTACGCCTTCCACTACGGGCAGGGCGTGGACGCGGTGGTGACGGACTTCCCGGACATCGCGGTGCAGGCCCGGGAGGACCTGCGGGGGTAGCGCCCGGCCGACTGTCGGCGGGTGTTGGCGTCCGGCCGACTGTCGACGGGCGTGGCGTCCGGCGGGCCGCTCCTCAGCGGGTGGTGCGCCGGCTCGCCGTGGTCTTCTTGACCGCCTTCTTGGCGGTCTTCTTCGCTGCGGTCTTCTTCGCCGGGGCGGGCAGCGCCGTCTTCTTGGCGGGGGTGCGCTTGGCGGCGGCCCGCTTCGGGGACGCGGCTTCGGCCGCCGCCTCCTCGGTGGCGGCGCCGGCGTTCGACAGGGTGCCGGAGCTGGACTCCAGGTGGGCCCGGACGAACCACTGGAACTGCTCCAGGCCGCGCAGGTGCTCGATGAGCAGGTCCTCGGTGACGGGGTCGATCTCGCCGGCCTTCTCGACCACCGCGCGGTGGTCCTCGATGATCCCGGTGTAGACCAGGTCCAGGGCACCGAGGTGGGCGATGGCGTCGGCGCGGCCGACGCTGTAGTCGTCCCAGGTGCGCTCCTTCACCAGGGCGCCCGGGGTGCCGTTCGGCTCGCCGCCGAGGGCGGAGATGCGCTCGGCGGCCGCGTCCGCCATGTCCCGTACGGCGGCGGTCTGCGGGTCGAGCATCTCGTGGACGGCGATGAAGTGCGGCCCGACGACGTTCCAGTGGATGTGCTTGAGGGTGAGCGCGAGGTCGTTGAGCGCGTGCAGGCGCAGCGTCAGGAGGTCGATGACCTGGCGGCCCTCGTCGACGCCGAGGCCGGGGACGGTGTAACGGGGGGTACGTGCGGGGGACATGGGGCTCCTGTTCCTGTTTCCTGTGTACATCGATCGGGATGGCTTCTCGGTGTGTGGGCCGGGCGGGGCCGGGGCCTAACCGGCGTCCCCGGTGCCGCCTTCGGTCGGGGTCGCGCCGGGGCGCTCCCCGCCGGGCCGGACGGGGCCGGCCGCCGCGCGGATGCTCTCCCGGGCGGCCTCGGCGACCGCGCCGGCCGTGATGCCGAACTCCTCGTACAGGCGCTGGTAGGCGGCGGACGCGCCGAAGTGCTCCAGGCTGACCATGCGGCCCGCGTCGCCCACCACGTCCCGCCAGCCCTGGGCGACGGCCGCCTCGACGCTCACCCGGGCCCGGACCCCGGGCGGGAGCACCTCGTCCTGGTACGCGTACGACTGGTCGGCGAACCACTCGCGGCAGGGCATCGAGACCACCCGTGCGTCGACTCCGTCGGCGGCCAGCAACTCCCTTGCCTCCAGGGCGATGTGGACCTCGGATCCGGTGCCGACGAGGATCACGTCCGGGGTGTCGCCCCGGCTGTCGGCGAGGATGTAACCGCCCCGGGCGGCCCCCTCGGCGGAGGCGTACGCGCCGTCGCCGTCGCCCCGCTCCAGGACCGGCAGCGGCTGGCGGGTCAGGGCGAGTCCGGCGGGCCGGTCGTGGTGCTCCAGGACGGTGCGCCAGCAGACGGAGGTCTCATTCGCGTCGGCGGGCCGTACGACGTCGAGGCCGGGGATCGCGCGGAGTGCGGCCAGTTGCTCGACGGGCTGGTGGGTGGGGCCGTCCTCGCCGAGGCCGATGGAGTCGTGGGTCCAGACGTAGGTGACCGGGAGCTTCATCAGGGCGGCGAGCCGGACGGCGGGGCGCATGTAGTCGCTGAAGATCAGGAACGTACCGCCGTAGGGGCGGGTGAGGCTCTGGAGCGCGATGCCGTTGAGGGTCGCGCCCATGGCGTGCTCGCGGATACCGAAGTGGAGCGTGCGGCCGTACGGGTTGCCGGGGAACTCACCGGTCTGCTTGGACTCCGGCACGAAGGACGGCTCGCCCTCCATGGTGGTGTTGTTGCTCCCCGCAAGGTCGGCCGAACCACCCCACAGCTCGGGCAGCACGGGGGCCAGCGCGGTGAGCACATCGCCGGAGGCCTTGCGGGTGGCGATGCCCTTGGGGTCGGCGTCGAAGACGGGCAGGCTGTCGGTCCAGCCCTCGGGCAGCTTCTGTTCCCGCAGCCGGTCGAGGAGTGCGGCGCGCTCGGGGTGGGCGGCGCGCCACACCTGGTAGCGCGGCTCCCAGGCGCGGTGGGCCGAGGCCCCGCGCTCGACGACCGCGCGGGCGTGCTCCAGTACGTCGTCCTCGACGGTGAAGTCGGCGTCCGGGTCGAAGCCGAGCAGCCTCTTGGTGGCCGCGACCTCGTCGTCGCCGAGCGCGGAGCCATGGGCCTTGCCGGTGTTCTGCTTGGTGGGCGCGGGCCAGCCGATGATCGTGCGCAGCAGGATCAGGGAGGGCCGGCCGCTCTCGCTCTTCGCGGCCTCGACGGCGGCGAGCAGGGCGTCGACGTCCTCGACGTAGTCGCCGGTGCGGGTGAAGTCGACCGTCTGGACGTGCCAGCCGTACGCGGCGTACCGGGCGGTGACGTCCTCACTGAAGGAGATGTCGGTGTCGTCCTCGATGGAGATGTGGTTGGAGTCGTAGAAGACGACCAGATTGCCGAGCTCCTGGTGTCCGGCGAGCGAACTGGCCTCGGACGTCACGCCTTCCATCAGGTCGCCGTCGGAGGCGACGACGTACACATGGTGGTCGAAGGGGCTGGTCCCGGCGGGCGCGTCGGGGTCGAGGAGCCCGCGCTCCCGGCGGCCCGCCATGGCCATGCCGACGGCGGAGGCCAGCCCCTGGCCGAGCGGTCCGGTGGTGATCTCGACGCCCCGGGTGTGGCGGTACTCGGGGTGGCCGGGGGTGATGGACCCCCAGGTGCGCAGCGCCTTGAGGTCGTCCAGCTCCATCCCGTACCCGCTCAGGTAGAGCTGGATGTAGAGGGTGAGGCTGGAGTGGCCGCAGGAGAGCACGAAGCGGTCGCGGCCGATCCACTGGTCGTCGGCCGGGTCGTGCCGCATGACCTGCTGGAACAGCAGGTACGCCAGCGGGGCCAGGCTCATCGCGGTGCCCGGGTGGCCGTGGCCCGCCTTCTGCACGGCGTCGGCGGCCAATGCCCGCACGGTGTCGACGGCGCGGACGTCGAGCGGCCCCCAGCCCGCCGCCTCCGCCTGGGGCGGGGCCAGCTTCGGATCGCGGCCACGGTCCGGGCCGGCCTGCGCTTCGGGGGCGTTGGGGGGTGCCATCAAGTCCTCCTGGTCGGTGGGGCGGGCGGCGAGCGGCACACCTGCGGTCCCCGGCCCCGAGCCGCCCGGCTGCATGGCCGAGTCCCCCGGGAAACAGCGCCCAAACCTGGGCGCCCGCAGGGAGAGGCAGGCGGGACAACGGAACGCCTTTATAGCAAGAAAAGGGAGGATAATAGGACACCCGACGAGAGTGAGAGGCTCACCATGTCGAAGAAGCCGACCGAGGAGGAGAAGTGCGCCTCCCTGGAAGGCGCCACACCGAAGAGCACCACCAGCCGCCGCGAGGACCGCGGCAAGGGCTGCGACATGCGCGACACCGGGCGGCGGGGCAAGTCCCGGCACCCCAGCGGCGAGAAGGACGCGTCCGCCCGCACGGGCGTCGACCCGCAGGAGCGCAAGGACAGCGACCCCACACACTGAACCGCCCCCCGGGCGGGCCCGTTCACCTTCGGCGGCCGGGCCCGCCCCGCACGCCCGGCCGACCGGCCCAGCGAACGGGAGGGCCCCCGCCCCGCTGCGCCGCAGGTCCTAGGCCGAAGGGCTGATCACTTCGCGGACCCTCCTGCTGTTAGCCTGCTCCTAGATTGCTCCTGCATATATGTTGCAATAACAACTGGACGGCATTCCCAGCAGTCGGAGGGTTCGAACCATGGCCACGTACACGCTCCCGGAACTCCCGTACGACTACGCGGCGCTCGAACCGGTCATCAATCCGCAGATCATCGAGCTGCACCACGACAAGCACCACGCCGCGTACGTCAAGGGTGCGAACGACACCCTGGAGCAGCTGGAAGAGGCCCGCGACAAGGAGGCCTGGGGAGCGATCAACGGCCTCCAGAAGAACCTCGCGTTCCACCTCTCCGGCCACATCCTGCACTCGATCTACTGGCACAACATGACCGGCGACGGCGGCGGCGAGCCCCTCGCCGCGGACGGCGTGGGCGACCTCGCCGACGCGATCACCGAGTCCTTCGGCTCCTACGCGGGCTTCAAGTCCCAGCTGACGAAGGCCGCGGCCACCACCCAGGGTTCCGGCTGGGGCGTGCTCGCGTACGAGCCCGTCAGCGGCAAGCTGATCGTCGAGCAGGTCTACGACCACCAGGGCAACGTCGGCCAGGGCTCGGTCCCGATCCTGGTCTTCGACGCCTGGGAGCACGCCTTCTACCTGCAGTACAAGAACCAGAAGGTGGACTTCATCGAGGCGATGTGGCGGGTCGTCAACTGGCAGGACGTGGCGAAGCGTTACGCCGCCGCCAAGGAGCGCGTGAACGTGCTGCTGCTCGCCCCCTGACCAGATGTGACGTGACGTCGGCACACCACAGACGTCCTGCCTCGTGATCGTCTTCTCAACCTTCACTTCGGCAGGCGGATGAACGGAAAGCCCCCGCGAGGACGTGACTCGCGGGGGCTTTCCCATGCCGCCTCTTTAGCTGTTTAGCTCATGTGCTAAATATGCACACATGGAATCACGCGCCCTTCCGGCCGACGAAGAGGCGAGCGCCTTCCGCGCGCTCGCCGATCCCACCCGCCGCCAGATCCTGGAGGACCTGCGGGGCGGCGAGCTGGCCGCCGGGGAGATCGCGAGCCGGTTCTCGATCAGCGCCCCGTCCATCTCGCGCCACCTGGGCGTCCTCAAGGGGGCGGGGCTCGTCACCGAGCGCCGGGACGCCAACCGCATCCTCTACTCGCTCGCCGAGGAGCGCCTCGCCCTGTGCGTGGGCCGCTTCCTCAGCACGGTCTGCCCCGAGCAGATCGTCCTCCGCACCACCAAGTGGCGCTCCGCGCCGGAAGGCGACGCCTCATGATCAGACCCCGGCTGTCCAGCGTCATCGAACGCCGCCTCCTGGTGAACTACCGGGTCGACCCGTACGTCGCGGCGGCCCTGCTGCCCGCGCCGCTGCGCCCCCAACTGGTGCGCGGTCAGGCGGTGGCCGGGATCTGCCTGCTCCGGATCGGCGGCGTCCGCCCCGCCTGGGCCCCGGCCGCGACCGGGCTCACCAGCGAGAACGCGGCGCACCGCGTCGCCGTCGAGTGGGACGGCCCGGACGGCGTCGAGCGGGGCGTCTACATTCCGCGCCGCGACACCGCTTCCCGCCTCAACGCCTTCGTGGGCGGCCGGATCTACCCGGGCGATCACGGCCGGGCGGACTTCACGGTGCGGGAGGACCCCGACGCCGTACGGGTGGCCTTCGCGACCCGGGACGGCGAGGTGGAGGTGGACGCCACGGTGGAGCCGGCCGAGGAACTGCACGGCAGCGGGCTGTTCACGGACCTGGCGGAGGCGTCGGAGTTCTTCCGCCGGGGCAGCCGGGGCCTCTCCCCGCGCGCCGGGGGCGGCACACACCTGGACGTCCTCGAACTCTCCACGGACGCCTGGAAGGTGACGGCGGGCCGCCCGCGCCACGTACGCTCCTCGTTCTTCGAGGACCTGGACCGCTTCCCGCCGGGCAGCGCGGTGCTGGACAGCGCGCTGGTGATGCGGGGCGTGGCGGCGGACTGGTCGCAGGGGGAACCGTTCCGGGTGGGAGAGCCTTTCTCGCGGGGGTGCGGGGCGGCGG
>NZ_JAFEUF010000322.1 GCF_016901035.1 Streptomyces durocortorensis
GCCCCGGACCCTGCCGGCGTGGCCCGATTCCTGCGAACCATGTCCTTCAGGCCACTCGTAGCGAAAGCCGCAGGCCAAGAAGCTGGTCCACGTGACCGAGACCATCGAAAGCGCAGCCCGGGACGACGACCGGCGGCAGCCACGCGAAGCGCGCCCCCGCCGCCCCCCCCCCCCCCGGGCGTGGCTCGTCGCCGCCGTCACCTTCGTGACGATCATCGGCGGCGCGGCCTTCAACTCCCTGCCCGGTCTGCTCATCGACCCGCTCCACCGCGAATTCGGCTGGTCCCGCGGGGAGATCGGGCTCGCGGTCTCCATCGACATGGCGCTGTACGGGCTGACCGCCCCGTTCGCCGCGGCCCTCATGGACCGGTTCGGCATCCGGCGGGTCGTGGCGAGCGCACTCACCATGGTGGCGGCCGGGGCGATCGCCGGCGTCTGGATGACCGCCTCCTGGCAACTGATGATCTACTGGGGCCTGTTGGTCGGCCTCGGCACCGGATCCATGGCGATGGCGTTCGCCGCGACCGTCACCAACCGCTGGTTCGTCGCCCGCCGGGGCCTGGTCACCGGCATCCTCACCGCCGCCGGGGCCTCCGGGCAACTCGTCTTCCTCCCGCTCTGCGCCTGGATCATCGACGAACACGGCTGGGAGCCCGCCTCGGTCACCGTCGGACTGGCGTCCCTCGTCGTCGTCCCGTTCGTCTGGCTCCTGATGCGCGACCACCCGGCCGATGTGGGGCTCGCCCCTTACGGCGGTACGTACGTGGAGAAGCCCGCCCCCGCCAGGGGCGCCGCGCGCCGGACGGTGCGGGTGCTGTTCGACGCGGCCCGCACCGGCCCGTTCTGGCTGCTCGCGGGCACCTTCGCGATCTGCGGGGCCTCCACCAACGGCCTGATCCGCACCCACTTCGTCCCCTTCGCCCACGACAACCACATGCCCATCACCGTGGCGGCCTCGCTCCTCGCGGTGATCGGGGTCTTCGACATCATCGGCACGATCTTCTCCGGCTGGCTCACCGACCGCTTCGACGCCCGCAGGCTGCTCGCCGTCTACTACGCGCTGCGCGGGATCTCGCTGCTGTTCCTGCCGCTGCTGATCGGGCCCGACGTACAGCCGCCGATGATCTTCTTCATCGTGTTCTACGGCCTCGACTGGGTGGCCACCGTCCCGCCGACGCTGGCGCTCTGCCGCGAGCAGTACGGCGACGACAGTGCGATCGTCTTCGGCTGGGTGCTGGCCTCGCACCAGGTGGGCGCGGCGGTCGTCGCGTTCCTCGGCGGAGTCGCGCGGGACGTCCTCGGCAGCTACGACGTGGTCTGGTACGCGGCGGGGGCGCTGTGCGCGATGGCGGCCCTGATGTCCCTGGTGATCCGGCGGGCGAGCGCGGCTCCGGAGGCCGCTAGCGGCTGAACCGGCCGAACGCACCCCGGTGGAACAGCAGCGGCTCGCCCTCCTCCGCCGCGCCCAGCGCCTCCACCCGGCCGACCACGATGAGATGGTCGCCGCCGGTGTGGACGGCGTGGATACGGCAGTCGATCCAGGCGGGTACGGAGTCCAGCAGCGGTGATCCGGTCGCCGGGGCGTCCCCGTAGGCCACCCCCGCGAACTTGTCCGCCCCGCTCACCGCGAACCCCCGGCACAGCGCGCCCTGTTCGGCCCCCAGGATGTTCACGCAGAACGCCCCGGCGCGGGCGATGCGCGGCCAGGTCGTCGACGTACGGGCGACCATGAAGGACACCAGTGGCGGGTCCAGCGAGAGCGAGGCGAAGGACTGGCAGGCGAATCCCGCCGGCCCGTCCGCGTCGCACGCGGTGACCACGGTGACGCCGCTGGCGAAGTGGCCCAGTACGCGCCGGAATTCGCCCGGCGCGACCGGCAGCCGCTCGTCGTCCCGGACGGCTCTCAGGTCCGGCCGGGGCAGGGCCCCGGCCGGCGCCCCCGGTGCGGCTGTCGTGGCGGCGCCGACGGACCTGAGGTACCGGACGGCGGTGGCGGCCATGCCTGCGTGTCCCATCACGTCCTCCATTAGAACTGACGGATCGTCAGATGTGAAGGCGTCGGGGGCTTCAGCGGCCCTCGTACGTCGGCGGCCGGCGCTCGACGAAGGACGTCACGCCCTCGTTGGCGTCCCGCGTGGTCATGTTGATCTCCTGGGCCGCCGCCTCGGCCGCGAACGCGCCTGCCCGGTCGCCGTCCAGCGAGGCGTTCACCAGCTGCTTGGTCAGGGCGAGGGCCCGGGTGGGGCCCGCCGCCAGCCGGGCCGCCCACTCCTTCGCCAGGGCCTCCAACTCCGCTGCCGGGACCGTGCGGTTGACCAGGCCCAGCCGCTCCGCGTCCGACGCCGCGAGGGCGTCCCCGAAGAACATCAGCTCCTTCGCCCGCTGCGGGCCCACCAGCCGGGGCAGCAGATACGCGCCGCCGCCGTCCGGGACGAGCCCCCGGCGTACGAAGACCTCGACGAACGTCGCCGTGTCGGCCGCCAGGACCAGATCGCAGGCGAAGGCCAGGTGTGCGCCGATGCCGGCCGCCGTTCCGTTGACGGCGGCGATCACCGGCTTCTCGCAGTCCAGCACGGCGGCGATCAGCCGCTGCGCGCCGAGCCGGATCGTGCGGGAGACGTCCCCGGGGACGCGTTCGCGGGTCGGGGCGGGGGCCCCGCGCAGATCCGCCCCCGCGCAGAAGCCCCGGCCGGTGGCGGTGAGCACGACGGCCCGTACGGCCGGGTCGGCGGAGGCCTCGGCCAGCAGGGCGATGATCCGCTCCCGCTGGTCCCAGGTGACCGCGTTCATGGCCTCGGGCCGGTTGAGGGTGATCCACGAGACGCCGCCGTCGAGGGCGTGCAGGACGGTGGCCGGTGCGGGGGCGGGGCCTGCCGTCTCCGGACTCGGGCCTGCTGTCTCTGGACTCGGGCCCGCCGCCTCCGGTCCCGGGCCCGCCGCCTCCGGTCCGGCGTCCGGTGCGCCCGTGCGCGCCCGCTCCTCCGGCCCGGCACCCGCCGCCCCGCTCACCGGCACACCGCCAGCGCGTCCAGGGCCACCGCGCCCTGGCCGCGGCCCAGGACCACCAGCGGGTTGATGTCCAGCTCCGTCAGGTCGTCGCCCAGCTCCAGGGCCATCCGCTGCACCCGCAGCACCACTTCCACCAGCGCGTCCACATCCACCGGGGCCCCGCCGCGCACCCCCTCCAGCAGGGCCCGGCCGCGCAGTTCGCCGAGCATGTCCCGGGCGTCCCGCTCGCCGAACGGCGGCACCCGGACCGCCGCGTCGTGCAGCACCTCCACCAGGACCCCGCCGAGCCCCACCGTGACGGTCGGGCCGAACAGGGCGTCGTGGGTGACCCCGACCATCATCTCGACGCCCCGGTCGATCATCTGGCAGACCAGGACGCCGTCCAGGTCCACCGATTCGTACCGGGCGATGTCGGTCAGCTCGCGGTAGGCGTCGCGGATCTGGCTGGCCGAGGTGAGGCCGACCTTCACCAGGCCCAGCTCCGTCTTGTGGGCGAGCCGGGGGCCGGAGGCCTTCATCACCACCGGGTAGCCGACCGGCCCCGCGGCCCGTACGGCAGCCGCCGCGCTGGTCACCAACTGCTCGCGCGGCACCCGGATCCCGTACGCGCGCAGCAGCTGCTTCGCCGCGTGCTCGCTGAGCTGCCGGCCCGGCCGCAGCAGGTTCTGCGCCTTGCGGAAGGAGGGGGACGGGGTGCGCGGGGCGTCCTCGAAGGGGGAGCGGTAGCGGTCGGTGAAGCGGTGGTGGTCCAGGTAGGCCTTCACGGCGGTGACGCAGTTGCGTGCCGTGCGGAAGGTGGCGAGGCGCGAGGAGCCGAGCAGGGTGGTGCGGTAGGCGTCCTCGGTGCCGACAGGGGAGCCCCAGATCACGCAGACCAGCTTGTCGGTGGCCTCCGCCGCGTCCGCCAGGTCCTGGGCGAGCCGGTCGCTCATCGGGGGGAACGGGCCGGTGATCGGGCAGATCAGCACCCCGACCGCCGGGTCCGCGAGGATCGCGTCGATGATCTTCCGGCCGCGCGCGTCGCCGACCGGGTGGCCGCCGTTGTCGACGGGGTTGGCGACGTTGAGGTACTCCGGTATCCAGGTGTGCAGTTCGGCCTGCTTGGCGGGGGAGAGCGCGGGCAGGGTGAGGCCCGCCGCCGTCGCCAGGTCGGCGAAGTGCGCGCCGGTGCCGCCGGAGATGGAGTAGACGGCCACCCCCTCGGCCTGCGGCGGGCGGGCCCGGGCCAGCAGGGCGGCGGTGTCCTGGAGTTCGTCCAGGCCGTCCACCCGGATCACGCCGAACTGCCGCATCGCCGCGTCCACCACCTGGTCCGCCCCGGTCAGCTTCCCGGTGTGCGAGGCGGCGGCCTCGGCCCCGGCCTCCGTGCGGCCCACCTTCACGGCGACGACGGGGACCTTGGCGCGGGCGGCCCGGTCGGCGGCGAGCAGGAAGGAGCGGCCGTCCTTGAGCCCCTCGACGTAACAGGCGACCGCCCCGACCTCGGGGAGCTGGGCGAAGTACGCCAGGAAGTCGGCGGTCTCCAGATCGGCCTCGTTGCCCGTGGGGGCCCAGTGGGAGAGCCGGATGCCCAGTTCCTGGAGGGCGTGGAGCGGGCGGCCCTGGTGCCCGGACTGGGTGATCAGGGCGATGGCGGGGCCCTCCAGGTCGTCCCGGAACCGTTCGAAGGCGTTCAGGTTGGTGTTGGGCCCGAGCAGCCGCAGGCCGGAGCGTTCCACGGCCGCCGCCAGCCGGGCCTGGGCGGCGGCGCCTGCCTCCCCGGTCTCGGCGAACCCGGAGGCGAACGCGACCGCGAAGGGCACCTTGGCCTCGCCCAGCTCCTCGATCACCGGGAGCGGGTCCGCGACCAGCAGAACCGCCAGGTCGACCGGCTCGGGGAGCGCGCCGACCGCCGGGAAGCAGGCGAGGCCGAACACGGACGTGCGGGTCGGGTGCACCGGGTGCAACCGGGCCCCGACCCGTTCGGACCAGGCGATCAGCTGCCGGGTGATGCCGGTGTTGGGGCGGCCCTCGGCGTCCGAGGCCCCGACGACGGCCACCGAGCGGGGCCGGAAGAAGCGGTCCAGGTCGGGCACGGCCAGGTGCAGCGGTCGCCCGCTGACGTCGAGGCCGCCCTGCCGTGTGGCGGTGGGCAGGCTGACGACGGAGGCGTGCGGCTCCTCGCCGCAGGCCACCACCCGGGCGCGGAAGTCGGTGGTGAGGGTGCCGTGAGTCGATCCAAGCATCGTTCCGCCCACTCCTGCTCGATGGCCCGCCGGGCAACAGGCGGGGCCGGCCGGTTAGCTGACACCCTGTCAGGTTACTGAACTGACGCTCCGTCAGGAATGGGTGTGCAGGCAAAGGCTCGTGCGGGCGTCGACGGGCGTGCGGGCGAAGCCTCGCGCGGTCATGCAGGGCGATTCCATGGCGTAGGGTGGTGTTCACCGACGCGGGGTGGAGCAGCTCGGTAGCTCGCTGGGCTCATAACCCAGAGGTCGCAGGTTCAAATCCTGTCCCCGCTACTGAAGAAGTACGCGACCGAGGCCCGGATCCACGAGGATCCGGGCCTCGGCCGTGTTCGTCCCCCGGCCGGCGCCGGACGCTCGGACATCCCTCCCGGACGCTGAGCCATGGGCGGGGACCGCCCCGCCGCGCGAGGCTGGTGCCATGACTCAGACAGACGCGACCACAGCAGCGACCTCCGCGCAGGGCCCCGTACTCGTGACGGGTGGCACCGGCAAGACCGGCCGCCGGGTGGTGGCCCGCCTCCGCGGGCTGGGGGTGGAGACCCGGGCCGCCTCGCGCTCCGGGGACACCCCGTTCGACTGGTCGGACCCCACCACCTGGCAGGCCGCCCTGGACGGGGCCGTCGCCGTCTACATCACCCCGCTCGACACCACGCCCTCCCCGACGCCCGCCTTCGTCGAACAGGCCGTCGCGAGCGGGGTGCGGCGGCTGGTGCTGCTCTCGGCCCGGGGCACGGACGTGCCCGGCTACTTCGGCCCCGCCTACGAGGACGGCGGGCCGCACGGCGAGGGCGAGCGGGCGGTGCGCGCCTCGGGGGTGGAGTGGACGATCCTGCGGCCGGGCTGGTTCTCCCAGAACTTCAGCGAGGGCGTCTTCCTCGACGGCGTACGCGACGGGGAACTGGCCCTGCCCACCGGGGACGGGAAGGCCGCGTTCATCGACGCCGACGACATCGCGGACGTGGCCGTCGCCGCGCTCACCGAGGACGGCCACGCGGGCGAGGAGTACGGACTCTCGGGCCCGCGCGCGCTCGGCATCGCGGACGTCCTGGACGAGATCGCGAAGGAGACCGGGAAGCGCGCCGCGTACGTCGCCGTCGACCCGTCCGCCTTCCGGGCCGGGCTCGTCGCGGACCAGGGCTTCACGGACGAGGAGGCCGGCCTCTGGACCGACGCGCTGGAACCGATCACCACGAGCCGGGAGGCACCCGTCCTGGACGGCGTGCGCCGGGCGCTCGGCCGGGAGCCGCGCGACTTCGCCGACTTCGTCCGGGAGGCGGCGGTGCGGGGGGTCTGGGGCTGAGGGCGCCGGGGTCCTCGGCCCGGCCCTCGCCTCGGCGGCCACGCCCGTCACTCTGGGG
>NZ_JAFEUF010000323.1 GCF_016901035.1 Streptomyces durocortorensis
CGCACCCCCGCCGCCCGCGCCCGAGGCCGGACCCGCCGTCACCGTGCGGGCCCAGCCCAGCCCCGGATACGTCGGCGGCAAGGTGGTGGTGACGTACACCGTGCGCAACGGCAGGAACGCCCTGGCCACCGGCCTCCGGCTGGACCTCGGACTGCCCCGGGGCATCCCCGCCGGGGCGCTCCCGGCCGGCTGCACCGCCGGCGGCTGCACGCTGCCCGACCTCGCGCCCCGCGCCTCCACGGTCATCAGCGTCGTCCTCTCGCCCGACAAGGCGCTGCGTACGACGATCACCGCGTCGCTCACCACCACCGGCACCGACGCGAACCTCCGCGACAACGTCTCCCGGATCCCGCTGCGCATCCTCCAGCCCCGCATCGTCGCGGTGCCCGAGATCGGCAAGCCCGGGTTCGTCACCTCCGTACGCGGCAAGGACTTCCCGCCCGGCGCACCCGTCACCCTCAGCTGGAAGCCCGGCATCACCGCCGCCGCGGCCCCGACCCGGCCGCTGGGCGACGGCACGTTCATCGCCCAGCTCCTCATCCTGGCCAAGGACGAGACCGGGCCGCGCGACATCATCGCCAAGGGCCCCGGGTTCAGCCCGGTGAAGACGGACTTCCTCGTGGTGCTCGGCACCATCACCCCGCCCGACACGGTGATCCGCCGATGATCCACGAAGTCGACGAAGGGCTCCGGCTGTTGCTCGCCGAGTCCGGTCTGGAGGACAGCGGCGTCGACCTGGTCTTCGACGCCCCGACGAAGGACTGGTCCGCCCGCCGCAACGCCCCCACCATCAGCGTCTTCCTGCACGGCATCCGCGAGGACGCGGGCCGACGGCGCACCGGCACGGCGGAGACGCACGACGAGGAGGGCGTCGTCACCGGGTGGCGGACCCCGCCGCGCTGGTTCGAGCTGACCTATCTGGTCACCGCCTGGACCAACCGCCCGCAGGACGAACACCGGCTGCTCTCCGAGGTGTTGCGCACCCTCGTGCGCACGGACACGCTGCCCGCCCGGCTGCACACCGGCAGCCTCGCCGAACTGGGGCTGACCGTCGAGCTGGAGGCGGCGGGCCCCGGAGCCGGCGGCCCGTCCGCCTCCGACGTCTGGTCCGCGCTCGGCGGCGAACTGAAGGCCGCCATCGACCTCCGGGTCCTCGCCCCGCTGGCCGGTGAACGCACCGCCGCCGGACCGCCGGTCACCGAGGGCCTCGTCATGACGGCCGCACCGCACCTGAACGGCGACGACGCAGCTCCCGGCCGCAGGCTGCGCTACGACGGAGCGACCGACCCGGGCGCGCAGGGCTTCGCCGCACCTCGGGAACGGCGACTGCCGCCCGGCCGACGCAGGCGGGGGAACGCCGCACGATGACCATGGCACCACAACAGGCTTACAGCGAAGGCTCGTTGACTGACATCGACGAACTCTGGGAGCGGCTCGCCCGCGTCGAACAACGGGTCCGCGAAGCCGTCGCCGCCCGCCGGGCCGTCGACCCGGACCCCGACGACCCGTACCGGGGGCAGTACCTCACGCCCGAGGGCGCGGCCCGCATCCTGGAGACCCGCGACGCGTTCACGCCCGTACCGCCGTACGAGGAGGGGGCGCCGTCCCGCACGGAAGGGGGCAGGCTCGGCCGGCTGGTGGAACGCTTCGACCTCACCCCGCCGGACGTCGAACTCCTGCTGGTCGCACTCGCCCCGGACGTCGACACCCGGTTCGAGCGGCTGTACGGCTACCTCAACGACGACCTCACCCGCCGCCGGCCCACCATCGGCCTGGCCCTGGAACTCTGCGGGCTGCCCGCCGCCGGCTCCGGCCGCTTCCGGTTCTCGCCCGCCGCCCCGCTCGTCGCGGGCGGACTGCTGGAGATCGCAGAACCCGAACGGCCTTTGCTGTCAAGGCTGTTGCGCGTGCCCGACCGGGTCACCGCGCACCTCCTGGGCGACGACGGAATCGACGGCCGGCTGCGCGGGACCGTCCGGGAGGCCGAGCACCCGCCGGAGCCGGACGGGCGGCCCGAGGTCCCCCGGATCGCGGCCGCCCTCGGCACGGGCAGTGGACTGGTGCACCTGCTCGACCGGGGCGGCGACCCGCGCGGCCTCGCGGTCGAGGCCCTGCACGCCGCGGACCGGCGTCCGCTCGTCGTCGACATCGCCGCGCTCGCCACCGCCCCCGAACCGGCCCCGCTCGTACGGGCCTTGGCGACCGAGGCCCGCCTCGGCCGCGCCGGTGTCGTCCTCGGCCCGCTCGAAACCCTCGCCCCCGAACGCCCCGAGGGCGCACGGCTGCTCGCGTCCCTGTGCGCGGCGCTCGGCTCCACGCCCCTGATCGCGTACGGGAAGAAGAACTGGGATCCGCTGTGGACGGCGGAGAGCCCGGTGCCCGTCACCGTCCCGCCCCCCGGCCCCGACGGCGCCGCCCGGCAGTGGCGGCGGGCGCTCGCCGACGCGGGCCGGTCGGTCGGCCTGTCCGCCGAGCACGCCACCGCCGACGACGCCCTCGTCGAGGCGGCCGCCGCCTACCGGCTCGACTCCGGACAGCTGCGCCGGGCCGCGACCGTCGCGTCCCGGCTGGCCGTCCTCGAACAGCGGCCGGTGGCCCCGGAGGACCTGCGCACGGCGGTCCGCGCCCAGAACGGCGCGGGCCTGGAGCGGCTGGCCCGCCGCATCGAGCCCGGCGTCGGCTGGGACGACCTGGTGCTGCCCCCGGCGACCCGTACCCAGCTCGCCGAACTCGCTCTGCGCGCCCGCCACCGCGAGACGGTGCTCGGGCAGTGGCGGATGCGGCCGGGCGGCGGCCGGGGCCGGGGCGTCATCGCCCTGTTCGCGGGGGAGTCCGGCACCGGCAAGACCATGTCCGCCGAGGTGATCGCCGCCGAACTGGGCATGGAGCTCTACGTGGTGGACCTGTCCACGGTCGTGGACAAGTACATCGGGGAGACCGAGAAGAACCTGGAACGGATCTTCGTCGAGGCGTCCGACGTCAACGGCATCCTGTTGTTCGACGAGGCCGACGCGATCTTCGGCAAGCGGTCCCAGGTCAAGGACTCCCACGACAAGCACGCCAACATGGAGTCGGCCTACCTCCTCCAGCGCATGGAGTCCTTCGACGGCATCGCCGTGCTCACCACCAACCTCCGGGCCAACCTGGATGAGGCGTTCACCCGCCGCCTCGACGTGATCGCCGAGTTCCCGATGCCCGACGCCCGCCAGCGCCTGGCCCTGTGGGACCGCTGCCTGGGCCTGGCGATCCCGCGCGACGCCACGCTCGACCTGGAGTTCTGCGCGGACCGCTTCGAGCTGGCCGGCGGTTCGATCCGGGCCTGCGCGGTGACCGCCGCCTACCTCGCGGCGGAGTCGGGGGCCCCGCTGCACATGGACCAGCTGGTGTCGGCGGTGCTCCAGGAGTACCGGAAGCTGGGGCGGCTGGTGCTGGAGAGCGAGTTCGGGCCCTGGCTGGCGAAGGAGCGGGCGCGCGCCGGACGGTAGCTCGTACGGTACGGGTGCGGGGCCCGCGCCGGACGGTAGCTCGTACCGTACGGATACGGGCCCGTGTCCCACGCGGATCCGTGCCCGTGCGCGTACGCCGTCAGAACGCCACCGCGTCGCGGATCAGCGGGCAGGTCATGCAGTGCCCGCCACCCCGGCCCCGGCCCAGCTCCGCGCCGACGATGGTGATGACCTCCACCCCGGCCCGCCGCAGCAGGGCGTTGGTCTGGGTGTTGCGGTCGTAGGTGAAGACCACCCCGGGCTCCAGGGCCACCGCGTTGTTCCCGCTGTCCCACTGCTGGCGCTCCGAGGCGTAGACGTCGCCGCCCGTCTCGATCACCCGCAGCTGGGGCAGGCCCAGGGCGCGGGCCACGACCTCGGTGAACGGTGTGGCGCCCTCGTCGGTGATCTCGATCCCGGGCGCCCGGTCGGAGGGCCGCAGCGAGAACGTGTGGACGTCGTCCATGATGCGCGGGTACAGCGTCACGATGTCCCGGTCCGCGAAGGTGAACACCGTGTCCAGGTGCATCGCCGAGCGCAGCTTCGGCATCCCGGCGACGATGACGTGCTCGGCCGCCCCCTGCGCGAACAGCGCGGCCGCGACCTGGGTGATCGCCTGGCGGGAGGTACGTTCGCTCATGCCCATCAGGACGACGCCGTTGCCGACCGGCATGATGTCCCCGCCCTCGAACGTGGCCCGGCCCCAGTCCTTCTCCGGGTCGCCCCACCAGATCGTGGAGCCCCGGAAGTCGGGGTGGAAGGTGTAGACCGCCTTCATCAGGAGGGTCTCGTCATGCCGGGCGGGCCAGTAGAGCGGGTTGAGCGTCACCCCGCTGTAGAGCCAGCAGGTGGTGTCCCGGGTGTAGAGGGTGTTGGGCAGCGGCGGCATCAGGTACTCCCGCGCCCCCGTGCCCTCCCGGGCCAGCCCCACGTACGCCGAACGGAACTCCTCCGGCAGGTCGGCGATCGCAAGACCGCCGATGAGATGGTCGGCCAGCCGGCGCGGCGTCAGGGAGTCGAGGAAGGCGCGGGTGTCGTCGACCAGGCCGAGGCCCACCTCGTTCGCGTCGATCTTCCGGTCGAGCAGCCAGGACCTGGCCTCGGGGATCGCCATGGTGGCGGCGAGCAGCGCGTGCAGCTCGACGACCTCCACGCCCCGGTCGGTGAGCTGGGCGACGAAGTCGGCATGGTCCCGCTGGGCGTTCTCCACCCACATCACGTCGTCGAACAGCAGGTCGTCGGAGTTGGTCGGGGTCAGCCGGCGGTGCGCCATGCCGGGGGCGCAGACCAGGACCTTGCGCAGCCGCCCCACTTCGGAGTGGACGCCGAGGGGGGAGGCGGGGTCGGTGCTGCTCACGATGGGCCTTTCACTCGATGACACGGTGGGTCTGTCCGTACGGGGCCGGCTCTCACAGCTCGATCCAGCCGACCGCCAGCGCCGCGACACCGACGGCGGCACCGGCCACCGTCACGGCGCAGATCACCGCCTCGCCGGGGGAGAAGAGCCTGCGTCCCTGTTCCCTGCGGGACTTGGCGAAGAGGAAGGTCGCCGGGGCGTAGAGGATGAAGGAGACGAGGACGAACTTCGGCCCCGCCGCGTACAGCAGGAAGGCGGTGTAGAGCGTTGCCACCACGGCGATCACCAGCTCTCGCCGGGTGGAGCGCCCCGCCACGTCCGGGCGGCCGGGCCGCGCCGCGACCTTCACCGCGAAGGCGGCGGCGAGCAGGAACGGGATCAGGCTCAGCGCGCTGGTCAGATCGAGGGCGAAGGTGAACGCGTCGTCGGAGAAGAGCGTCACCACGAGCACGATCTGGCTCAGGCACGTGGTCAGGAGCAGCGCGTTCTCGGGTACGTCCGTCGCGGTCGACTGCCCCAGGAAGCGCGGCATGTCCCTGTCCTCGGCAGCGACGAAGAGGACCTCGGCGGCCATCAGGGTCCAGGCCAGATAGGCGCCGAGCACGGAGACGATGAGGCCGACGCTGATGAAGACCTTCCCCCACGTCCCGACCGCCGACTCCAGCACCTCGGCCATCGACGGCTGCCGCAGCTCGGCGATCTCGGCCATCGGCAGCAGCCCGTAACTGACGATCGTGACCGAGGCGAAGACGGCGAACACGCTCAGGAAGCCCAGGACGGTGGCCCGGCCGACGTCCTCACGGCGTTTGGCGTGCCGCGAGTAGACGCTGGCGCCCTCGACGCCGAGGAAGACGAACACGGTGGCGAGCATCGTTCCGCGGACCTGGTCGAAGAGGGTGCCGGCCTCGTCGGTGCCGCTGAAGTTGTCGGCGAAGACGGACGGTTCGAAATAGAAGAGCGCCAGCACGACGAAGAAGAGGATCGGCACGATCTTCGCGACGGTGACGATCCGGTTGATCGCCGCCGCCTCCTTCACACCTCGCCGGATCAGCAGGAAGAACCCCCACAGCCCCACCGAGGAGACGACCACCGCCGTCACCGTGTCGCCGTCGCCCAGCACCGGCGCCACCGCGCCGACCGTCGACATGATGAGCACCCAGTAGGTGACGTTGCCGACGCAGGCGCTGGCCCAGTAGCCGAAGGCGGAGAAGAAGCCGAGATACTCGCCGAACCCCGCCTTGGCGTAGGCGTAGACCCCGGCGTCCAGGTCCGGCCGCCGCACGGCGAGGGCCTGGAAGACGAAGGCGAGCATCAGCATGCCCGTCCCCGCGACCGCCCAGGCGATCAGGGCCCCCGCGACCCCGGTCTCCTGCGCGAACCGGCTCGGCAGCGAGAAGACTCCGGCCCCGACCATCGAGCCGACCACCATCGCGGTCAGGGTCGGGAGCGTCAGTTTGGCGGCCGGTCGGGGCGGGGCCTCGGGATGGCTCATGAATTCCCTCGTCGGTGCGGTCATCGGCCAACCAGGGAAAACTAGCAACATATAGGGTACTTTGTCCCGGAATGGGGAGCGGTGGCGCGACCGGGAGCCGGGCGCGGCCGGGGGGGGGGCGGCGGGGGGCGGCGGGGGGGGCCCCCCGGGGGGGGGGGGGGGGGGGGGGGGGGGGGGGGGGGGGGGCCCCCCCCGCGCGGGGTCTGTTTTCTATCGTTGAAAATTCTGCGTGCACGACCGTTGTGC
>NZ_JAFEUF010000324.1 GCF_016901035.1 Streptomyces durocortorensis
GTGGGGGCGTCGGCGGCCCCGGCCCGGGCGGTTTCGGGGGCGGGACGGACGGCCGGCCCGAGCTCACGACGGCCTGCCGGCTGACGATGGGCATCGGCATGTTCGCCATGCTGCTCACTCTGTGAGACGGGAAGTGGGACAGAACCCCCGTCAAACAGTGGTCTGCGTCACTTGCCGGTCGCGGCCGTACCCCCGGTCGGCCCGCCGCTCATAAGCTGAAGCCATGCTGGTCTCCCTCGCGCTGCTACTGCTCGGTGCACTGACCGCCCTGGTGACCCCGCGTGTGATGGCGCGGGCCCGGTGGCCGGAGCGCGAGCCGGTCGTGGCCCTGTGGGTCTGGCAGTGCGTGGTGGCCGGCGTGCTCCTGTCGTTCGCCCTGTCCATGACGTTGAGCGCGGCCGCCGCCTGGCAGGCGGTGCGCGGCCATGTCTTCGCCCCGGCCCCGCACGCCGTCGTCGAGGCGTACGCCCTGGCGGCGTACGGGCCGTGGTCGGCGGTCATCGCGGTGCTGCTGGCGCTGGGTGGGCTGTGGACCGGGGCGATGCTCCTGCGGGAGGTCCATCGGGCGCGGCGTCGCCGCAGGCAGCGCCGGGCAGAACTGCTGGAGCGTGCCCCGCTGATGCCGGGCGAGGAGCCCGGGGCCGACCGTCTCGTGGTGCTGGAGGGCGAACGCCCCGATGCCTGGTGGCTGCCCGGCACCGCACCGCAACTCGTCATCACCACCGCCGCGTTGGGCCGCCTGAAAGGCCGTCAGCTCGACGCGGTGCTCGCCCATGAGCAGGGGCACGCCCAGGCCCGGCACGACTGGCTGCTGCACTGTTCGTCGGCGCTGGCGATCGGCTTCCCGCAGATCCCGGTGTTCGCCGCGTTCCGCGACGAGATGCACCGGCTGGTCGAGCTGGCCGCCGACGACGTGGCGTCGCGCCGCTTCGGCAGGCTGACGACCGCACTCGCCCTGGTCGGACTCAACGAGGACCGTGGGGTGTTCGGTCCCTGCCCCACCCCGCAGGCCGAAGTGCCCCTCCGGGTCAACCGGTTGCTGGCCCCGGTCGAACGGCTCACGGCGGGCCGCCGGCTCCGGCTGACGGCCGCCGCCGCGCTGGTGCCGGTGATCCCGGTGTTCGTGGCCTTCGTTCCAGGGCTCCGCGCCCTGGGGTAGTCCCGGGGTGGCCGGGGTTCCGCACCTCGGGCCGGTCACGGTCCCGTACCCGGTTCGGCCACGGTTCCTTACTCCGTTTCGGCACGGTCCCGTACCCGGGTTGGCCTTCGGACGGGCTCCTCCGCGAGGATCATCACCATGTCCTCCCCCTCCCCCCACTTCCGCTTCCGTTCACCGGACCGTTCCCTCCTCACCGCGCCCGCCCTGCGGACCGTACGGGTCACCGGCGCGGCGGCCCTGCTGCTGCTCGTTCTCGTGGCGGCGCACTGGTCGCCGCTGATGTCCCTGGACCGGACGGTCGCCGACGCCCTGCACCGGCACGCGGTCGGCGACCCCGGCCTGGTGCACGTGAACCGCGTACTCACGGACTGGGTGTGGGATCCCTGGACCATGCGCGCCCTGATCGCGGTGGCGGTGATCGCCCTGTGGTGGCGCGGCGCGCGGCGACTCGCCCTCTGGACGGCCGGGACGAGCCTGCTCGCCACCCTCCTCCAACAGGGGCTGAAGGCCGCGGTGGACCGGGAGCGCCCGCAGTGGACCGACCCGGTGGACTCCGCGAACTTCGCCGCCTTTCCCTCCGGGCACGCGATGACGGCCGTCGTGAGCTGCGGGCTGCTCCTGTGGCTGCTGCGGCTGTACGGCGCGGGCCCCGCGCTGTGGTACGCGGCGCTCGCCGTGGCGGTGGTCTCGGCGATCGGCGTGGCGGCGACCCGGGTATACCTGGGGGTGCACTGGCTGACCGATGTCGTGGGCGGTGCGCTGCTGGGGGTGGCCGTGGTGGCGTTGAGCGCCGCCGGGTACGCCCGGTACGCGGCGCCCCGGGAGGGATCGCACCCGTGGTGATCAAGGGCGTGTTGTTCGACTTCTCCGGAACCCTGTTCCGGATCGAGCCGGTCCGGGACTGGCTCGCCGCCGTGCTGCGGGAGGAGGGCGTCGACGTACCGGCGGAGGATTTCGAGCGGTACGTGACCGGGCTCACGGAGGCCGGCGCTCTGCCGGGCGGTCCGCAGCCGCTCCGGGTTCCGGAGGGGCTGGCCGGCGCGATGGCTCGCCGGGACCTGAGTGCCGCGCTGCACCGTGAGGTGTACACCGGTCTGGCCCGGGGCGTCGCCCTGCCCGATCCGGGACTGTACGACGCGCTGTACGACCGCCATATGCGGCCGGAGGCATGGCTGCCGTACCCGGACGCCTCGGAGGTGCTGGCGGGGCTGCGGCGGGCGGGGATCGCGGTCGGCGTGGTCAGCAACATCGGCTGGGACCTGCGCCCGGTCTTCCGTGCGCACGGGCTCGACGCCCTGGTCGACGCGTATGTCCTGTCCTTCGAGCACGGGCTCCAGAAGCCCGCCGCGGGGCTGTTCCGCACCGCCTGCACGCTGATCGGCCGGGATCCCGCGGAGGTGGTCATGGTCGGTGACAACCGGGGCGCGGACGGCGGCGCGGCCGCTCTGGGCTGCGAGGTCCGGTTCGTGGACCATCTGCCCGTGGCTCAGCGGCCCGACGGTCTGCGTTCCCTGGGGCTGATCCCGGGCTGAGGCCCACGGGATCGGCTGAGGCCCACGGGGAGAGGCTGAGGCCCACGGCGAACGCGCAAGATCGGACCGGGGTGTGAGGCATATCCCGCCACGGAAGGGGTAAGGGATGGCGCTCGTGGCCGTAGCCTGGTGGACATGTCCCCCATGCCGTCGTCCGTATCCGCCCGTTCCGCAGCCGAGGTCAACGCGGAGATCCGCGACCTGTGGCAGCGGTCGGGCGGGTTCCTGACGCCGCAGGACGAGGCGGAATACCAGCGGCTGCTGCTGGAGTGGGCCGCCGCCACCGGCGGAAGCGTCCGCACCGCCGCCTGACCGCCGCACCCGCCGTTCGCCGTGACCGGGAATCCACGGGGAGAGATCGCGCCCGATCCGGCGATCCCCCGCGTCGCCGGATCCGGGCGCACCCTCGGCGTGCCTCGTGGGACACGGCCGCGGACCGCGCCGGGGACCGGAGTTGCGGAGTCCGCCGTCGCAGGGATCCAGCATGTCCCCACCCGGCTCATCGGTCAATGAATTTCCGACGGCGCACGCACCGGGGCCGGTGCCGCACGGGCGGATGACCGCCCGGGAGACACCGGCCCCGGAAATGCCTGACGAACCGCCGGACCGCCCGGCGAACCGACTGCCGGACGCGCTGAGGAATCAGCGCTCGAAGTAGTCCGGCTGCGTCTGCACGTTGAGCTCGTCCATCTTGACCCGCTTCGCCGGGTCGGTGCGCCGGTCGTCCAGCTTCAGCACATCGAAGCCCTTGGCGATGTCACTGGAGTAGATGTGACCGTTGTAGTAGTACGCCGACCAGGGGCCGGCCGTGGTGACCTGGTCGAGCGTGACCGGGCCGCGCTCGAAGAAGGCGATCTCCTTGGGCTTCGCCGAGTTGGTGAAGTCCCAGACGGAGATGCCGCCCTGGTACCAGGCCTGGACCATCAGGTCGCGGCCCTTCACGGGGATGATCGAGCCGTTGTGGGCGACGCAGACCTCGGCGTCGGCCTGGTGACGGTCGATCTTGAAGTAGCTGCGGAAGACCAGCTTGCGCTTGTCGCCCTTGCCGACGATGTCGTAGATGCCGTCGGCGCCGCGCTTGGGGCCGATCTCCTCGTTGCAGGTGGCCGCGCCGCCGCCGCCGAGCTCGTCGGTGAACACGACCTTGTTCGCACCCTGGTTGAAGGTCGCCGAGTGCCAGAACGCGAAGTTCACGTTGTCCTGGACCCGGTCGATGATCTTCGGGTGCTCCGGGTCCTCGATGGAGAACAGCAGACCGTCACCCATGCAGGCCCCGGCCGCGAGGTCCCTCGACGGCAGCACCGTGATGTCGTGGCAGCCGGTCGTCTTGGAGACACCGGGGTTCTCGGGCGCTCCCGGGTTGCCGCCGTCCGGGAAGAGCACCGGGAAGTCGATGACCCGGGCCTTCTGCGGCGCCTTGAGCGGCACCTTGATGATGGAGATCCCGTCGTGCGGCGGCTTGCAGTCCGGGAACGTCTCGTTGGGCGAGTACGAGGAGACGTACACGTACACGTTCTTCTTGCCGCCCGGCACCAGCGTGTGCGTGTGGGAACCGCAGGCGGTCTCCACGGCGGCGATGTACTTGGGCTGCCGCTTGTTGCTGATGTCGAAGATCTTCATGCCCTCCCAGGAGGACTTCTCCGTGGCGGGCTGGGAGGTGCTGGAGCAGGAGTCGTCGCTGCGCGAGGAGTCCGTCGACAGGAAGAGCAGGTTCCCGGAGACCGAGATGTCGTTCTGCGAGCCGGGGCAGAGAACCTGCGAGACCGTCCTGGGCTTCTTCGGCTTGCTGATGTCGTAGATGACGAAGCCGTCGTAGTTGCCGACGTACGCGTACTTCCCCTGGAACGCGAGGTCCGTGTTGGTGCCCTGGAGGGCGCCCTTCGGCACGTTCGTCAGGTGCTTGATGTTGGAGCTGTGGACGATCTCGTCCACGCCGGGTATGTCACCGCCGGTTATCGCAGCCCTGGCCTCGGCCTGGTCGCTCTTGGAGACGGAACCGCGCTCGGCCGGGGCGTCGCCCGGGTCGGGGGTGGCGGCCGCTGTGGTGGCCGTCAGCAGCGTGGCGAGGAGTCCGGCCGCGGCTGCCACCGCGCCCAGACGTCTGCGCCGCACGCGGGTGGTGTGCAACGAGGTCACTGCGTCCTCCCTAGGATCCGTTCGGGGTCGAACGGTTATGGAACCCTCGGCAGTATCGTCCCTCGCATGTACACATCAACAGATGGCAACGCAGACGTAATAAAAGTTTTTGATCTTCCGCCGGTGGAAGCGTGTTAGGACGGTCTGCAACAAACCATGTGGCACAGGAGGTCACCGTGTTGATCCATCGCCGGTCCGCAACTCTGCGCTCAACCGCTCTCGCGGCCGCGGCGGTTGCCGCCGTGCTCGTCCTGGGGGCCTGTGACGCGGACAGCGGTGACGGGACGTCGGACAAGGCCAAGGACACAGGTCCGGGCGTGGTGGCGCCCGGCAGACCGGGCGAGCCCGCCCGGACGCTCTCCGCCGAGGAGGCCGCCAAGGAGGCCGGCCAGGACACCGCCAACTCCGCGGACTTCCGCTATGCGCAGATGATGATCGAACACCACGGGCAGGCGCTCGTGATGACCGAACTCGTTTCCGAACGAGCCTCCGACAGCACCATCAAGCGGCTCGCGGAACGCATATCGGCGGGCCAGAAGCCGGAGATCGGCGCCATGGAGGGGTGGCTGAAGAGGAACGGCGGCGACAAGCGCGAGCAGCACCACGACCACACCGGGATGCCCGGCATGGCGACCGAGGCCCAGCTGAAGAAGTTGCGCGCCGCCGAGGGCAAGGCCTTCGACACGCTCTTCCTGGAGCTGATGATCACCCACCACCAGGGGGCGGTCACCATGGCCACGGAGGCGCTCACCGAGGGGAACGACATCTTCGTCGAGGAGATGGCCAGCGACGTCGTCGCCCAGCAGACGGTGGAGATCGACCGGATGCGCGGGCTGATGGACTGAGCCGCTCGGCTGCGCTGCTCCGTGCGCGCGGCGGTGCCATCCTGGAGGGAACCTCCGGGAAAGAGGTGCGCCGTGCTCTCCGTCGCCGTCGTCGGTTCCGGTCCCAGCGGGGTCTACACCGCTCAGGCCCTGCTCCAGCAGTCGCGCGTGCCCGATGTGCGGGTGCACGTCCTGGACCGGCTGCCCACCCCGTACGGACTCGTGCGGTACGGAGTGGCACCCGACCACGAGAAGATCAAGTCGCTGCAGAACAGTCTGCGGGCGGTGCTGGAGGACGAGCGGGTCACGTTCGTGGGCAACGTCGGCGTCGGCGGGCCGGAGGGGGTCTCCCCCGCCCGGCTCGCGGAGCTGTACCACGCGGTCGTCTACTGCGTCGGGGCCTCGGCGGACCGCCCGCTGGCGGTGCCCGGCGAGAGCCTGCCCGGCAGCTACTCCGCGACCCGCTTCGTCTCCTGGTACAGCGCCCACCCGGACATCGGCGCCGACCCGTTCGCCCGGGACGCCCTGGACGCCCGCTCGGCCGTCGTGATCGGCGTCGGCAACGTGGCGGTCGACGTGGCCCGGATCCTGGCGCGCGGGGCCGACGAGCTGCGGGCCACCGACGTGCCCCGCGCCGCGCTGAGCGCGCTGGAGTCCAGCCGGGTGCGCGATGTGCACATCGTGGGCCGCCGGGGCCCCTCCCAGGCCCGGTTCACCACCAAGGAGCTGCGGGAGCTGGGGGCGCTGCCCGGGGCGCGGGTCGTCGTCGATCCGGCGGAGCTGGCACTCGACCCGGCGTACGCCGCTCCGGACGGCCTGCCCGGAGCCCTGCCGCTGCCCGCCGTGGTGCGGCGGAACCTGGAGGTGCTGCGCGGCTGGTCGGCGGGCGGGGTCCAGGCGGGCGGGGGGGGGGGGG
>NZ_JAFEUF010000325.1 GCF_016901035.1 Streptomyces durocortorensis
GGTGAGGTGTGTCGGCGGGGTGAGGAGAGGGAGGAGCTTCACGGCCGGCCTCCTGCATGGCGTACGGGGGAGGCGGCTCCCGTTCCCGTACGCCCTGGTGGGGTGGCGGGACGGGGAGCCCCGCCGACCGGCCGGGCGGCCGTGGCCGGGGTCGTGGAGCCGTACCACCGTGCCGTGCGGCTGGCGGCGCGGTGGTACGGCGACCTCGTAGCGGCTCCCCTTGCGCCGGACCCCGTGCGGCCGGAACACCGCCTGATACGGGGGACGACGCCTGGCGAACATGTCCCACGTGTGATTTCCCCCTCCCCGCCTGCCGCGAAACTGCGGCTTGCGGGATGCTGTGGATAACGTTCGTTCACATCCCCGGCCCTTCAGGCGCGGGAGACCAGGTGGAGGCAGTGATGGGTGTGACCGGTCCGATCCGTGTGGTGGTGGCCAAGCCGGGCCTCGACGGCCACGACCGCGGTGCCAAGGTCATCGCGCGGGCGTTGCGGGACGCCGGTATGGAGGTGATCTACACCGGGCTGCACCAGACGCCCGAGCAGATCGTCGACACGGCGATCCAGGAGGACGCCGACGCCATCGGCCTCTCGATCCTCTCCGGGGCGCACAACACGCTGTTCGCCAAGGTGATCGAGCTGCTGAAGGCCCGCGAGGCCGAGGACATCAAGGTGTTCGGCGGCGGGATCATCCCGGAGGACGACATCGCACCGCTGAAGGAGCTGGGCGTCGCGGAGCTCTTCACACCGGGGGCGACGACGACCGAGATCGTGACGTGGGTCAACGCCAACGTGCGCCAGGCCGCCCAGGCCTGAGGCCCGCAGCCGGAACCTGAAGCCAGCCGCTGGAACCTGGGGCCCGCAGTCGGAACCTGGGGCGGGCCCGCTGGAACCTGGGGCGGGCCCGCTGTGCAGGGGCCGACCCGCTCCGCACAGGTCGGCACGCTGTGCGGGGGCGGGTCCGCCGCACAGCGGCCCGTCCCCATCCCTGTCCCCGTCTCAGGGCATCAGCTCCGCCTCCATCGCGGCGCGCAGCCGCAGGGTGGAGACCAGGCGCTGGAAGGCCTCCGACCAGTAGCCGCCCGCCCCCGGTGACGCCCCCTCCAGCTCGTCCTGCGCGGCCGTCAGGACCTCCAGCCGGTCGGCCTCCGCCGGATCCAGGCAGCGCTCGGCGAGGCCCATCACCCCGCTGAAGCTCCACGGATAACTCCCGCCGTCCCGTGCGATGTCGAGAGCGTCGACCACCGCACGCCCGAGTGGCCCGGCCCAGGGGACCGTGCAGACGCCGAGCAGCTGGAACGCCTCCGACAGGCCGTGCGCCGCGATGAACCCGGCCACCCAGGAGGCGCGTTCGTCGTCGTCCAGGATCGCGAGGAGTTTCGAGCGCTCGGCGATCGAGGCCGTCCCGGGGCCGCTCGCCGGTGGCGCCGAGGGGCGCCCGAGCAAGGCCCGGGCCCACCGCGGATTCCGCTGCCGGACCGCCGCCCGGCACCAGGCGGTGTGCAGCTCGCCGGCCCAGTCGTCGGCGACGGGCAGGGCAACGATCTCCTCGGCCGGACGCCCGCCGAACCGCTCCTCCCAGACGCCGAGCGGGGCGGCCTCCACCAACTGCCCGAGCCACCAGGACCGTTCACCCCGGCCCGTCGGTGGGACCGGTATCACGCCGTCGCGCTGCATCCCCGCGTCGCACTCGTGCGGCGCCTCCACGGCGATGGAGGCGGCGTCCCCCGTACGGTCCGGGTTCACGCAGGTGGTCGCGCGGGCCGCCATCCGTCCGGCGAGAGCCGACTCGGGCAGGGCGGAGAGCAGTTCGGCGGCGGTGGCGCGGACGTTGCGGCTGCGGTCGGACAGGGCCTGCTCCAGGAAGGCTTCGTCGTCGCCCCCGAGCCCGGACCGCAGGGAGTCCAGGAACATCAGCCGGTCCTCGGCCCGTTCGGTCGACCAGGTGGCGGCGAGCAGCGCGAGCCCGGCGGGCGGGTCCTGCGCCCGTACGGCGTCGAGCAGCGCGATCCGCTCCGCGAACAGTCCCTCCTCCCACAGCCGGGCCACCGCGTCCGGGTCCGTGATGTCGGGCCGGAGCGGGCCGCTCGCGGAGCCTCGCAGGGCGAACTTCCAGTCGGGATTCAGCGCGGCCAGCCACAGACCGCGCGGTCCGGCGAACGCGAGCGCCTGCGGGCGCAGGTCCGTGCGCGCCCGGGCGGCGTCCAGCAGCGCGGGCAGCAGGGCCGCCGGGGCGCGATAGCCCCTGCGGTTGGCGGTGGCCAGCCACTGCGGGATGAGCTCGGTGAGGTCGGGCGCGGTCCCGCGCCGCCCGCCGCCCGAGGGTGCGGAACGGTCCGCCAGCAGGTGGGCGAGCCGGTGCCGGGCGGCTTCGGGGAGCGCCGGGCGCGGGTCCGGGGCGGCGGGCTCGGGTCGTGCCTCCGGCACGGCGGGCAGCAGCCCGGCCCGCTGCCGGACGGTGTGCAGCGCGGCGGCGTCCAGCAGGGCCGCGGGGGCATCGGCCGGTGCGGGGCCGCCGCGGGGCGTCGGCGGGCGCCGGTCGGTGCCCAGGAGGGCCGAGGTGACCAGCTCCTCCCAGGGGAGGGAGTCGAGCGATGCGGATGCGGGACTGGTGATGGGGCTGGTTGTGCGAGGCATCTTTCCCCTCCGGTGCAGGGACTGCGCGCATGTCGGGCAGCGGCGGCAGACCGTCAGGCGGCAGCCAGTCAGGCAGGCAATCAGGCAGGCAATCAGGCAGTCAGGCAGGATGGCGGGCGGGAACGGCGGGGTCGTCAGACCAGTTGGACGATCGATCCGCCCGGCGAGCGCCCCGCCTCCTCCTCCCCCTCGCCCGGTTCCCAGGCCGTGAACGGGTCGAAGCCGCGGTGGCCGATCTCGCCGAACACCGTGACCGGGCCGCCGCCGGACAGGGCGACGAGCTTCCACAGGCCCGGCCGGGACAGCGCGGCCGGGGCGATGGGCAGCGCGGATCCGGTGCGGCCGTCGGCGTACGTGTCGGCGTGGGCGTCGGCCACCTGCCAGCCGTCCTCGGACGGCACGGGTATGACTTCGCGCAGGGTGACCGGCCAGGCGTCCAGCCAGGGATCTTCCCGCAGGGCGTTCCCGTAGACCGCCGGCGCGGCCGCCGCGGCGATCCCGGGCGGGGGACCGGCCGGAGCCGTCGCCCCGAACTGCTCGCCCAGCTCCGCCCGGAGCCGGCCGCCGCCCGGATACGGCGTCAGCTCGGCGTCGATCGTCGCGCCCACCGGCAGTGCCTGCGCCGGGGCCCGGCCCGCCGCGCCGAACGAGAGCAGCAGAGCGGTCCGGCCCGTCCTCCGCCCGTACAGCCAGATCCGCCGGGTGACGAGCCTGCCGTCCGGGGTGTCGTACTGCGCGAGGACCAGCCAGTGGTCGCGGACCGGGGGGCCTTCGGCGGACATCGGCAGCCCGACTCTCGTCCGCACGGTCGCGGCCAGCGGGTCCGGCAGCCGGTCGCGGCCGAGCCAGGCCGTGTCCAGCAGATGGAGCAGTCCGCACTCCTCCAGCAACCGGACCGGTCGGCCCGGACCGGACCCGGTGATCGCGCCCAGCTCCCGTACGCGCGCGGCGAGGCCGGGGGCCTGGGCGTCGACCATGCGGGCCGCGGTCTCCTCCCACAGGCCGTACCCCGAGCGGTCCGTCGCGGCGAGGCCGCCGCGCAGCAGGTCGGCCAGGCGCTGCTCCAACTCCTGGGCCCCGTCCGTGACCCGCTCCGCGCGGCGCTCAGCCCGCTTCCTTGCGGCGGCGGTGTCGACGGGGCCCCGCGCGCCGTCGCCGCCCGCCGCGGGCTCCCCCTTCCCCGCCGCACGTGCGCGCCGGCCCGCGATCCACGCCGCCGCCCAGTCGGCCGGCTCGCCCGGCCGGAACGCGGTGTCGTCGGAGGCCAGGAGCAGCAACAGCCCCAGCGCGTGCTTGCACGGGAACTTCCGGCTCGGGCAACTGCAGGAGCAGGCCGGGCCTGTGGTGTCGACCACGGTCCGGTACGGCGTGCTTCCGCTGCCCTTGCACAGGCCCCACACCGCGCCCGTCGCGTCGCGCCCCGTGCCGGACCACGGGCCGGCCGCGCCGAGCCGCGTGCCCGCCTTGCGTGATGCCGCGTCAGGAGCCAGGGCCAGCACCTGTTCCACCGACCAGCGCGCCGCCGGGTCACCGGCTGGCGAGGTCTCTCCCCCGTGAGATAGCTGCATGTCTCCGACGGTAGGCGGCACCACTGACAGTCCCCTGACAGTCCCCTCCGACCTGCGGAAGCATCGTCTCGGGGGGAATTTGACTTTGCCTTCCCTTTGCGTTTCTCTGCGTTCTCCGCATACGGAACAGATCCGGGCGGACCGATCCAGGGGGGATCCCAGATGAACCGCACCACCCGTATCACCCGCGCCCTCGCGGTCTCCGTCCTCGTGCTCGGCCTCGGCGCCTGCTCGGCCGAGTCGGTGGACCAGGCGGTCGGCAAGGCGGTCGACAAGACCGTGGACGAGACCTACGAGGTGACGTACGAGGTCACCGGCACGAGCGTCGACGAGATCACGTACCACGGAGGCGGCGGCGAGGCCATGGAGCCCGAGCTGGAGACCGTCAAGTCGCCGGCCCTGCCGTGGAAGAAGACCGTCGAGCTGCGGGGCATCATGCCGCCCGCCGTCATGCCGCTGGCCCTGGAGGCGGGCGGCGCCGACGTCACCTGCACCATCACCTACAAGGGCGAGGTCATCAAGGAGGCGAAGGGCGAGGGCATGCTCACGGCGGGCGGCTGTGTCGCCGTGTCGCCGATCGTCGGCTGACTCGGGCTGACTCGGGCTGACCCGGGCTGCCGGGGCGGTTCCGTCCGCTCGACAACGGGGCCTGACCTGCGGTCAGGGCCCGTTGTCAGTGCCATGGTGCACGGTGGAAACCACATCGGGTCGACCGATCTGGAGGGGGATCCATGACCGTGCCCGCAACCACCCCGACCACCCCGGCCGCCGTGCCGGAGGCGGGCGTCGAGGCGCTGCGTCCGCACGCCGAGGACGCGTTCGCCGACGAGCTGAAGGCGCTCGCGGCCGCCGACGACCGCCCGAGGCCCGCCCGCTGGCGGCTGTCGCCCTGGGCCGTCGCCACCTATCTCCAGGGCGGAACGCTGCCGGACGGGACGGTGATCACGCCGAAGTACGTGGGCCCGCGCCGTCTGGTCGAGGTGGCCGTGACCACGCTCGCCACCGACCGGGCACTGCTCCTGCTCGGCGTCCCCGGCACGGCCAAGACCTGGGTGTCCGAGCACCTCGCCGCCGCCGTCAGCGGTGACTCGACGCTGCTCGTGCAGGGCACCGCGGGAACCCCCGAGGAAGCCGTCCGCTACGGGTGGAACTACGCCCAGCTGCTCGCCCACGGCCCCAGCCGCGACGCGTTGGTGCCCAGTCCGCTGATGCGGGCCATGTCCGAGGGCATGACCGCCCGGGTCGAGGAGCTGACCCGCATCCCCGCCGATGTGCAGGACTCGCTCATCACGATCCTGTCCGAGAAGACGCTCCCCGTCCCCGAGCTGGGCCAGGAGGTCCAGGCCGTCCGCGGGTTCAACCTCATCGCCACGGCCAACGACCGGGACCGCGGCGTCAACGAGCTGTCCAGCGCGCTGCGCCGCCGGTTCAACACCGTCGTGCTGCCCCTGCCCGCGACCCCGGACGCCGAGGTCGACATCGTGTCCCGGCGCGTCGACCAGATCGGCCGCTCGCTCGACCTGCCGGCCGCACCGGAGGGTCTGACCGAGATCCGCCGCGTGGTGACGGTCTTCCGCGAACTGCGCGACGGGGTGACCACCGACGGGCGCACCAAGCTCAAGTCCCCCTCCGGCACGCTCTCCACGGCGGAGGCGATCTCCGTCGTGACGAACGGCCTCGCGCTCGCCGCCCACTTCGGCGACGGCGTCCTGCGCCCCGGTGACGTCGCGGCGGGCCTCCTCGGCGCGGTCGTCCGGGATCCGGCGGCGGACCGGGTGGTCTGGCAGGAGTATCTGGAGACCGTGGTCCGCGAGCGGGACGGCTGGAAGGACTTCTACCGCGCCTGCCGCGAGGTCTCCGCATGACGGGCCCCGCCGGGCCTGCCGCGACGACCGCAGGGGCCGGGGCGGCTGTTCCGGGTTCTCGCGCGGCCGCCGGTCCTGCCGTGTCCGCCACGACGGCCGGAGCGGCCGGGCCGGGCGACCATCCGGCCCCCGGGCCCTGGCTCCTGGGGGTGCGGCACCACGGCCCCGGGTCGGCGCGCGCGGCCCCCCCCCCCCCCCCGGCCGCGCGGTCTGTACGGGCCAACTGCCGCATCCGCGCCGTGGTGCGCTCGGGAACGCGCCGTGGTGCCCGGCGAGCGGGGCGCGGTGGACGCGCCGAAGGGCACGATCGGCGGTGAGGCGTCTTCTCGTGCGGCTCCGCCGGCCGAGAGGCAGAGCGAGGGGGGGGGGGGGGGGGGCCCCGGCGCCCCCCCCCCCGGGGCGCGATAACTGGAACAGCCCCCGGCGCGGGGGGGGGCCCCCCCCCCCCATGCGAGCGCGGGGCGGCGGGGGCG
>NZ_JAFEUF010000326.1:0-966 GCF_016901035.1 Streptomyces durocortorensis
CCCTTATGCCCCCGCTCCCCCGCCCCGCCGCCCTGCTGTGCGACATGGACGGCACGCTCGTCGACACCGAGCACGCCTGGCTGGACACCGTCGCCGGCTTCCTCCGCTCGCAGAGCTCCCCGGCCGACGCGGACACCCTCGCCCCGTTCGCGGGCGCCGCGCTGGCCGACGCGGCCGCCCTGCTCGTACGCGGCGGCCTCACCGCCCTCACGGAAGCGGAGACGGCCGCCCTGCTCGACCGGGAGTTCACCGCGCGGGTGGCGGCCGGCGTGACCGTCCAGCCCGGCGCGCTCCGGCTCCTGGACCGGGCGCGCGCACTCGGCGTACCGACAGCCCTGGTGACCGCGTCCGAGCGGCACGTGGCGGACCTGGTGCTCGACACCCTGGGCCGGCACCGCTTCGACACCTCGGTCGCCTCGGGCGAGACGGCGCTCGGGAAGCCGCACCCCGACCCGTACCTCGCCGCGGCGGCCGCGCTCGGCGTGGCCCCGCAGGACTGCCTGGCCGTCGAGGACACCCCCACGGGCGCCGCCGCCGCACTGGCCGCCGGGTGCCGCCTGCTCGCCGTCCCGTCGGTGCCCGGCATCGAACCGGGCCCGCGCACGGTCCTGGTCGCCTCCCTGACGGAGGCGGACCTGACGGAGGCGGCGTAGCGCCGAGGCGGCCCGGCTGCGCCGTGCTGGGAAGGAGGCGCCGGAGCGCCGGACCGGCCGGAGCGCTCAGACAGGAGACCGCGCGCGATGAAGCTGGTGGTACAGGAGTTCCTGACGCTTGACGGCGTCTCCCAGGGCCCGGGGGCGCCGGACTACGCGACGTACGGGGGCGGGGCGTAGCCGGGTCAGCCCCTCGGTGGGGGGGGGGGGGGGGGGCCGGGGCGCCCCCCCCCCCCGGCCGCGGGGGGGGGGGCCGCGGGCCCCCCCCGCGCGGGGGGGGGGGCGGCGCGGGGCGGGGGGGGGGCGCGGGGGG
>NZ_JAFEUF010000326.1:975-6445 GCF_016901035.1 Streptomyces durocortorensis
CCCGCTGGCACGTCCGCTTCCAGGTCCAGGACCTGGCAGCGGCCACCGAGGCCGCCCCCCCGGGGGGGGGGCCCGGCCCCCCCCCCTTCACACACACCACCTGCTTGAGCTTCGCGACGACCTGGACCAGATCCCGCTGCTGATCGATGACCTGCTCGATCGGCTTGTACGCGCCGGGGATCTCGTCCACGACACCGGAGTCCTTACGGCACTCCACTCCCCGCGTCTGCTCCTCCAGGTCCTGGGTCGAGAAGCGCTTCTTCGCCGCGTTCCGGCTCATCCGGCGGCCCGCGCCGTGGGACGCCGAGTTGAACGACTTCTCGTTGCCGAGACCCTTCACGATGTACGAGCCGGTGCCCATGGACCCCGGGATGATCCCGTAGTCGCCGGACCCCGCCCGGATCGCGCCCTTACGGGTGACCAGCAGGTCCATCCCCTCGTACCGCTCCTCCGCCACGTAGTTGTGATGGCAGGAGATGACCGGATCGAAGGTCACCCGGGCCTTCTTGAACTCCTTGCGGACCACGTCCTGGAAGAGACCCATCATGATCGCCCGGTTGAACTTCGCGTACTCCTGTGCCCAGAAGAGGTCGTTGCGGTACGCGGCCATCTGCGGGGTGTCCGCGATGAACACCGCCAGGTCGCGGTCGATCAGCCCCTGGTTGTGGGGCAGCTTCTGCGCCTGGCCGATGTGGAAGTCGGCCAGCTCCTTGCCGATGTTCCGCGAACCGGAGTGGAGCATCAACCAGACAGAACCGGTCTCATCGAGACAGAACTCGATAAAATGATTTCCCGATCCGAGCGTTCCCATCTGCTTCGTGGCGCGCTCCTCACGGAACTTGACCGCGTCGGCGATCCCCCCGAACCGCCCCCAGAAGTCGTCCCAGCCCGCCGTCGGGAACCCGTGCAGCCTCCCCGGGTCCACCGCGTCGCCGTGCATCCCCCGGCCGACCGGAATGGCCTGCTCGATCTTGGAGCGGAGCCGTGACAGGTCGCCGGGAAGATCGTTCGCGGTGAGGGACGTCTTGACGGCGGACATTCCGCAGCCGATGTCCACCCCGACCGCCGCCGGGCACACCGCGCCCTGCATCGCGATCACCGACCCGACCGTCGCCCCCTTTCCGAAGTGGACGTCCGGCATGACGGCCAGACCCTTGATCCACGGCAGCGTCGAGACGTTGCGCAGCTGCTGCATCGCCCCGTCCTCGACCGACGCGGGGTCCGCCCACATCCGGATGGGAACCTTCGCTCCCGGTACCTCTACGTACGACATAACTCCTCGATTCCCCCGAAAAGACTGAAAGCGCAAAACCGGTGCCAAGATCGGCAAACCTGTCGGCCGACCGGCATTCACAGCGGCGCGTGCGATACACATTGTGTCCATCGGCCGCCTTCGAGCGGCAACCCGTTTTCCGTACCGAAGGGAGCCTGGGACGGTGCGACACATGGCGTACGTACCCGGCGTCGCGCTTCTCGCAGCGTTCGCCGTCGGCTGCAGCGCCGGCGCCGACAGCGACGCGAACGGCGCCGACAGCAAGGCGGGCAGCCCGACGGTCACCCCCGCGCCGCCCGGCAAGTACCTGACCCTGCCCGCCCCCTGCCGCGCCGTGCCGCGTACGACGCTGAAGGATCTGCTGCCCGGCGCCGCCGAACTGCCCGGGGACCAGCAGGAGAAGGTGTTCCGGGGATCGGCGGCCGTCACGTACGACACCGACCGCAAGGTCGGCTGCAGCTGGAAGGCCGACGCGCCGAACTCCACCCGGAGCCTCTCCATCGACTTGGAGCGCGTCGTCTCCTACGACCCCGCGGTCAGCGACGACGACCGCGCGGACACGTTGTACGCGAAGAAGGAGAAGGCCGCGGGGCTGTCGTCCTCGGCGACCCCCGGGCCGGACGCGGAGAAGGACACCGCGACCGGCGAGGAGAAGGGCAAGAAGGGCGAGGAGCAGGAGGACAAGGAGGAGAAGCAGGAGAAGGGCGCGGGGAAGTCCGAGGATCCCGCGGGAGACGACGACGCCACCTCCTCCGCCGACCCCTCGTCCTCCCCTTCGTCCTCCGAAGGCACCGGCGGCAGCAGCGGCAGCCCGGAGGACGCCCTGCCCTCGCGCGTCCTCGACGGACTCGGAGATGCCGCATTTCTGCAGGATCTGCCCACTCGGGCAGGTTCCACCGCACAGCGCCACACGGTGAGCGTGGTATTCCGCACATCGAACGTGGTCGTGACCGTCCGGTACGCCGAGCAGCCGGCCCTCATCACGCAGGCGCCCGACAGCAGGGAACTTCAGGAGAAGGCCCAGGCACTGGCCCGGAAGCTGGCCGAGGCGCTCAGCGAATAGGCCCCCTCCGAAGCCCCTCCGAACCCCCTTCGAGGGCTCCCACCGGCCGGGTTTCCGTGCCCCGGGGGCCCTCGGCGGCGGCGCGGGGCGCCCGCCGCCCGTCGTACCGTGGCTGTCCGGAAGACGTACCGACCCGCTACCGAGCCCGCCCGTACACCGCACGAACCGAGACCTCCAGCACCGAGAGCTCCGTGCCATCCGAGTGAAGGAACCATGCACCGATCTGCCCCGCGCCTGTCCCGCATCCTCGCCTGCGCCGCCGTTCCGGTGATGCTCGTAGCCGTCGGCTGCTCGTCGGACTCCGGCTCCGACGGCAAGAAGAACGCGGGCTCCTCGTCGTCCGGCACGGCCAGCGCCAAGCCCTCGGAGCCCACCGTCGAGGCGGCGAAGTTCACTGATCTGCCCGACCCGTGCGCCTCGATCGCGAAGAAGACGATCGAGGACCTGGTGCCCGAGGCCAAGAAGAAGGGCGGCACGGCCGGCGGGTCCTCCGACCTGTCGGTCCGCAGCAGCTGCTCCTGGAACGGCCTGGACGACCAGGGCGTCAAGGGCTCGCAGTACCGCTGGCTGGACGTCGGCTACACCCGGTTCGACTCGGACCAGTCGCTGGGCAGCGGCGCCGAGCGGGCCACCGCCGACTACACGAAGCAGATCGCCAAGACGAAGGCCGCCGAGGGCGCGAAGAAGGTCGCCGCGGAGCCCGCGGCCGGCATCGGCGAGGAGGCCACGCTCGTCACGTACGGCCTCAGCAAGACGGACGAGGACTTCGCGTACGCCACCGTCGTGGCGCGCACGGGCAATGTCGTCGTCACCCTGACCTACAACGGCGCGGGCTACGCGGGTGCGAAGACGCCCTCGTCCGGGGACATCGTCAAGGGCGCCCAGAAGGCGGCGAAGGAAGCGGTCGCCGCGGTCGAGAAGACCGCCGGCGCCGAGGACGCTCCCCCGGCGAAGGGCGACGCCGAGGACACGAAGGCCGAGGACGCGAAGAAGGACGCGAAGAAGGACTCGGACGACGCGAAGGGCGACTCCTAGGCGGGCCGGCCACCGGGGCGGTCAGTACCGGGCAGTCCGGGCCGTCCGGTCGGTGTGCTGCGCCGTGGGGCGGACGTGAAGCCTGCTCAGGTACTGGCCCGCCGTGGGCAGCGTCTCCAGCAGGATGTGCTGCTGACGCTTGATCCGGACGAAGTGCGCGTCGGCCACCTCGCGGGCGTCCTGCCGGTGGGCGAGGGACGCCCGGAAGGTCCGACCGCCCGGCGCGAGCGCGGCCAGCACGCCCGCGTACCGCAGTTCGTGGCGCTCGGGGGTCAGGGCCGCGCTGTGCGCGGCCAGGCAGTCCGCCAGCTCCGGTGAGAGCGGGGCCGTGCGCCGGGCGGTCCAGTACGGCGTGTCCGCCCGGGGGGACGTGTGGTGCAGCAACTGGGCGAAGTCCCGGGCCCGTGCGGAGCCGGTCGTCACGGCACGGTTGAAGCGGGCCGCGGGCCCGTCCCGGTCCTGGAGGGCGGGGAAGTCCCGTACGAGCCGGTCCAGCGCCTTGAGGACCCCGCTCAGCGGTCCGCCCGCCAGGGAGTCGCGGGCGTCGGCCGCCGGGCCCAGGGCGACGCAGTTCTTCACCCACGCGCGGCGGCTGTGCCCGGTCCGCGGAGCGGTGTGGCGCACGGGGGTGTGCTCGGGCCGCAGCCCCCACAGGGCGCACAGGGTGCGCGCCGCCTCGTCCGGCCCGATCCGGTCACCCGGGTAGGCGTGGCCGGCCTCGAAGCCGTCCACCAGGGGCATCTTCCAGGTCCAGCCGGACGGCAGCGCGGCGGCGGTCGTGAAGGGGTCGACGTCGTACGCGGTGCGGTCGTACGGGACGGTGACGGTGACCGCCCTGTCGCACCTCGGCCGGTCGGGGGCGTCGAGGTATGGCTCGCGAAGAATTCCGGCAAGGACCAGCCCCTCCGGGCCGGTGCAGTCGAGGAAGAGATCCCCCGGCACCCTGTGGCCTTCGGCGGTGTGCAGGGCGGTGAGCATGCCCCGCTCGTCGCGCTCCGCGGTCCGTGGCGTGCCGCGGAGCGTCCGGACGCCGAAGCGGCCGGTCGCCGTATTCCGCAGGTACTCGGTGAACAGGCGGATGTCGACGTGCCAGCCGTAGGGGAAGGCCCGTCGGCCGTCCAGCCAGCGTGGTGATTTCCGGGCGTCCATGAGGGGCGGCTCGCGGAAACACGCGTAGTCGAAGTTCTCGGTGCTCTCTCCGTTCGCCCTGCGCCTGCGCCAGTGGTCGAGGAGCAGCGAGTCCTCGCATTCCGGAATGCCGGAGCACGGGTCGTAGAAATAGTCGGGGCTGCCGTTCTCCAGGGTGCGCGGGAGTATTTCCGCAGGTCCTTCGGTGCGCCAGTTCACGTAGCGGACGGCCGCTTTGAAGGATGCCCGGCAGGTGCGCATCCATTCTTCTTCCGGAACCCCGAGCCGGTCGAACAGTTCACGCTGGAACTCCGGCTCGATGACTGCCACCTGGGAGTTTCCTCCCGCGCCGGGCAGATCGGGCGTCTCCAGCACGGCGATGGAGACGGTCGCACGGAATGCGGAAGCGAGCCGGGCGGCCGCTGTCCAACCGACGGCCGTGCCGCCCACGACAACGATGCGCGTGATGTGACTGTCCATGGAATCAGCCTTCCCCTCTGTCGTGTACGGCAGCTGTATCCGGGCTGTACGGGCCTGTATTCACGCATACAGATCTGCTGGATATTTCCTATGCCGGTGCGGCCGAACCTGGTGATGCGGGACCTGAACGGGGCCCGGAACTCATCTCAGGAGGAAGAATGTTCGAGGCCGAATCCGGCACACCTCAGGTCCGGCATCCACTGGCAGTCCTGGCGGAAATCGAGGTGCGCGGAACGCGCGATCAGGGATTGCTGCTGCGCGACAGTGCCACCCCGTGGGCGGAACTGCTGGCGGACTACGCCGACGCGCTGAGCGCACTGGCCGGCCCGGCCCCGACCGGCGAGGCGGAGGTGCCGGGTATCGCGAGAAGCGCGGAGATACCGGTCTACGGCCTGGACTCGGGGCATGCGGGCGGCTGCGGCTGATCCCCCACGGCTGAACGCCCCGCGTGCCGCCCGGGATCACGGGCGGCCAGGCCGGTCAGCGCCCGG
>NZ_JAFEUF010000327.1 GCF_016901035.1 Streptomyces durocortorensis
GGGACAGGATTTGAACCTGCGACCTCTGGGTTATGAGCCCAGCGAGCTACCGAGCTGCTCCACCCCGCGTCGGTGAATGCAACATTACGTCAGCGGGTCGGGCGGCGCAAATTCATTCACGCGGGCCCAGGAGGCCGGACGTCCCTAGGCGGTCAGCTCCTGGTGCAGCGCCTCGCGCAGCCGCGCCGCCCGCTCGGCCACCTCGGCCGGGCCCAGCTCCACCGCCCGGGCGCACCAGCGCTGCCCCTCGGTGAGCTCGCCCCGGCGCGCGGCGAGGAGCGCCAGGCGCAGCGCGGCCCGGCCGTGTCCGGCGCCGGCCGCGCGGGTCCACCACAGGGCGGCCTCACGCTCGCTGCCCTCGCGGGCCAGCAGCAGCCCGAGGTTGAAGGCCCCGTTGCGGCTGCCCGCCTCGGCGGCCTCCCGGTACCAGTGGGCGGCGCTCTCCACGTCCCCCCGGGCGGCAGCGAGCATGCCGACCCGGACCTGGGCGCGGCGGTGGCCCTGCTGGGCGGCCCGCTCGTACCACTCCTCGCACTCGGTCTTCTCCGGCATCGGCTCGCCCAGCGCGGGCGGTCCCGGCGGCGGCTGGCGCGCGTCGAGCACCCCGGCCAGCCGGAACGCGGCCTCGGCGCTGCCGCCGCCCGCGGCGCAGCGCAGGTGCCGCTCGGCCTCCCGGTCGTCGCCGTCGCGCAGCAGGGCCATGGCGACCTGGAGCGCCGCGTCGGTGTGCCCGGCCGCGGCCGCGCGCTCGTACCAGCCCAGCGCCGTACGGTCCTCGTCACGCCCGGCGTGCAGGATGCCGAGGTTGAAGGCGGCGTCGACGCTGCCCGCCTCGGCCGCCTTGGAGAACCAGGGCTCGGCCCCGGTGTGGTCCCCGGCCTGGAGGAGGAGCACCGCGAGCGCGTTGGCGGCCTCACGGTGTCCGGCGTACGCGGCGCGGCGGTACCACTGCTCGGCCTGCGGGGTGCGGTCCTGGGCGGCGCAGAGCAGCCCGAGGTTGTACGCCCCGTTGACGTCACCGGCGTCCATCGCGGCCCGGTACCACCGCTCGGCGGTCTGCTGCTCACCGCGTGCGGCGTGCAGCGCGCCGAGCGCGTTGGCGGCGTTGCCGTCGCCGTCCTGGGCGGCGCGCAGCCACCACACGGCGGCACTCTCCTCGTCGCCCGCGTCGCGCAGCAGGAAGCCGAGCGCGCAGGCAGCGCGCGGCTCGCCCTCCTTGGCGGAGGTCAGGTACCAGCGTCCGGCCTCCTTGAGCTCGCCGCGCTGTTCCAGGATCGCGCCGAGGTGCAGGGCGGCGCGGCGGTGGCCCCGGGCGGCGGCCTGGCGGTACCACTGCTCGGCCTCGCCGACCCGGCCGGCGGCGGGGCCCGCCACGGGGCTGTCACCCTCGACTGCGCCCTTGACTGCCGCGGCCCTGCCTCCTGCGGCAGGGTCCGTCGCCCGGGCGTTCCGCGCGGGCGAGGACGTGGAGCCGGGGAGGCTGAGGCCGGTTCCGGTTCCGCCGGAACCGGTGCCCCGGCCCAGGCCGAAGGCGTCGTGCGGGTCCTCGACGGCCTTCCGCTCCAGAGCGCGGGCCAGCCGGTAGGCGGCCTCGCGGTGCCCCTGTTCGGCGGCGGCGCGCAGCCAGCGCTCGGCGCCGACGTCGCTGCGGTGCTCCAGGAGGTCGGCCAGCGCGTACGCGCCCAGCGCGTGCCCCTGCTCGGCGGACTGGCGCAGCCAGTATTCCGCGCCGGGCTCGTCGCCCCGCTCACGGAAGTGCCGCCCCAGTGCGTGGGCGGCGGCGGCGGAGCCCGCCACGGCGGCGATGCGCCACCAGCCGGCGGCCTCGTCCGGGTAGCCGCGCTGGTGCAGCAGGACGCCCAGGTTGTTCGCGGCGGCCCGGTCCCCGTCGGCGGTGGCGGCGCGCAGATATCGCTCGGCGCCGTCCAGCTCGCCCCGGCGCAGCAGCAGCGCACCCAGGACGCTCATGGACGCGGTGTCCCCGGCGTCGGCGGCGCGGCGGTGGCGCGCCTCGCTCTCGGCGCTGTCCGCGGCGTCGACCGCGTCCGTGGTGTCCTCGACGGACTCGGACTCGGACTCGGACGGGGTCGCGGCGGGGCTCGCGTCGACGGCACCGGTCCGCTGGACCGGTGCGCCCGCCCCGGCGATGGCAGCGGCGAAAGCCGCGTCTACCGCGCTTTCCGCATCTTGGCCGCGCTGCTGCACAAACCGCCCTGTCTCCAACAGAGTTGCCCTGTCCCCCATAAATACCATCGTCGCACCACCTGTAACCCGCGTACACCTGGTATATCGCGGTCAGTGAGGTCACTACAGCGTTTTGTCGACATGCCCACAGGGAGACAAGTCAAACACGCCTGGAGGCAACTGCTGCCCAGCGAACCGCACTTCACGCCCCCGGCCCGGGACCGACACGGCCCGCACGCACACGGACACGACGAAGGCCCGGATCCCAAGGGAATCCGGGCCTTCGTCTTTTCAGTAGCGGGGACAGGATTTGAACCTGCGACCTCTGGGTTATGAGCCCAGCGAGCTACCGAGCTGCTCCACCCCGCGTCGTTGTGTTCAAACCGTACCACGACGCGGGGTGGACCTTACTCAGCTGCCTTGGTCGGAGGCCTGCTCCGCCGAACTGTCCGGCTTGGCGTCACCGTCCGGCCCGGCATCGCCGTCCGCCTTGTCCCCCTCGCTGCCCGGCTTGGGCTGCGCGGCGGCGGCTCGCTCCAGGGCCTCCTGAAGAGCCTCCTGGGCCTTGCCGTAGGCCGGCCAGTCCTGCTCCTCCAGCGCCTTCTCACCGTCCGTGTACGCCTTCTGGGCGTCCGCGATGGCCTTCTTGAGCGCGGCCTCACCGGTGGCCGGGGGCTCATCGGTCTCGCCCGGCGGGTCATCGGTGTCCGGCGGCGTCGTGGCCCCGTCGTCCTCGACCCCGAAGACCGCGTTGAGCGCCTCACTGAGGCTGTTCTCGAAGACGATCTTCGAACCGTACGAGGCGGCCACCTTGCGCAGCAGCGGGTAGTTCTGGTTGCCACCGCGCGTGTAGACCGGCTCGATGTACAGGAAGCCGCCCTCCAGCGGAACCGTCAGGAGGTTTCCGTACTCGATGTCCGAGTCGGTGCCCTTGAGGTTCCTCACGAACTCGGCGACGTCGTCGTTGCCGTTGAGCTCACTCTGTACCTGTCCCGGGCCCTTCACCGTGGACGTGACCCGCAGCAGCCGCATGGTGCCGTAGTCCTTGCTGGCCGCGTCCGCGTTCACCGCCATGAAGGCCCCCAGGTTGGGACGCCCTCTCGGGGTGAACGTGGTGGTCAGCGAGAACTGCTGCTCGTTCTGGCCCGGCATCTTCATGCTCAGGTAGTACGGCGGAACGGAGCCCGGCTCCTTGTTGGTCGGGTCGTCCGGCACCTGCCACGCGTCGGAGCCGCTGTAGAACTGCGCGGGGTCCTCGACGTGGTAGCGGGTGAGCAGCTCGCGCTGGACCTTGAAGAGGTCCTGCGGATACCGCAGGTGGTCCATCAGGTCCTTCGGAATGTCACCGCGGGACTCGACCGTGCCCGGGAACGCCTTCTTCCAGGTCTTGAGGACGGGGTCCTCGGTGTCCCACTCGTAGAGCTTGACCTTGCCGTCGTACGCGTCGACGGTGGCCTTCACCGAGTTGCGGATGTAGTTGACCTGGTTCTGCTGGGCGACGACCGCGCGCTGGTTGGTGGTCAGCGAGTCGGCCGTGGTGTCGCCGAGCGTCGTCCGGGACGCGTACGGGTAGCCGTTGGTCGTGGTGTACGCGTCGACGATCCACTTGATCCGGCCGTCGACGACCGCCGGATAGGCGTCGCCGTCGATGGTCAGCCACGGGGCGACCGCCTCGACGCGCTCCTTGGGCGTGCGGTTGTACAGGATCCGCGAGCCGTCGCCGATGGCTCCCGAGTACATGATCTGCGGCTCGCTGAAGGCGACCGCGTACGCGGCACGGTTGAAGGAGTTGGAGAGACTGACCCCGCTGTCGCCCTCGTAGCTGGTGGTCTTCTCGCCGTCCTCCTCGTAGTCGAGCTCCTTCTGGGGCCCGCCGACGATGGAGTACTGCTCGGTCTTCTCGCCGTAGTAGATCCGCTGCTCGTACTTGCCGAACTCACCGGTGGAGGGCAGACCCGACTCGGTGAAGTCCGGAGACCCCGTCGGGTTGGTGCCGGTGGTCGTGCCGCGGGCCGCGATGGCGCCGTAGCCGTGGGTGTACGTGAAGTGGTCGTTGATCCAGTTCCGCTTGGGCAGGCCCTGGATGTTCAGCTCACGCAGACCGATGACGGTGTCCTGCTCCTTGCCGTCCTTGTCCTTGTAGCGGTCGACGTCGAGCGTCCTCGGGAACTGGTAGTAGTTCCTCCGCTGCTGGAGCTGCTGGAAGGCCGGGGAGACGACGTTGGGGTCCATCACGCGGTAGCTGGCGGCGGTGTTGGCCGCGGCCCGCAGCTTGGTGTCGTCCTCCGTGGTCGCCTGACCGTCGTAGTCGTCCACCTTGGCGTCATCGATGTCGTACGCGTCGCGTGTGGCATTGATGTTCTTCTGGATGAACGGCGCTTCCTTGGCCTGTTCGTTCGGCTGGACCTGGAACTTCTGCACGATCGCCGGGTAGAGCCCGCCGATCAGGATCGCCGAGAGCACCATCAGGCCGAAGCCGATGACCGGGAGCTGCCAGGTGCGGCGCCAGAGCGTCGCGAAGAACAGCACCGCGCAGATCGCGGCGATGCAGAACAGGATGGTCTTCGCCGGGAGATAGGCGTTGGCGTCGACGTACCGCAGGCCCGTCCAGTTGTCGGTGGCCTTGAAGTCACTGGACTTCACGGCCAGCCCGTACCGGTCGAGCCAGTACGCCACGGCCTTCAGGGAGACGAAGATGCCAAGCAGCACCGAGAGGTGGCCGGTGGCCGCCCCGGTGGCGCGGGCGCCGGGGCTGGTGATGCGCAGCCCGCCGTACAGATAGTGGGTCAGCGCGGCGGCGATCAGCGAGAGCACGGTCGCCGCGAAGCCGAAGCCCAGCAGGAAGCGGTACCACGGCAGGTCGAAGGCGTAGAAGGAGACGTCCAGCTGGAACTGGGGGTCCTTCTGCCCGAAGGCCACGCCGTTGACGTACATCAGCCACGTGCGCCACTGGCCGGAGGCGGAAGCTCCGGCGATCAGTCCGACGAGCGCCGTGACGGCGAGCAGCACCCACTTCTTGTAGGGGGCGATGCTCATGCGGTAGCGGTCCAGGCTCTGCTGCTCCAGTGACATCGCGCTCAGCGGCGGCCGGAGCCGGTGCGCGAGCCAGATGTTCACGCCGATGGCGAGCGCCATCAGCAGTCCGAAGACGAGGAACAGCCCGATCTTGGTCCACAGGGTGGTGGTGAAGACGGATGAATACGCGACCGACCTGTACCAGAGCCAGTCCGTCCAGAACCCCGCGAACATGACGAAGGCCATGGCGAGAACCGCCAGGACACCCAAAGTCATGAGCAGGGTACGGGCGCGCCGGGACGGGCGGCCGACTCTGATCCGTGGCCCGGTCGGGCCTCCGCCGCGGTCCGGCATCTGGAAAGCCAACGTGCGCACCTCGAAGTTCGCGGTCGTGTGAACAGGCCCAGCGATCCTAGAGCCCACCTATGCAACTTACTGAGGCTTTACCTAGTTCCCGTTCCCGGGGCGGAAGGAGGCAGGATATTGCCCATGCCCAACGTTTCCCCCGCAGGACCCCCGATGGCCGCGAGTCCGCTGACCGTCGCCGTCCTCGAAATCGACGCCTATGCCTCCAACCTCGGCTGGGACCAGCCCGCCCGGCTGTTCGCCCTGGTCGACACCGACCGGCTGCGGACCCAGGAGCCCGGCCTCGCCGCTCAGCTGGGCCTGGAGGACCCGAATTCCTCCGTCGCCGCGCTCACCCCGATCGAGCAGGACGAGCTGCCGCCCGGCACCGCGCTCGACGACTTCCTCGGCACGATCGCCTGGCCCGACGCCGTGGTCGGCTGCGCCATGACGGTGGAGCGGCTGATGCTGCCGCCGTCCGCCGAGGCCTCCGTGCCGGAAGGGCTCAGCGACAAGAAGCTGACCCAGTGGGTGGCCAATCACCCGGACCGGCAGGAGGTGCGGATGACCGTGGCCGTCCTGCGGGACGGGGCGCGCGAGTCCGCCGTACGGCTGCGCGAGAAGGACTCCCCCACCGAGGTGCTCACCGGGGCCGGTCTGGTGCCCGGCCTCGCCGAGGCGCTCGCGGCGACGTTCGAGTCCTGATCCGGCCGCTGCCCGGGGCCGTCGTACGGTTCCCGGGCGGCGCGGGCCGCGGGCCCGCCCCCGCCCCCCCGGGCCCCCCGCCGCGGCCGGGGGGGGGGGGGGGGGTTGGCCCCCCCCCGTTTTTTTGAAGCCCGGGGGGGGAGGCGGTGTGTGGATGACCCGGGTGGGGGGTTGGGGTGTGGGG
>NZ_JAFEUF010000328.1:0-4949 GCF_016901035.1 Streptomyces durocortorensis
GCCTGCTCCGGGGTGGGGAGCTCGGGGGTGCGGCGGTTCAGGAACATGCGGGGGCTCCTCCAGGGGTCGGTGTTCGGTACGTACAACACGGGAGCGGCCGCCGGGATTCCGGGCCCGGCACTCACGCGGTGGCCCCGGCGACGGCTGCCAAGGCCCGTGCGAAGCCCCGCGTCCGGGCGGTCTCGTGGTTCCGGTGCCACACCAGAGCGAGGGAGGACTCCGGCAGGCCGGTCACCGGGACGAAGGTCACCGCGTGGCTGCCGTAGTAGTCGGCCGTCGGGTCGCAGAGCAGCATCGCGCCCCGGCCCGCCCGCACCAGGGCCAGGCCCTCCTGGAGGCTGCTCACCGCCGGACCCACCGGAATCGGGCGACCGGCGGGGGTGACCGCCGGGGCCTGGGCGAGGCGCCAGTAGTCCGGGGCCGCCCCCGCGACGCCGATGAGCGGGCTGCCCGCCAGGTCCTCGGCGTCGATGCCGGGGCGGCTCGCGTACGGGTGCCGGTCGGAGACCGCGAGCGTCAGCGGCCGCGCGGAGAAGACCGGGCCGAGCACCAGCGCGTCGTCCCGGACCGGCATCAGCACCACCGCCGCGTCCACCTCGCCCCGGTGCACCGCGCCGAACGGATCCGAGAGCGGGATCTCCACGATCTCGGCGGCGCAGTCGGGATGCCCGTCCCGGAAGGCCGTGACCGCCCGCATGAACGGGTCGTTCGCCGTCCCCTGGAAGCCGACACGGAACACCCCGCCGACGCCGCGCGCCGCCTCCCGGACCTCGTCGATCGTCTCCACGATCGCGTCGAAGGCCGGCCGCAGCCCCGCGTGCAGCTGCTCGCCGAGCGGGGTGAGGCGGACCCGGCGGCTCGTGCGGTCGACCAGCCGGCCGCCGATCCTGCTCTCCAACGCCCGCAGCAACTGGCTGATCCGGCTCTGCGAGAGGTACAGGCGCTCCCCGGCCCGGCCGAAGTGCAGCTCCTCGGCCAGCGCGAGGAACGCCTCCAGCTCCCTGATCTCCGGATTGCTCATGTGTCCCCTCCGCCTTCCCCCCGTTCCCATCCATGAGTCCAGCTCATAGAAGGACGAGAAGTCGGCCGTTGTTCCCGGTCTCCGGCCTCGATTGGCTGGGGACATGACGCATGTTCAGGAATCCTCAGGCGCCCGGGCCGGCCGCCCGACGCCCGCACGCAACGGCTGGTGGGGCGTGGCGGTCCTCGCGCTCGGCACCTTCACCGTGGTCACCTCCGAGATGCTGCCCGTCGGGCTGCTCACACCGATGGGCAGCTCCCTCGGCATCCCGGAGGGCGTCGCCGGCCTGACGCTGACCATCACCGGTCTCGTCGCGGCGGTCTCGGCCCCCGCCCTCGTCCCGCTGCTCGGCCGCGCCGACCGACGTACGGCCCTGTGCGTACTGGTCACCGTGCTGGTCGTCGGCAACCTCGGCGCGGCCTGGGCACCGGACTTCGGGACCATGGTCGTCGCCCGGGTCCTGGTCGGCGTCGGCATGGGCGGCGTCTGGGCCGTCGCCGCCGGGCTCGCGGTCCGCCTGGTCCCCGCGAAGTCCGCCGGAGCGGCCACCACCCTCGTCTTCAGCGGGATCGCCGTGGCGTCCGTCCTCGGCGTCCCCGCCGGAACGTACCTCGGGGACCTCGCCGGCTGGCGCGCCGCGTTCCTCGCAGCCGCCGGGCTCGGGGCCGTGGTGCTGGTCGCCGCGGCGCTCCTGCTGCCCCGGCTGCCCGCGGAGCGCACCGTTCCGCTCGGCGGTGCGCTGCGGCTGACCCGCGACCCCCGGCTGCGTACCGGACTCATCGTCGTCGGCTTCCTGGTCACCGGGCACTTCGCCGCGTACACGTATGTCAGGCCGGTCCTGGAGGACGTCTCCGGCGTCGGCGCGGGCACGATCGGCGTCCTGCTCCTGGTGTACGGGATCGCCGGCGTGGCCGGGAACTTCCTCGCCGGGGCCGGGGCGGCCCGCTCCCCGCGCCGGACGCTGCTGGTGATCGGCACGGTCCTGACCCTCACCGTGGTGGCGCTGCCGTGGCTGGGCGGTTCCCCCGCCCTCGCGGCCGTCCTGATGGCGCTCTGGGGCCTGGGCTACGGGGGTGTCTCGGTGAGCACGCAGACCTGGGTGCTGCTCGCCGCCCCCGACGCCCGCGAGGCCGCATCCTCGCTGTTCGTCGGGGTGTTCAACGCGGCCATCGCGCTCGGGGCGCTGGCAGGCGGGCTGGTGGCGGACGGCATCGGGATCACGGCCGTCACGGTGGCGGGCGCGGTGCTCGTGGCGGGCGCGCTGGTGACGACGGCGGCGGGCCGGGCCCCTGTGCCCGAGGCACCCGCCGTATCCGGGAAGAGCTGACCCCGCCGCGACGGCCCGGCGCTCGCACCCGCCGGGCCGTGAAACCGTACGGGCCGGAACCCGGTGCCGTAGGGCGTTCCGTACGGAGTCAGGACCCGGCCCCGTAGGGCGTTCCGGCCGGAGTCAGGACCGGGCCCCGTACGAAGGTCAGTGCGACAGCGTCGCCGGGCTGCCGCCGTTCGCCTCGTAGCCCGCGACCGCCAGCGCCCGGTAGACCGTGTACTGCGCGGCCGGGTCCGGCTCCGCCGTCCACGGCAGCGCGCCCACGTGGCCGTCGACCCGGACCAGCTGGTGCATCGCCTCCGACCAGCGCTCCATGTGGACCAGGAACAGCACCAGCAGGTGCCGGACATGGGCCAGCATCGGGTCGTCCGGACGCGCCGCGTGCACCGCGAACATCGCGCCCTCGACCGCCGTCGTCACCACCTGGCTGCGGTAGAAGCTCTGCACCATGTTGACCTCCGGCAGATGCTCGTACACCGCGAACAGCGGCAGCGCCGCCAGCAGCGAGCCCTGCGGGGCGCGGGCGGCGGCGGCCGTGGCGAGGGCCTCGGCGTCCTTGCGCGAACCGTGCCACCGCTCGGAGTGGAAGTGCAGCGCCGCGATGTGCGCGCCCATGTGCGCCGGAGCCCGGTCGATGATCTTCGCCCACAGCTGGTCGAACTGCTCGGGGGTGTAGCCCAGGCCCCGGGCCACCGCCAGCTCCACGATGTACGGGACGGGGTCGCCCGGCGCGAGCAGGGCCGCCTCGCCGCAGACCGTACGGGCCTCCTCCAGGATGATCCGGAAGTCGTCGCTCCCCGCCGCCGAGGACCGCCACGCCTGCTGCACCAGGAACTCCGCGTGCACCGCCGCACCGCCCGCGTCCTTCGGGGACTCCGAGCGCCAGGCCCGCAGCCACGAGCCGCCCTTGCCCGGCTGCTGCGCCAGCTCCAGCGAGGCCGCGCCCGCGAAGGCCTGGATCCGCTGCCAGCGCACCTCGCCCTCCTTCGGCGTCCCGGCCAGCAGCTGGGAGGCCGCCTGCCACTGCTGGGTGCCCTGGACGACGTCGAGCACGTCCAGGAGGTCCTGGTCGGGGCCCGGCATCCGGACGTCCAGCTCCTCCTGGCGGGCGAAGCCGTACGTGTCCGGGTCGGCGGCGTCCGGCGAACCGGGGGCGACCTGGCGGATACCGCCCCGGCGGCGCATCACCCAGGGGCCGATCACGGCGGCGAGCATGCCCATCGCGAGCAGGAACAACAGAATCTCCATGGACCCATTGTCCCCGGAGCGGCGAGTGGCCGGTAAGGGCCTCCGCCAGGAACTACGCTCGGGCCTCATGAGCGACCAGCACAGCTTCGAAACCCTCGCCATCCACGCGGGGAACACCGCCGACCCCCTCACCGGCGCGGTGGTTCCGCCGATCTACCAGGTGTCCACGTACAAGCAGGACGGCGTCGGCGGACTGCGCGGCGGCTACGAGTACAGCCGCAGCGCCAACCCGACCCGCACCGCCCTGGAGGAGAACCTCGCGGCCCTCGAAGGCGGCCGCCGCGGTCTCGCCTTCGCCTCCGGCCTCGCCGCCGAGGACTGCCTCCTGCGTACGCTGCTGACCCCCGGCGACCACGTGGTCATCCCGAACGACGCCTACGGCGGCACGTTCCGGCTGTTCGCGAAGGTCGCCGCGCGGTGGGGCGTGGAGTTCTCGGTGGCCGACACCTCGGACGTGGCCGCCGTACGGGCCGCGATCACCCCGCGCACCAAGGCGGTCTGGGTGGAGACCCCGTCCAACCCGCTGCTCGGCATCACCGACATCGCCGCCGTCGCCCAGGTCGCGCACCAGGCCGGGGCCCGGCTCGTCGTCGACAACACCTTCGCCTCGCCCTACCTCCAGCAGCCCCTGGCGCTCGGCGCGGACGTCATCGTGCACTCCACCACCAAGTACATGGGCGGCCACTCCGACGTCGTCGGCGGCGCGCTCGTCGTCAGCGACCCGGAGCTGGCCGAGGAACTGGCGTTCCACCAGAACGCGATGGGCGCGGTCGCCGGCCCCTTCGACGCCTGGCTCGTGCTGCGCGGCATCAAGACGCTCGCCGTCCGCATGGACCGGCACACCGAGAACGCCACCAAGGTCGCCGACCTGCTGACCCGGCACCCCAAGGTCTCCCAGGTCCTCTACCCGGGCCTGCCCGAGCACCCCGGCCACGAGGTCGCCGCCAAGCAGATGAAGGCCTTCGGCGGCATGGTGTCCTTCCGCGTCGCGGCCGGTGAGGAGGCGGCGGTCGAGGTCTGCAACCGGGCGAAGCTCTTCACGCTCGGCGAGTCCCTCGGCGGCGTGGAGTCGCTGATCGAGCACCCGGGCCGGATGACGCACGCCTCCGTCGCGGGCTCCCTGCTGGAGGTCCCGGCCGACCTGGTCCGGATCTCCGTCGGCATCGAGAACGGCGACGACCTGCTCGCCGACCTCACGCAGGCGCTGGGCTGACCGGCACCCGTCATGCCACATGCGCGGGGGGGCCCCCCCCCCCCCCCCGGGGCCCCCCCCCCGGCGGGGGGGGGGGCGCCCCAAAAACAACCCCCCCCCCCCCCACAAAAAAAACACACACCACCCCGAGGGGGCGC
>NZ_JAFEUF010000328.1:4959-6414 GCF_016901035.1 Streptomyces durocortorensis
CCTCTTCCCAACCTACTCCCCCCCCCCCCCTTCTCCTGCCCGGGCTTGCGGGTGGTTCCGGTCCTTCTCCCCCCCCCCCCCCCCCCCCCCCCCCCCCCCCCCCCCCCCCCCCCCCCCCGCGTCTCGGCGTTCAGGCGCTCACCTTCTCGTCCGCGTCCTCCAGCATTCCCCTGACCTGCTCGCGCAGTTCGGGACCGTCCTCATGTCCGTGGACCGACGCCGCGTGCTCGCTCGCGGCCCGGACGACCTCGTCCTCCTCGCCGGTGAGGGTGAGGGTGCAGTTCGTCTCGCTCGGATACTTGCGGCAGTCTGCGGTCTTCCTCGTCATCACGGCCTCCTCGGCTCGTACGACAGCCGCTCTCTCCAGCGTAGGCCTCCCGCACCGGGATTCCAACGGCTCACCAGCCCTCCAACGGCGGAGTGACCTGGGCGGGCTCGGTCGCCCACGGCTGCTCGATCCCGACCCAGACGAGGAGCGCCGCGAGCGCCACGGCCAGCAGCCAGCCCGCCGTCCGGTGCGCCGCCCGGCGCAGCCGCATGCGGCGTCCGCCACGCCGCACCGCCCCCGCGGCCAGGTCCGGCGGCAGGGCCGGGTGCGGGCCGTCCAGCATCCGCCGGACCTGCTCCTCGCGCGGGTCGGAATCCCGGCGGCCGGCGCTCACGGCGTCACCGGGGAACCTGGCGCAGAGGCCTGTCCGGACCCGCCAGCAGTGTCGCCACCGCCCGCGCGCACACCGCCCGCACCCGGTCGGCCGGCAGCCCGAGCAGCGCCGCCGTCTGCTCCTCGCCGACCTCCTCGTAGATCCGCAGAACCAGCACGAGCCGCTCGATCGGGGTCAGCCGGTCCAGCAGACCGCCGCGTGGCCGCTGGTGGCGCCGGGCCTCCCGGGCGAAGCGGAGGGCCAGTTCCCGGCGGGCCCGGTCGTAGGGGTCGCCGCCGTGCAGCCGGTCCCAGTCCGCGTACGTACGGGCGAGCGCCGCGCGCAGCAGCGCCTCGGCCCGTACACACGCGCCCGGCGGCTGCGGCGGTTCGCCGGTGAGCAGCGTCGCCGTGTGCAGCAGGCGGCCGCCCGCGCCCGCCACGAAGGCCTCGAACTCCAGGGCGCGGAGCCGGTCCCGATGGGTCGCCCGCTCTGCCATGCACCACATACGAGCCCCGCCGCCCGGGCGCGGTCAAGGGTGTGGGCACGGTGGGATCGCCCGGTCCGTCTCTATGCCGGGTGCCGGTCCTCGTGCAGATGCAGGGCAAGGAGTGCGATGTCGTCCTCTTTGTCCTGGCCGAACGTGTGCAGGAGGTGGTCGCAGAGGGGTTCGAGCTGTTGCGGGCCGGTCGCCGCCGCATCGAGGAACGCGGCCAGACTGTGGTCGAGGTCCTGGTTGCGGACCTCGACCAGTCCGTCGGTGATCAGCAGCAGCCGGGAGCCCGGTGCGGTGGGACGGACATGGGCGGGAGGG
>NZ_JAFEUF010000329.1 GCF_016901035.1 Streptomyces durocortorensis
TTGTATATGAGACTGGGGTTGCGGGGCGCTGCCCGGGGCCCCGGTCCTCAAGCGCCGGACGGGCTGGAAAGGATGCCCTCAAGCGCCGGGCAGGCTGGAGAGGTGCGCCGGGCGGGCTGGGAAGGTGCCCCCGCGGGCCGGGGTGTGGCTGAGGTGAAGGATGTCCTCAATCGCCGGACGGGCTTTGGTGGGTGCCCGGGCGGGCTTGAAGGTGCGGCGCTTTCCGGGGAAGAGATGTCCTCAGTCGCCGGACGGGCTTGAGCGGAGCACCCTCAGGAACTCTCTCATCCAGGCCGCGTGGTCCGGCAAGGCTCGCGATGAGACCAGGGGGCCGTCCACCACCGCCTCCGTGTCCTGGAACGTTGCTCCCGCGCTCTGCATGTCCGGCTCCAGGGCCGGGTACGCCGTGACGGTGCGGCCGCTGAGGTTACCGGTGGCGGCGGTGATCAGGGGGCCGTGGCAGATCTGGGCGACCGGGCGGTCCGCGGAGAAGAAGGCGCCGACGATCTTCCGCAGCTCGGGGTTGTTGCGGAGGTACTCGGGGGCCCGGCCGCCGGGGATCACCAGGGCGACGTAGGCCCCGGGGTCGACCTCGGAGAAGGACAGGTCGGCGGGCCAGGTGTAGCCGGGCTTCTCCGTGTACGTGTCGAAGCCGGGCTCGAAGTCGTGGACCACGAAGCGCAGCGTCTTGCGCTCGGGGGCCGCGATGTCGACCTCGTACCCCTCCTCCAGCAGCCGCTGGTACGGGTAGAGGACTTCGAGCGACTCGGCGGCGTCGCCGGTGACGATGAGGATCTTCTGCGGCATGGCGGACTCCTCGGAGGGCGATCGGCCGACGGCGGGTCGGCTCGCGGTCTGCCGGTGGCCTGATTTCGGACTGTACGGAGAGATTGCCCCGGTTCCAGGAGTTCGCCAAGGCGGCGCGGCGCACTGTCCAGAGTGTCAAAGTTCGGGGGGTTCTTTTGTACACAAGCAGCTCATGACGGGGTGGGGTGCGAGGGCGATAGCCTGGTGCCGTGATCAGCGCGATACGCCTCGGGGGCAGCGAAGCCCCCGGCCGCGGGCCGGAGTGCCACAGCACCCGGGCGATCCGCGATCTCCCGACTCCGGACCGGCCGTCAAAAATGGCCCATGTGGTCACGGGGAACTCTCGAAGCGGCATAGCGTCGACCCAGACCGGAAACCCCGCGTCGTGGCGGTACGTCGCTTTTCTCACCTACGTCACGCAACGGCGCGCGACAGGAGCCAGAGGACATGCAGACCAAGCTGGACGAAGCCAAGGCCGAGCTGCTCGCAGGGGCCGCCAAGGTAGCTGACAACGGTCCGGGCGGTGGTGTCGGTGGCCCGGGAGGTGCCCCCCGGGCGCGGGTCTCCGCCGCCGGGGCCGACAAGAGCGCCCCTGCCGGTCAGGACACCGTGCTCGCCTACCTCCAGCGCTACTACCTGCATACGGCTCCGGAGGACCTCAGCGGCCGCGACCCGGTCGACGTCTTCGGTGCCGCCGCCTCGCACTACCGGCTGGCCGAGAACCGTCCGCAGGGCACCGCGAACGTCCGGGTGCACACCCCGACCGTCGAGGAGAACGGCTGGGCCTGCAGCCACTCCGTCGTCGAGGTCGTCACCGACGACATGCCGTTCCTGGTGGACTCCGTCACCAATGAGCTGTCCCGGCAGGACCGCGGCATCCACGTCGTGATCCACCCGCAGGTCACCGTCCGCCGTGATGTCACCGGCAAGCTCATCGAGGTCCTCTCCGGCGGTCCCGGCATCCCGAAGAGCATCAAGGGCGGCAAGAACGCCAAGGGTGAGAAGAGCGAACTGCCGCACGACGCGCTCGTCGAGTCCTGGATCCACGTCGAGATCGACCGCGAGACCGACCGCGCCGACCTCCAGCAGATCACCGCCGACCTGCTGCGCGTCCTGTCCGACGTCCGCGAGACCGTCGAGGACTGGGGGAAGATGCGTGACGCCGCCCTCCGGATCGCCGACGACCTGCCCGGCGAGCCGCTGGACGACCTCGCCGACGAGGAGGTCGAGGAGGCCCGCGAGCTACTGCGCTGGCTGGCCGCCGATCACTTCACCTTCCTCGGCTACCGCGAGTACGAGCTGAAGGACAGCGACGCGCTCGCCGCCGTCCCCGGCACCGGCCTCGGCATCCTGCGGTCCGACCCGCAGCACAGCGAGGACGAGGCCCACCCGGTCAGCCCGTCCTTCGACCGGCTGCCCGCCGACGCCCGCGCCAAGGCCCGTGAGCACAAGCTCCTCGTCCTGACGAAGGCCAACAGCCGGGCCACCGTGCACCGCCCCAGCTACCTCGACTACGTCGGCGTGAAGAAGTTCGACGCCAAGGGCAACGTCGTCGGCGAACGCCGCTTCCTCGGCCTCTTCTCCTCCGCCGCCTACACCGAGTCCGTGCGCCGGGTGCCCGTCATCCGCCGCAAGGTCGCCGAGGTCGTCGAGGGCGCCGGCTTCTCGTACAACAGCCACGACGGCCGCGACCTGCTCCAGATCCTGGAGACCTACCCGCGCGACGAGCTGTTCCAGACCCCCGTCGACCAGCTCCGCTCCGTCGTGACCTCTGTCCTCTACCTCCAGGAGCGCCGCCGGCTGCGGCTCTACCTGCGCCAGGACGAGTACGGGCGCTACTACTCCGCGATCGTCTACCTCCCGCGCGACCGTTACACGACCGGCGTGCGCCTGCGGCTCATCGACATCCTCAAGGAGGAGCTCGGCGGCACCAGCGTCGACTTCACCGCGTGGAACACCGAGTCGATCCTCTCCCGGCTCCACTTCGTCATCCGGGTTCCGGCCGGCACCGAGCTGCCGCACCTGACCGACGCCGACGCCGACCGCATCGAGGCCCGCCTCGTCGAGGCCGCCCGCTCCTGGGCCGACGGCTTCCAGGAGGCGCTCACCGCCGAGCTGGGCGAGGAGCGCGGCGCCGAACTCCAGCGCCAGTACGGCCACTCGTTCCCCGAGGGCTACAAGGCCGACCACTCGCCGCGCGCCGCCGTGTCCGACCTGGTCCACCTCGAAACCCTCCGGGAGGGTGAGAAGGACTTCGCCCTCAGCCTGTACGAGCCGGTCGGCGCGGGCCCCGGCGAGCGCCGCTTCAAGATCTACCGGACCGGCGAGCAGGTCTCCCTCTCCGCCGTCCTCCCGGCCCTCCAGCAGCTCGGCGTCGAGGTCGTCGACGAGCGGCCGTACGAGCTGCGCTGCGCGGACCGCACCCACGCCTGGATCTACGACTTCGGGCTGCGGATGCCCCTGGTCAACGGCAACGGCGGCTACCTCGCCGACGACGCCCGCGCCCGCTTCCAGGAGGCCTTCGCCGCCGTCTGGAAGGGCGAGGCGGAGAACGACGGCTTCAACTCCCTGGTCCTCGGCGCCGGGCTGAACTGGCGGCAGGCCATGGTGCTGCGCGCCTACGCGAAGTACCTGCGGCAGGCCGGATCCACCTTCAGCCAGGACTACATGGAGTCCACGCTCCGCAACAACGTCCACACCACCCGGCTGCTCGTCTCGCTCTTCGAGGCCCGCATGTCGCCCGGCAGGCAGAGCGCCGGCACCGAGCTGACCGACGGGCTCCTGGAGGAGCTGGACGGGGCTCTGGACCAGGTCGCCTCGCTCGACGAGGACCGGATCCTGCGGTCCTTCCTCACCGTCATCAAGGCCACCCTGCGCACGAACTTCTTCCAGCACACGGAGGACGGCACGCCGCACTCCTACGTCTCGATGAAGTTCGACCCGCAGGCCATCCCGGATCTGCCCGCGCCCCGGCCGGCGTACGAGATCTGGGTCTACTCGCCGCGCGTGGAGGGCGTCCACCTGCGCTTCGGCAAGGTCGCCCGCGGTGGTCTGCGCTGGTCGGACCGGCGCGAGGACTTCCGTACGGAGATCCTCGGACTGGTCAAGGCGCAGATGGTGAAGAACACCGTCATCGTGCCCGTCGGCGCCAAGGGCGGCTTCGTCGCCAAGCAGCTCCCGGACCCGTCCGTGGACCGCGACGCCTGGTTCGCCGAGGGCATCGCCGCCTACCGCACGTTCATCTCCGCGCTGCTCGACATCACCGACAACATGGTCGCCGGCGAGGTCGTGCCGCCCACCGACGTCGTCCGGCACGACGAGGAGGACACCTACCTCGTCGTCGCCGCCGACAAGGGCACCGCGAGCTTCTCCGACATCGCCAACGAGGTCGCCGTCGCCTACAACTTCTGGCTCGGCGACGCGTTCGCCTCCGGCGGTTCGGCCGGCTACGACCACAAGGGCATGGGCATCACCGCCCGGGGCGCCTGGGAGTCCGTCAAGCGGCACTTCCGGGAGCTGGGCCACGACACCCAGACCGAGGACTTCACCGTCGTCGGCGTCGGCGACATGTCCGGTGACGTCTTCGGCAACGGCATGCTGCTCTCCGAGCACATCCGCCTGGTCGCCGCCTTCGACCACCGGCACATCTTCATCGACCCGAACCCGGACGCCGCCACCTCGTACGCCGAGCGGCGCCGCCTGTTCGACCTGCCGCGCAGCTCCTGGGCCGACTACGACACCGACCTGCTCTCGGCGGGCGGCGGCATCCACCCGCGCAGCGCCAAGTCGATCCCGCTCAACGCGCACGTCCGCGAGGCGCTCGGCATCGACTCCTCGGTGAGCAAGATGACGCCCGCCGATCTGATGCAGACCATCCTCAAGTCGCCCGTCGACCTGGTGTGGAACGGCGGCATCGGCACGTACATCAAGGCCGTCCCCGAGTCGAACGCCGACGTCGGCGACAAGGCCAACGACGCGATCCGCGTCAACGGCGAGGACCTGCGGGCCAAGGTCGTCGGCGAGGGCGGCAACCTCGGCGCCACCCAGCTCGGCCGGATCGAGTTCGCCCGCAACGGCGGCCGGATCAACACCGACGCGATCGACAACAGCGCCGGTGTGGACACCTCCGACCACGAGGTGAACATCAAGATCCTGCTCAACGGGCTCGTCCGGGACGGCGACATGACCGTCAAGCAGCGCAACAAGCTGCTCGCCGACATGACCGACGAGGTCGGAGCGCTCGTCCTGCGCAACAACTACGCGCAGAACGTCGCCCTCTCCAACGCCTCCGCGCAGGCGCCCTCGCTGCTCCACGCCCAGCAGCGCTTCATGCGCCGGCTGGAGCGGGACGGCGCGCTGGACCGGGCGCTGGAGTTCCTGCCCGCCGACCGGCACATCCGGGAGCTGCTCAGCAACGAGAAGGGGCTCAGCCAGCCCGAGCTGGCCGTGCTGCTCGCCTACACGAAGATCACGACGGCGGACGAGCTGATCTCCACCGTCCTGCCGGACGACCCGCACCTGCAGAAGCTGGTGCACGCCTACTTCCCGAGCGAGCTGCGCGAGCGGTTCCCCGAGGCGGTCGACGGGCACGCGCTGCGGCGCGAGATCATCACGACGGTCCTGGTCAACGACACGGTCAACACCGCCGGTTCGACCTTCCTGCACCGGCTGCGGGAGGAGACCGGGGCGTCGATCGAGGAGATCGTGCGGGCCCAGTTCACGGCCCGCGAGATCTTCGGTCTTTCGGGGGTCTGGGACGCGGTCGAGGCGCTGGACAACACGGTCGACGCCGACGTCCAAACCCGGATCCGGCTGCACTCGCGGCGGCTGGTCGAGCGTGGTTCGCGCTGGCTGCTGGGCAACCGGCCGCAGCCCGTCGCCATCGCGGAGACCATCGAGCTGTTTCGGGACGGGGTCGAGCAGGTCTGGAACGAGCTGCCCAAGCTGGTGCGCGGTGCCGACCTGGACTGGTACCACTCGATCCTGGACGAGCTGACGGCCGCGGGCGTGCCGGACGAGCTGGCGGTGCGGGTGGCCGGGTTCTCCTCCGCCTTCCCGGCGCTGGACATCGTGGCCATCGCCGACCGGACGGGCAAGGAGCCGCTGGAGGTCGCCGAGGTCTACTACGACCTCGCGGACCGGCTGCGGATCACGCAGCTCATGGACCGGATCATCGAGCTGCCGCGGGCGGACCGCTGGCAGTCCATGGCACGCGCGTCGATCCGCGAGGACCTGTACGCGGCGCATGCGGCGCTCACGTCGGACGTGCTGAGCGTGGGGAACGGGTCCGCCACGCCGGAGGAGCGGTTCCGGGCGTGGGAGGAGAAGAACGCGGCGATTCTTGCTCGGTCGCGGTCGACGCTGGAGGAGATCCAGGGGTCGGATGCGTTTGATCTGGCGAATCTGTCCGTGGCTATGCGGACTATGCGGACGTTGTTGCGTACGCACGCGTAGGGGCAGTTGTTGATGTTGTACGTCTGAGGGGCCGGTGCCTGGTGGGTGCCGGCCCCTCGGCGTGGGGGGTTTAGGGGGGGGGGGGGGGGGGGGGGGGGGGGGGGGGGGGGGGCGGCGGGGGGGGGGGGGGGG
>NZ_JAFEUF010000330.1:0-3275 GCF_016901035.1 Streptomyces durocortorensis
CCCCGAGGCCGGCCGTATCACCGACAAGGGGCTGCCCAAGCGCACCCCCAAGGTGGCCCGGCCCGACGCGACCCCCGCCCCCGGCCGCACCGGCAGTCTCGACCGGGACGCCCTGCGCCGCCGGCTCGGCAGCTTCCACCAGGCGGCCAAGGAGGGCCGGCGCGACGTCGAGGCGGAGATCGCCGAGACCGGTGGCATCGCCGTCGCCGGCCCCGGAGGCGTACCCACCGACCGCACCGGGCACGAGACCACCACCGCGCACGCCACAGGCGCCGCACAGGACACACGGAACGAAGCGACGGGGGACACAGTCGAGGAGGCACGCAGTTGACTGCGCCCAGCACATTCGGGCTGAGTACCGAGGCCCGGAACCTTCACTGGTTGCTGAGCAATCTCGTGGAGGAGGTGCCAGGGGTCCACTCGGTCACCGTTGTCTCGTCCGACGGCCTGATGCTGCTCTCCTCCGACCCCGGCCATCGCGAGGCGAAGGCCGCCGGGCCGTCGGACGGTCCCAAGGGGTCCAGCGCCGACCTGGCCACGATCGTCTCCGGCATCGGCTCGCTGACCGTCGGAGCGGCGAAGCTGATGGACGGCGGCGGCGTCAAACAGACGATGGTCGCCATGGACGAGGGCAGCGTCTTCGTCATGTCGATCAGCGACGGCTCGCTCCTCGGTGTGCACGCAGCCCCGGACTGCGACATGAGCGTCGTCGCGTACCACATGGCCCTCTTCGTCGGCCGGGCCGGACACGTCCTCACCCCCGAACTCCGCAGTGAGCTGCGCACATCGATGGAGAGCGCCCAGTGACCACCGCCGCAGCCGAGCCCGCCCCCCGCCTCCCCGTCCGCGGGGCCGACAAGCGCCCCGCCCGGGTCCGCCCGTACTCCCTCACCGGCGGGCGCACGCGGTTCGGGCACGTCCTGCTCGTCGAGACGTTCGTCGCCGCCCTCGAAGCACCCGAGGAGCGCCGCGAACTCACCAACGGCAACCTCGCGTCGCGCGTCATGCCGGAGCTCCAGGCCATCGTCGAACTCTGCCGTCGGATGCGTACGGTCGCGGAGATCTCGGCCCTGCTGAAGATGCCGCTCGGAGTCGTCCGGGTGCTGCTCAGCGACCTGGCCGACCAAGGAAAGATCCGCGTGTACGGAACCGGTCACGGCACCGGCCAGCCCGACCGCGCACTGCTCGAAAGGGTGCTCAATGGACTCCGCCGTCTCTGAGGCGACGCTCTTCGCCCCGCGTCAGCCGGGCTCCCGGGACGACCGGCCGTCCCAGCCTCAGGACCAGGCCGAGGAGTCCCTCCAGGCCTGGCAGCTCGACCACACCCGCGCCCCCACCGCCACCAAGATCGTGGTGGCGGGCGGATTCGGTGTCGGCAAGACGACGTTCGTCGGATCGGTCTCCGAGATCACACCGCTGCAGACCGAAGCGCTGATGACCCAGGCCAGCGAGGAGACCGACGACCTCTCCGCGACGCCGGAGAAGACCACCACGACGGTGGCCATGGACTTCGGCCGTCTCACCCTCGACGACGACCTCGTCCTGTACGTCTTCGGCACCCCGGGCCAGCAGCGCTTCTGGTTCATGTGGGACGACCTGGTGCGCGGGGCGATCGGCGCGGTCGTCCTCGCCGACACCCGGCGCCTGGAGGACTGCTTCCCGGCACTCGACTACTTCGAGAGCTGCGGCCTGCCGTACATCGTGGCGGTCAACCACTTCGAGGGGACGCCCGGTTACGAGGCGGAGGACGTCAGGGAGGCCCTGACCGTACCGCCGCAGGTGCCGATAGTGATCATGGACGCGCGTAACAGGATCACGGTCGTCGAGTCACTGCTGACCCTCGTGGGCCATGCTCTCGACGTCACGCCCGCCTGACGCCTCGAAATCAGAAACGACGGAGCACGGAGAGCCGCGATGCGGAAGATACTCATAGTCGGAGCCGGCCAGTCCGGGCTCCAGCTGGCCCTCGGGCTGCAGTCCAAGGGTTACGAAGTCACCCTGATGTCCAACCGCACCGCCGACGAGGTCCGCACCGGCCGGGTCATGTCGACGCAGTGCATGTTCCACACCGCGCTCCAGCACGAGCGGGACTACCAGCTGAACTTCTGGGAGTCCCAGGCCCCGAAGATCGAGGGAGTCGGCGTCTCCGTCGCCGCCCCCGACTCCTCCCGCGCCATCGACTGGGTCGGCAAGCTGGACGGATACGCCCAGTCCGTCGACCAGCGCGTGAAGATGGCCGGCTGGATGGAGACCTTCGCCCAGCGCGGCGGTCAGCTCGTCATCCACGGGGCGGCCGTCTCCGACCTGGACTACTTCTCGCGCACCTACGACCTGGTGATGGTCTCGGCCGGCAAGGGCGAACTGGTCTCCATGTTCGGCCGGGACGCGGCCCGTTCGCCGTTCGACGCCCCGCAGCGCGCGCTGGCCGTGGCGTACGTCCACGGGATGGGCCCGCGCCCCGAGCACCCGGAGTTCGACGCGGTCCGCTGCAACCTGGTGCCGGGCGTCGGCGAGCTGTTCGTGATGCCGACGCTCACCACCTCCGGCCGTGCCGACATCCTCTTCTGGGAGGGCATCCCCGGCGGCCCGCTCGACGCCTTCCAGGGCATCAAGGATCCCTCCGAGCACCTGGCGAAGACGCTTGAGCTGATGGAGAAGTTCACGCCGTGGGAGTACGCCCGCGCCACCAAGGTCGAGCTGACCGACGCCAACGGCACCCTCGCCGGGCGCTACGCCCCCACGGTCCGCAAGCCGATCGGCCGGCTGCCCGGCGGCGGCCTGGTCCTCGGCGTCGCGGACGTCGTCGTGGCCAACGACCCGATCACCGGCCAGGGCTCCAACTCGGCCTCCAAGTGCGCGAACGCGTACCTGGACTCGATCATCGAGCACGGTGAGAAGGAGTTCGACGCGGCGTGGATGCAGTCCACGTTCGACCGTTACTGGGACACCGCGCAGCACGTCACCAAGTGGACCAACGCCATGCTCGGCGTCCCGCCGGAGCACGTGCTGAACCTGATCGGCGCCGCCGGCCAGCTCCAGCCGGTCGCGGACCGCTTCGCCAACGGGTTCAACGACCCGGCGGACTTCGACAACTTCTTCTTCGAGCCGGAGAAGACGAACGCGTACCTGGCGTCGGTTTCCGGCGCCTGATCCGGGCAAGCACTTCGGCGGGGGGGGGGGCCCCCCCCCCCCCGCCGGCCCGCGGCGCGGCGCGGTTTTAGGGGGGCGGCCGGGGGGGGGGGGGGGGGGCGCGGGGGGGGCGGCCAGCGGAGAGG
>NZ_JAFEUF010000330.1:3285-6339 GCF_016901035.1 Streptomyces durocortorensis
CCCCCCCCGCGCCCGGGGCGGGGGGGGGCGCCCCCCCCCCCCCCCCCCCCCCCCCGGCCGCCCCCCCCCCCCGCCGGGCCCCCCCGCCGAGGTCTGTCCTTGGTGCGCTGAGGCCCGCTAGGGGGCGTCGGGCGCCGCGTCCGTGCCGTAACCGGTGTCCGAGCCGTCCCGCGCGCCCTCGGGCAGCTCCGGGCGGGTGTACGTGGACAGCGGGGCGCCGCCCGGGTCGGGGCGGACGGCCCCCAGCAGTGGGTTCGACGCCAGCGGTGAGACCTTGACCCTCGCGCCGGGGCGGGGCGCCTGCACCACGAGGCCGTCACCGATGTACAGCGCCACGTGGGTCGCCTTCGGGAAGTAGATCACCAGGTCCCCGGGGCGCAGGGCGGACACCGGCACCCTCGGGAGCTGCTTCCACTGCTCCTGCGAGGTGCGCGGGATTCCCCGCCCCGCCGCCGACCAGGCCTGGGACGTGAGACCGGAGCAGTCGAAGGAGTCGGGGCCCTCGGCCCCCCACACGTACGGCTTGCCGATCTGCCGGACCGCGTACGCCACGGCGTCGCCGCCCTGCCGGGTGGGCGGCCGGGTGGAGCTGAGCGCCCCGGAGGCCACCAGTTCGCGCTGGGCCTTGTCCACCCCCTGCTGTTCGAGACCGGCGAGCTGGGCGATCTGCTCCTCGGAGAGGGTGGCCAGCAGCCCTTCGACCTCCTTGAGCCTGCCGCGCACGGTGTCACGCTGCTTCTTCTGCTGCGCGGCCAGCTTCTTCTGCTGGTCCAGCGCCTTGCGGGAGGCGGCGGCCAGGGTGTCGGCCCGCCGGGCGGCGTCGGTCAGCCGGTCCACCGTCGCCGCGCGGTTCGCGGCCAGCCGCCCCACGACATGGCTCTGGTCCAGGGCTCGTTGGGGGTCGTGGGCCAGCAGCAGCCGGAGATACGCGGAGAACTCCGTACGCCCCTGGTACTGCTCCCGGGCCAGCCGCCCGGCGTCCCCCCGGCTGACCTCCAGCGCGGCCCGCGCCTTCGCCAGGTCCCCGTTCACCTTCTTCACCTGCGCGGTGCGCTGCTTCAGCTTCTCGGCGGTGGCGTTGTAGGTCTCGCTCGCCTCCTCCGCCGCCTGGTAGCGGGTCTGCAGCTCGCGGAGGAGGGTGGCGACGCTCTTGGGGGCCTCGGGTGCGGCGAGGGCGGTCTCGGCGTCGACCTCGGCGGCGTCCCCGTCCGTCTCGTCGGCGCCCTCCCCGGCTTCCTCGTCGTCGGCGTCTGTGCGGCCTTCTGCGTCCTCCGAGTCCGTCGAGTCCTCCGCGTCCGTGTCGGCCTTCTGCTCCGCGAGCGGTACGGAATCCTCGGACGGTACGGGGCCCGGCTCGGCCGATGCGGTGGTGGGGGAGACCGCGAGCGCCGCGGCCAGCGCGCTGGTGCAGACCGCGCGCAGGAGCCTGCCTGACACGACATCACCTCCGTGACGGAGACACAGCCCGGCAACGGGCTCGTCCATAAGTGAGCGAATCCTATTAATCCGGTCACTCGTCGTCGGGTGATGCAAGCACCGCACCGCGCGCCGCCCGGAGATCCCCCGGACGGCGGCGTTGATGACGGAGGGGCGTCGGCCTGCCTCAGGCCACCGGGAAGGCGTAGAAGGACCTGTCCCGTTGGACGACGACGGTCTCACCGAAGGCGAGCGCCCGGTACGACGCGCGTACCGTCTCCCCCTTCGGATCGGCCGACCCGATGTCCTGGAACTTCCAGAGCCGCTCGCCGTCGGCCGCCGAGAACGCCGTGACCTGGATGGCGTCGGCGGCGATCAGGGTCTTCTCGCTGCTGCTCAGCGTGAGCGCGGGGGCGTTGCCGATGCCCGGTACCTCGGTGGAGCGCCGCCACACGAGCCGGCCGCTCTCCCGCTCCACCGCGCCGACCAGCCGGCTGCGTTCGGTGGTGTGGATCAGGGGCCCGGCGATCAGCGGGGTGCCGAACACCGAACCGTCGCTGCCCTCGACGCGCCACTGCGGCTTCGTCGAGTCCGCCTCGAAGGCCTGGAGGTCCTGGCCGACCGCCGCGTACAGCGTCCCGTCCTCGTCGCCCGTGGTGGCCGCTTGGGGGGAGGCCGCGCCGTACTGCTTGGTCCACAGCAGCTTGCCGCTCTTCTGGTCGAACGAGCGGACCGACCCCTTCCCCTTGGCCTTCTTGACCTCGGCCGCCGTCAGGCTCACCGCGTCCTGCCGTACGAGGACGTCGGCGGAGCGCTCCGCGACCACCCGGTAGGCGGGGGTGCCGGGGTCGCGGCCCGCGGGCACGGAGGTGCGCCACAGCTCCTTGCGCTGCACGATGTCGTACGCGAAGAAGTAGGCCTCGACGACCTCCTTGTCCTTGCCCTTCTTCTTGCCCTTCTTCGGCTTCGGGGCCTTCTCGGTGACCGTGTGCGACCCGGTGAACCAGATGACCGGCCCGGAACTCCCGGCCAGCCGCCCGACGGTGAGACCCGGCAGGTCGTCGAAGGCCTCCGTGTAGCGCACGCGGTGCACGACCTTGCCGTCCTTGGGCGACAGCCACAGGAACTCCGTGGGGCTCGCCACGAAGACCAGATCGGCGCCCGCCGCCGACGCGGCCTGCCCCTTCGCCCCGTCCGCACGCTGCCACAGCCGCTTACCGGTACGCAGGTCCACGGCGCTGGCCTGGCTCTCGCTGGTCACCACGAGCAGCTTGTCCTGCCAGAGGGCGGTGGTGAGCGGGGCCGACTCGGAGGCCGGGTGCGCGTAGGTCCAGCGCGGTTCGGGGGCCTGTCCGGGGAGCGTACGGCGGGGCTTGGGCGCGGGCTTGTCGTCCGTCGCCGCGGCGGTGTCCCCGGACCCGAGCGCGGCGACCGAACCGCCGCCCACGATCAGCCCGCCCACGGCCGCCGCCGCGATGGTGAGCAGGGTCCGGCGGCTGGCGCCGGGGTCGGGCGCCGGGGCCGGTGCGGGAGGCAGCGGCAACGACACCATCGGCCCTCCGCCGGGGCCGCCCGGCCCCGCGGGCCCGGGGGGGGGGGCGGCGGGGGGGGGGGGGGGGGGGGGGTATACGCATCTGG
>NZ_JAFEUF010000032.1 GCF_016901035.1 Streptomyces durocortorensis
GCTCCAGCCGGTGCCGACGCTGCCCGCGTAGTGCAGCAGTCCGTCGTGCCGCTCGCCGACCAGGACGGCTCCGGGCAGGCCGGTCAGCCGTCCGCGTCCGGGGGCCCATCCGCCGATCACGACGTCGGCGATGCGGTGGACCTTGATCTTCACCCAGGATTTCGAGCGTGCCCCGGTTTCGTACCGGGAGGTGAGCCGCTTCGCGATCAGCCCTTCCAGCCCGGCCTCCCGGGCCATCTCCCACGCCTCAGCCCCGTGCCCGGTGATCGCCGCGGGCGTCGACCAGGCGGGCCCGGCCAGCCCGAGACCTTCCAGCAGCGCCCGTCGTTCCGCGTACGGCAGTCCGGTCAGGAGCCGGCCGTCGAGGTGCACGACATCGAAGAGCATCAGGTGCGCGGGAACCCGGCCCGCCATACGCACGGCCCGGGCCGGGGCGCCGGCGAGGCCCATCCTCTGCTGGAGGCGCTCGAAGTCGCTGCGGCCCTGATCGTCGAGGGCGACGATCTCCCCGTCCAGCACGGCGCTGCGGGCTCCGAGTGCCCCGGCGAGGGGGAGGAGTTCGGGGTAGGCGGCGGTGATGTCCGTACCCGAACGAGCGTGCAGAAGGATGGTGCCGTCGCCCGGCAGGTAGACCATGGCCCGTTGGCCGTCCTGCTTCACCTCGAACGCCCACCGGTCCTCCACCCCCGCCGATGGCAGAGGGCCGGGGGTTGCGAGCATCGGCTCGATCCTCGGCAGCACGGCACCCGCAGCAGCAGGAGGAGGGTCAGGAGGCACTGCGCTTCTTCGCGGCCGTCTTCTTCGTCGTCTTCTTCGACGCCGTGGAACGCTTCGACGCGGCGGTCCTCTTCGCAGGCGTCTTCCTGGCGGTCTTCTTCGTCGGCCGTATCTCGTGCACGGTGGCGTCCTCGCCGTCGTCGCCGCGCGATTCCTTCGCGGCCTTGACGGAGGCGTTCAGGGCGGCCATCAGGTCCACGACCTCGCCCTTGTCCTGCTTCCCGTCGTCGGCCGGGGCAGGGAGGGGTTTGCCGTCGGCCTTCGCGGCGATGATGTCCTCCAGGGCCTCGCGGTACTCGTCGTGGAATCCGGACAGGTCCTCGATCGTCATCCGCTCGGCCAGCTGCAGTGCCTGCTCGATCTCCTCCTCGCTGACCTCGGCCTCGCGCGGGGCCAGCTCGTCGGGGCTGCGGATCTCGTCGGGCCACTTCATGGAGTGCAGCACGATCGCCCTTTCCCGGATCCGGAGCAGGCCCAGGCGCTCTCGGCCGTGCCACTGGAACTTGGCCACCGCGACCTTCGAGGACCGCTCCAGGGCTTTGCGTAGCAGGGTGTAGGGCTTGGCGGCGACCTGCCCGTCGGCGGCGAGGTAGTAGGAGTCGCTGATGCGGACCGGGTCGATCGTGTCGGCGTCGACGAACGCGGCGATCTCGATCGCCTTCGCCGTCGGCAGCGGCATCTGCTGCAGCTCTTCGTCCGTCACCGGGACTGTCTGGTCCTTCGCGATCTCGTAGCCCTTGCCGATCTCGTCCTGGGGCACCACCTGGTCGTCGAGCTCGCAGACCTTCCGCGTCCGCACCCGGCCCATGTCCGCAAGGTGCACCCGGTGGAAGTGGACGTCGTGGTCCTCGGTCGCGGACACGATCTTCACGGGGATCGTGACCAGCCCGAAGCTGATGGCACCGGCCCACAACGGTCGCGGCATCTCTTCCACCTCCAGGACCCTGCGCCGCTGCTCGGCGAGGGAGCCGCCCAGCTGAAGCGCTCGGGCTGCTACGTCGTACTCCTGATCCTCACGCGGGGCAGGGGAGCCCGCATCTCCACCCTGGTGCCGACAGCAGGTGACCGGTCCACGTTCCGATGTCTGGGGGAGCGGCCGGCTAGGGGAAGCGTTCCTGCGGTCAACCTCTCGCCTCGCGTGCCCTCGGGGGCTGGGGCCGCGACGAAGCGGGTGGGTCCGGCTTTGGCCGAGCCGGGCACGCCGCGGGGTGGGAGCAGGTGTAGGCGGCGCACAGCCAACAAGTTCTCGAGGCCGCGGCCCCAGTACGTCGGGGCACCGTGCCGCCTCGTGAAGATCTGAGCCGAAAGGCACGGAACCTCGCCGTCGCGCTTCTGCCTGAGCGATGGCCCCTGTGGAAGTCGCCTTGACCAGAGCGTTTGTGCAGCTGAGAGTGGAGCTCCTGATCGACTGGGGTGGGATGCATGACGCGTGACGAATACGCCGACCGTTGCGAGGAGCTCTTCGCGGTGGGTGGATTCTGTGAAGCTCGGAGGGCGGCGGAGTCCGGTCTGGAGGAGCTCGGGCCCGATCCGGTGCTCTACCGGTGGCTCGGTCTCGCGCACGTGGCGGAGGACGAGGACGACCACGATGCCGCAGCGGAGAAGGCCTACGAGGCCGGCCTTGCGCAGTGGCCGGACGACCTCGGACTCCTTGTCTCCTACCTGGAACTGTGCCTGCGTGCTGACACGTGGACGTACCCCGGACGCGCTGCCCGGGTGGAACGGCTCAAGGAGCGGATCGCGGTCCTTGCACCGGCGGGGTCGCCTGAGGCGGCACGGGTGGAGGACGCGCTCGGCTGGGCAGGGCGAGGCTACTGGCAGGACGTACGGGAGAGGACGGCGGCTGCCAGGAGAGATCGAGCAGCCCTGACGTCCCATAGTGCTGATGTTGCTGAAGCGCTGGAGCAGGGCGCCCAGGTATCAGCCGACCCGGAAGACGTGCGGGCCGCCGAGGCCGCGGCTGCTCTGGAGCTGCTGGCCGGCCCGTGGCGGGCCCCGCTGCGGCTCGTGATCCGTCACCGGGCGGCCGCGTACGTCACGGCTTTTGTGCTGGTTTTCGCCACCAACAAGGCCCTGGTGCTGAGCGGGGTCGTTTCCTACAGTGTGTGGGGCTGGATCTGGTTCATACCCCTCCTGCTGGCCGAATCGAAGCTCAGGCAGGCCCGACGGCTGGCCCAGCACCGGGTGATCGCCGCGATGGAGGCCAGGCACGCGGGTGTCGCCGCAGCCGACTAGTTTCCCCGTGCTGGCCCGACGCGACGACGACCCGGTGCGCGGTCTCGTCGTCGTCCACGGTGATGTCGAGCACCACCAAGCCCGACTCGATGAGGTGTTGCTCGTCGATTTCCTTCGTGCCTGTTACTGAAGCTGCGGCCACCCCGCACGGTCCAGAGACGAATCTGCTTTCACCGAGGGGGTGAAGTTCGCCCCCTCGGTGAAGGGAGCTACGAGGCCGGCTCGTACTCGACGACGGAGTCGGTGCACGGCTCGGCGAGGTTGAGGAGTGCGGCCTTCTCGGCTTCATCCATGGCCAGGGCCCAGCGGAGCTTCGTGGCGGTCCAGTCGACGAGGTACGTGCACGTCGCGGACTCGGCGGGCGGCATCCACTGGGCCGGATCCCGGTCGGCCTTGGACCGGTTGGTCTTCGCGGTGACCGCCACCAGACTCCTGTCCGCGCCGAGGTCGTTGGCATACGCCTCACGGCGCTCCGGCGTCCAAGCGTGTGCGCCGCTGTCCCACGCCTCGGCCAAGGGGACCATGTGGTCGATATCCAACTTCCGCGCGTCGGTGACCTCGACCTCGTCGTAGTACGAGAGCCAGCTGCCCCCGCTCAGCGAACACCGGGCACCCTGCTCCGGCGCGGTGACCGCCTCGGCGAGCAGAACTTCCGCCCGGGTCGTGCAGGAGTCGCCGTCTTCGTCGACCCAGTGCTTGAAGCTGTCCCGCTCGTACCCGGTCCGCTGCTCCTCGGTGACGGGGATCGACCCGATGGCTTCGATCAGGGGGAGCCCGGCTTCCTCCGCTGTTCCGCCGGGCGCACCGGACGGGTTGGTGCTCCCGGACGCGGTGGCAGTGGGCTTGGCGTCGTCAGCCTCCACCGTCTCGGCGGAACAGGCAGTCAGGGCACCGGCGATGAGTACAGCGGCGTACAAGGAGCCGAGGCGGCGCAGCTTCACGGAGTTCTCCAGCGGATCGGGGCTGATGTGAGCTCATACTTCCAGCTCACAGACATTCGTGATGTCGCGTCACATCGCTCTCAGCCGGGCATGGCCCGCTCTGCGCGCGCTGCGCGATGGTTCGGCTATCACCCGTACGGGCGGGACGCTGAGACCGCCCGTACGGGGTCGCCGGTTCGGGGCTGCCCCGGATGCCGACCGTATGGCTGCGTACGGGGCTGAGGCCGACACCAAAGCGAGGCCGGCCTTGTCCTCGGTCCCGGGCCCGGATTGACGGAGGAAGTACACCAACGCTGCTCTGCCATCTCCTGCGCCTGAGTATTCATGTCCCGGACTACCAGTTCCAGGTGGTCGCGCCTGAAATGGGTGTGGGTAGCGGGCGTCCGGGAGAGGGAAGGCGGTTCCTGGTGTTGCCCAGGACCTTCCCGAAAGCGGCGATGAGATCCTCGACGCGCGCAGCGGGGCCCTGGTCGGCGACTGGCGGGGGAGGCGTGGGTGTTGGAGGTGATTCGGGCGAGGCTTGGACGGCCTGGTGCCACAGTGGCTCGAAGTAGGTGTACTCGCCGTCGAGCGTCTGGACGAGGATTTGGACGTCCTCCCAGGTCCCGGCGGTGTTGGTCCGGGGTGAGGTGTTCCAGGTCGCGGGTGAAGCGGGGCAGCGTCTCGTAGGTGGGCACGTCGGTCCTCCGGGCAGCAAGAAGCCCCCGGAGATGCCGGGGGCGGCGGTCCTACTCGGGTTGAAGGTGGTCGGTGACGTGGTGCTGGGACGGGGCTTCTTCGGGCGATCGGTGGGGGCGCGGTACGTAGGAGTACGCGTCGTGGCGATAGCGGCGTCCGCTGGCGGTTCTCGGGGCCGCTGAGGCGCATGTGACCGGGCACCGCGCAGGAATTGCATGGCCTCGGAGGCACCCGCGGGGCGGGCGTGACGTTGTCGCCGTCGCCCGCCCTGCGGGATCGGCCGTGGAGTTCCGGTGAACTCTCCCGCCCCACGGGATTGCTCTTTTTTGCAGGTCAGGGCCGGTGTTCGCTGCCGGGATGATCAGTGTTGCGAAGGTGCAGCGGCGGAATGCCTGGCGGTACTACGTGCGCGGGGTCGCGTTCGGGGACGGGCACCGTTCCGTCGGCCAGTCGTTGGAGGACGCCCAGGAGATGGCCGGGCTGCCGCCCGGGGTGTGGCGGGGGCGCGGCCTGGCCGCGCTGGGCCTCAGCGACGGGCAGGTGGTGACGGAACGGCAGATGAAGCCGCTGTTGGGGGAGGGCCGGCACCCGGACGCCGACCGTATGGAGCGCGAGCTCCTGGACGACGGCGTCGACCCGGCCAGGGCGCGGCGGGCCACCGTCCTGGGTCAGCCGATCGAGGAGATCGAGCATCGCAAGCAGACCCCGCTGCTCGCCCTGGACTTCGTGTTCCGGCCGCAGGCGTCACTGGTCGTGCTGTGGGCGCTGGGAGACGAACCGACGCGCCGGGTCATCGAGCGGGCTCACGAGCGGGCCGTCGCCACGACGCTGCGCTGGCTGGAGGATGAGGTCGCACAGACCCGGTGGGCGTCCGGCCGGGGGCGCGCGAAAGCCCCGGCCCTGGTCGTCGCGGCGTTCAGGCACTACGACAACAGGAACGGGTTCCCCCTCCTTCACGAGCACTGTCTGATCGCCAACCGGGCACAGCGCCCGGACGGCTCCTGGTACGCGCTGGACACAACCCGGCTCTACAAGAACATCGTGGCCGCCGACACGCTGTACACCCTCCAGATGACGACCGAGGTGTGCGAGGAGCTCGGGTTGGCGACCGTGCCGAGGGTCGTGACGCCGGGCCTGCGCCCGGTGATGGAGATAGCCGGCGTCGACCAGGAGCTCATCGACTGGTCCTCCACCCGCCGCCGCCGGATCGAGGACGTCCTCGAGGGCGTCACCGACGACTACGTGAAGAAGCACGGCCGTCTGCCCGGCGAGCGCGCCCGCCATGGTCTGGCGTGGTGGGCGGCGCAGGAGACCCGCCCGGACAAGAAGACGCCGCGCCCGCTGGACCAGCTGCTCGCGTGGTGGCGTGTCTCCGCGCTTGTGAAGTTCGGGCAGCGGATGGTCGACGGGCTTCTTCAGCGGTGCCGGTCGGCCGGGGCGGCGATCCGGGCCCGGGTGGGCCCCTGGGTGGACACCGCGCTCGCCATGGTCGACGTCGCGGCGGTCGTCTTCACCGTGCGCGGAGTCTTCTACCGCCGCCACGTCCTGGCCGAAGCGCGCCGGCATCTGCTGGAGACCCTGCGCGGCCGCGCTTACGTGCCCGGCATCGACGACTACATCGCCGACCGGGCTCTTAAGCGCTACGGCCGTCAGCTCACCGTGCCCCAGAAGGGCCGGCGGGCCCCGGCTGCGGATCAGCTCTCCTACACAGCCGTGTTCACCTCGCCCAGCCGCTGGTGGATCGCGGGCACCGATGGGAAACCGCCCCGGGAGTCGACCCGGTACGAGCGGGCCAAGGTCGCCAGCCTCGCCCTGCAGAACGCGATCCGTACCGCCCTCACCGCACCACCCGCACAGGACGAAGCCCCGGCCGCGACCGCGTCGGCCGCACTCCCACCCGCCGGCGACCACGAGCACGACCAGGCGGCGCCGCACGGCGTCGACCATCCCGGCCGGGCTGCCGCTCAGACCCCGGCGCAGCGGGCCGCCGCCATCCACGCCCACCAGCAGGCCGCGATGCCCCAGGAGTACCTGGAGGGCCGCACCACGGACCCCGAGACGTGGATCACCTCGCCGCGGAACCTCGCCCACCTCGCCGCCCTCACCCGCGCAGCCGAGGCCCGCGGCCGCACGGTCGAAGAGCAGGCGGACCAGACCAAGCACGCGCACCAGGCGAAGCAGGCCCCGGCCGCTGACGCACAGCAACAGCACCACACGGCGCAGCCCGACCAGAGCAGGAGACCCGGCCCCGACCTGTGAAGGGGGCCGGGGCGGCGCGCGTCGGCGGGACGAAATTCACCGACGAACGCTAGCAGTCGGTCATCCAGACCTCATGGCGCAGCGCCGGAGACAACCTGTGCGGGCCGTGCAGGAAGGAGGACGTCGACCGGGCGGAGGCTGAGCGCGCTGCGTGCCGCGAGGCAGAGGAGGCCGCAGTGCGGGAGGCGGCCGAAGAGGACGCGAAGAAGAGCCGCGGACTGTTCGGCCACCGCCGGTAGCCCACGGGCCCGGTCACGGCTGCGTGCTGGTCGCGTCCTGCCCCCCCAGGGCGGGCTGCGGCCGACGCTGAAGACAGCACGGGCGGAGCGGTGTCAGTGGGCTGCGCTACGTTCGTCTTCCCCTCCGTGCGAGGGGCGCTGCTCTGCCCGGCCTATACGACAGGCCGGGCAGAGCAGGTGGCGCGATTCCCTCTTTTTCGGCACGAGGGCGCACCGTTCTTCCGGATGGAAGGACCGACACCGAGGTGTCCTCCCCCATGGGACGACGGACCGGACCGGTTTGCAAGGAAAACCGGGAACTTCACCCACAGGACGTGCCCGGTGTGCTGGACGTGCCCCGGAGTGGTCCGTTTCGCGCTCGTGACTGACCGTCCGCGATTTCTAATGTTCCGTAATTTCATGATCACGTCGCGTTATCGATGGGAGCGGGTCCATGCTGAGGATCCGTCAGCGGCGGCTCGGCACCCGTTCGTTGACGGAGATCCCTTCATGGCGCGGTGGCACTTCCGGATGCCGCGCCTGGCCGACTCCCGATACCGAGGATGGGTGATGAGCAGGAAACAGATAGCGGCGGCAATGATGCTGGCGCTCGTAGCGGTGCTGGCATGGAGCCTGATGATGGCGGCGATGGGCCACGCGGCCCTGATTGCCGGACTGGCCCCGGTCCTCGGACTGACCGTCACTCAGGTCCTGGGCGGCTACCGCGCCCGGACCACGCCGACCACCGGACGCCGGGTTGCGGCGGCGCCCGACGACGAGGACGGCACCCTGTGACGACGCTCCCCGCACCGGGATCGGCCTCCGGGCCGGCCCCGGTCCGTCCCGGCCGCAAGCTCGGACCCATCGCCCCCACCGTCGGTTCCACCCACGCCGCGTGGCTGGAGCCGACCCGCGACCGCTACCTCGCCAGCGGCTACACCCTGGCCGAACTCAGCCTCCACGTCGTCCTTGCCAAGTCGAAGCTCTCTGAGCTCCTGCGCGGGGTGGGGCACTACCCGCGCTGGGAAGTCATGCACCGCGTCGCTGCCGTCCTGGACATCCCCAGCTGGCCGCTGTACCGGCTGTGGCAGCAGGCCGCCCTGGACGTGGGCAAGAACAGCGACTGGATCGACCGCTCCGGCGAAGGCGGGCCCGCTGTCACCACCGCCGGCTCCGGCCGCCCGCCCCTGGCCCACGGCGCCCTGCGCGCCACCGTCGAAGACGGCTACATCCGCTATGCCGACGTCTTCCTTACCGGCGACGCCCGCGACCAGGTGGTGGAGGACACCTTCGCGATCCTCTGGCTCAGCTTCGACGAGGCCCTCGCCAGCCCCGACATCCGCCGCTACGCCTGGAACCTCCTGCGCGCCACGGTCAAGGCCCGTGCTGCTCACCGCGACGACCGCCCGCTGCTCGCGCAGAGCGCCTTCGACACCCTCGTCCTCCGCGAGGAGACCGACCCCGAGGCGCAGACGGACCAGCTGGCGGAGAGCATCGAGCTCTTCCTCGCGATCAGCAGGCTGCCCGACAACCACATGGACGTCATGGTGCTGCGACACCTGTGCGGCTTCCGCATCCGGGAGACCTCCGAACTCCTCGGAGTACCGATTGCCGCCGTACGGTCCGACGAACGCCATGCCCGACGCTTCATCACCGAGACCACCGAGCTGCACCTGACCGAAGGACCTACCCCATGACCACACTGGACGCTGTCCTCTCCCGGGCACTGCTCGCCTCCGACCGCACCGTTCCGCGTGACACCGTCCCCACCCGAGACACGAACCGGCGAGGGGAGGTCACTCCGAGGCAGACGGCCGGGTCGGCGGCCGACGACCTGCGCGCGCTGTGCGAGACCGTGGTGCGGCACACCCCGGCCACCGCCGTTGGCGAGTTCGTCACCGACCAGATCCCCGCACCCCGCGCCGCCCTGGTCCTGGCCTGCGTACTCCAGCTCAGCGACACCGACGACGGCGCCCGCTTCTGGTGGCAGTACGCCGCAGGCGCCGGACAACCTGCCGCCGCCTACTGCCTGTATCTCCACCACCTCGCCCTCGGCGAGACTCACGTCGCCAGCTGGTGGCACACCCAGACCGATGAGGCCGGCACCTGCAAACCCGTACCGCGCGCCCCCGCGGCGCGCACCGAGATCCGCTGCGCCGACGATCCCGGCCTCCCTGCCCTTCTGCGGGACGGTGAAGTCGTCTCGACCACCACCCTGCTGCGTGTCCTGAGGCAGCTGGCCCGGCACGTCACCCGTCAGCGCTCCTCCGTCGTCCTGGAGCTGATGGCCTACATGCCCGTCGCCGTGGCCAGCGGCTACCTGCGCGAACCTGACAGCGAGATCCCGCTGCCGGGACCGAACTTCGCCCACCAGGTCCGCGACCGACTGAACACAGCCCACCGCTCTCTTCGCCCCAGCGGCCTTCCGCCCCGCTCGCAGTCCCGTCCCCGGCCACGGCCAGGCGACCACCACCAGTGGCGGCGCGACCGCCACGCAGACGAAGCCGCAACCCGCTGAACCTATCCGCCGCGGCACCCCAGGGTGCCGCGGCCGGTACCCCCGGGGACGATGGCCAGAGGCGTCGTTAAGGGACTCGGTGCTCTACGTTCCCGCCCGCTCGGTCCCGCGACCGCGTCTCCAACCTGGAGACCGGCGGGGCCGGGCGGAAAGGAACCATCGCCATGACCTTCATCGAGCCCGTCCTGTACATCGGCGACGGCTTCGCCTATTCCGGCGACACGCCCTGACCCCGGCCGCCGGTCTCGGCGCCCGGGGTGCCCTCGGTCAGATGGCCGGCGGTGTTCTCGAGCCCCAGCAGCGTCCACTCGACCCCGGCCCGCTCCCGGGTTCCGCGTTGTCGTAGCGGCCTTCGGCGTCGGCGCGGATGTTCGCGGCGAGGGCGCGCAGGTCCTTCTGCAGTCCCTGCCGCTTGGCCGCGTCCATGGCCTGGATCATCTCGTCGGTGATGTCACCGGGTCGCAGTGCGCTCATCGCCTCGCCTTGGATGACGTCCCCCGCTGATGGCCATATCTCCAGGGCGCTGACCTGTGACGGGTGGTGGCGATAGCGTCCTGCCTCATGACCACCACCGACACGATCGCGGCCCTGGCTCTGGCCGTCGCGGTCGTCGCTGCCGTTGCCGCCATCGGCTCCTGGAGGGCCGCGCGCAACGCCAACGGGGCCGCGCAGACCCTGTCCCGGATCGAGGAGCAGCGCCTGCACGCCGATTTCACCCCGCACTTCCGCTGCACGGTCGTGGCCAACGAGGCTCGCTCCACCGCCATGCTGCGAGTCCACCTCGAAGGCCCGCCCGGCCTGCTGTCCCACGGCACCATCGAGATCACCGCCTCCCTGCGCAACGACAACCCGCACCGCGGCGACGGACCTCACCTCGCAGGCACCCCGACTCCCGAAGAGGTCCGCGCTCACATCTGGGGGCCGTGGAAGTTCAGCGCGGACGGACGCGACGACACCGGCCGTACGGTCGCCCCGCAGCAGTTAGCGATCGGCGAGTGGACGCGCTACGGCCTCACCCCCACCACCCCGCCGTCGTGGTCGGCGGACACCGCGGACGACTGGCGCCGCGACTACGCGAACGCGCCGTTGCGCCTGAGCATCACCGCCAGGTCCAAGGGCATTACCTGGACCGTTCCGCTGGAAGTTCCCGTTACAACCGAGGGCACTGCTTGACCCCTGCCCACCGGGCCGGCCGTCACGCACCGACGCCCGGCCCCGGCCCCGGCCGCAGGGACGCGGGCAGCTGGCTCGCTACGCTGTCGAAGCCGCAGCGAAGTCGGCAGGATCGGCCCGGAATGGAGGCCGGGCCGGGCTCGCGCTGTCGATGGTGACGGAACACCGGCCGCCAGCACCGCTGCTCAGGCGTGGATGTGCACGACGTAGGCCTGGTCATCGATCTCACGCAGGACGCTGACAGCGAGCATGAGCGCGGTCAAGGCATTGGAGGCGGTGTACTGCACGGTGCCTGCCGCGTGGGCGGTGGCGTGCCGGTTGAAGATGGATGGCACGGCCTGGGGGTGAAAGAACTCCTCCAGAGTCTTTGCCAGCGGCAGGAAGATGGCGGCCCTTCGGAACTCTCCGATCGCGGCGTCTTCCTCGGCTTCGACGCTGGGAACACTCCGCTTGATTTGCCGGTAGCTCCAGCGGCCTCTGGTGAGCCACTCGGGGTTGGCGAAGGCCATGCCGCGCATGAGGGTGTCCCAGACGTTCGCGGCCAGTGCCTGGCCGCTGCTGAACATGCCGTTTTCGATGGCTCGGGCACACTCCTCAAGCAGTTCCCGCTGTGCTGTGAGCCGCTCGTCCGTGACATCCACGAGGGCTTCACGGCAGGACGTGAGGATCTGCGGCCGACTGTCGTCGATGACCTGTGCGCGAGAAGAGGCGCCGTCGGCTGCGAGCAGTTGCCGGATGACGTCAGCCGGAGGCACCCACGCCAGAGGTACACCCTCTTGCATCAGCCGGACCATGTCCCGGTAGTCCAGGTGCTGGCCGCGCCAGTTCTCCGGCATCATCGCGTCCAAGCGCTCCAGCACGGGCAGCAGAGGCGCGACAGCCTTGGCCAGAGTCTCCCGCAGCGGCATCGGGAGCACCACCTTCGGTGCCGGCCTGATCGACGCAGCCATCGTCCGGCGGATGTTCTGGGTAGCCGCGTCCAGAATCGCGGCCAGTCGCGCGTCGAAATCATTCGTCATAGAGGCCCCTCCCGGCCTTGGGGCACAGCGGTACAGCGGTTAACGCTAAGCCGGTGATCATGGGCTTCTAGCACAGCAGATCGGTCTGGCGCCGGTGTTCGGCGGAAGATCGTTGAGCGGCTGCGGGCGTCGTTAGCGTCAGGTCCATGCCAGTGGAGTTCTTGACCGACGAGCAGGCGGCTTCGTACGGGAAGTTCAACGAGGAGCCGACCCGGCCGGAGCTGGAGCGGTTCTTCTTCCTCGACGACGAGGACCGCAAGCTGGTCGCGAAGCGGCGCGGTGATCACAACCGGCTCGGGTTCGCTCTCCAGATGTGCACCGTGCGCTACATCGGCCGGTTCCTCCCGGACGACCCGCTGGACGTTCCGTGGGCGGTGGTGGAGTACCTCGGGGAACAGCTCGGCATCGAGGACTCCTCGTGCGTGAAGCAGTACACCGAGCGCAAGCCGACGGCGTACGAGCACGCGTGGGAGATCCGGGACGCGTACGAGTACCACGAGTACGACGATGCGGAGTGGGGTCGGAAGTTCCGGACGTTCCTGCACGGGCGGGCGTGGACGCACGCCGAGGGGCCGGTGGCCCTGTTCAACCAGGCGGTGGGCTGGTTGCGCCGGCACCGGGTGCTGCTGCCCGGGGTGAGCGTGCTGGCCCGGAAGGTGTCGGAGGTTCGGGCGGTCGCGGAGAAGCGGCTGCACGCCACGGTCGCCAGGGCCGCGCACCGGGCGGACGCGGCGCTGCCCGGGGACCTGGTGGCCACGCTGGCGGTGCCGGAGGGTGCCCGGTTCTCGGAGCTGGAGCGGCTACGCCGGCCGCCGACGCGGACGACGGGTACGGCGTTCGCGCGGTCGCTGGAGCGGGTCGATGAGATCGGCGCGTTCGGTCTGGGCCGGGTGCGGCTGTCGCAGGTCCCGCCGAACCGGCTGGCCGCGCTGGCCCGGTACGGGCTGGGGTCGAAGGCGGCGAGCCTGGAGCGGGCCGAGGAGCCCAAGCGCACCGCGATGCTCACCGCGGTGATGCGGCACCTGGAGGCGAAGGCCATCGACGAGGCCCTGGACCTGTTCCAGGTGCTGATGGCGACCCGGCTGCTCAGCACCGCGAGGCGGGCGACGGAGAAGGAGCGCCTGTCGACGCTGCCGCAGCTGGAGAAGGCGTCGAGGACGCTCGCGCGGGCGGCGAAGGTGCTGTTCGAGGAGCTGGAGCTGGTCGAGACGCACGGCGCCGACCTGGACACGGCGGCGCTGTGGGCGGCGGTCGAGGAGGTCGCCCCGCGCCAGGCGGTGATGACCGCGGCCGCCGTCGTGGTATCCCTGGTGCCCGAGGACGAGGACTCCGCCGACGTCGCGATGCGGGCGGCGCTGACCACCCGCTACAACACGGTGCGCCCGTTCCTGGCGCTGCTGGGCGAGTCGAAGGCGCTGGCGGCGTCGACCGGCGGCGCGCGGGTGCTCGCCGGGGTGAAGCGGCTGCCCGCGCTGGCGCGGCGGCGGGTGAAGGACAAGCCGCTGCTGCCGCGCGAGGTGGACGAGAAGCTGGTGCCGCCGGCGTGGCGCAAGGCGGTCTACGCGAACGCCGATCTGCCGCAGGGGTCGGTGGACCGGAACGCGTACGTGGTGTGCGTGCTGGAGCAGCTGCACCGGGCCTTGAACAACCGCAACGTGTTCGCCTCCCCTTCGCACCGGTGGTCCGACCCGCGGGCCCGGCTCCTGGACGGCGCGGCGTGGGACGCGGTGTGCGAGGACGTGCTGGCCGGGCTGAGCCTGGACATGCCCGTCACCGAGCACATGGCGGAGCTGGTGCGGGCCCTGGACGCGGGCTGGAAGCAGATGGCCGAGCGCCTGGAGTCGGCGGGCAAGGACGCGAAGGTGTCGCTCGACGTCCAGCGAGACGGCCGGGTGAAGCTGAACGTGGAGAAGCTCGGCGCGCTCGGCGAGCCGAAGTCGCTGGCCTGGCTGCGGGGGCGGGTCGAGAAGATGCTCCCGAAGATCGACCTGCCGGACCTGCTCTTCGAGGTCCACTCCTGGACCGTGTTCCTCGACGCCTTTGTCCACCTCGGGGACGGCACCACCCGCATGAAGGACCTGACCACCTCGGTGGTCGCGCTGCTGGTGAGCGAGGCGTGCAACATCGGCATGACCCCGGTCACCAACCCCGGCCACGAAGCGCTGACCCGCTCCCGCCTGGTCCACGTCGACCAGTTCTACCTGCGCGCCGACACCATCGCCGCGGCGAACGCGGTTCTGATCGAGGCCCAGGCCGAGGTGCCGATCGTGCAGTTCTGGGGCGACGGGCTGCTGGCCTCGGTCGACGGACTGCGTTTCGTCGTTCCCGTCCGCACGATCAGCGCAGCGCCCTCCCCGAAGTACTTCGGGTTCAAGCGCGGCATCACCTGGCTCAACGCCGTCAACGACCAGGTCGCGGGCATCGGGCAGATGGTCGTCCCCGGCACCCCGCGCGACTCCCTGCACATCCTGGACGCGCTGCTGAACCTCGACGGCGGCGTGAAGCCGGAGATGGTGGCCACCGACAACGCGAGCTACAGCGACATCGTGTTCGGGATCTTCAAGATCCTGGGCTACAACTTCAGCCCCCGCTTCAAGGACCTGGACGACCAGCGGTTCTGGCGGGCGACGATGCCCGGGGTGGAGACGGGGACGTACGGGGTGCTGGAGCCGCTCGCCCGCAACCGCGTCAACCTGAAGAAGATCGAGACGTGGTGGCCGGACATGCTCCGAGTCGCGGGCTCCCTGGTCACCAACCAGGTCCGCGCCTACGACCTGCTGCGGATGTTCGGCCGCGAGGGCCACCCCACCCCGCTGGGACAGGCGTTCGCCGAGTACGGGCGGATCGCCAAGACCGAGCACCTGATGCGAATGGTCGACCCCGTGGACGACACCTACCGCAGGCAGATGAACCGCCAGCTCACCGTGCAGGAGTCCCGCCACAAGCTGGCCCGCGACGTCTGCCACGGCAAGCGCGGCACCATCCACCAGGCGTACCGCGACGGCATGGAGGACCAGCTCGGCGCTCTCGGCCTGGTCCTCAACGCCATCGTGCTGTGGACGACGAAGTACATCGACGCCGCCGTCGGCCAGCTCCGCGCCGAGGGACACGAGCTGAGGGACGAGGACATCGCCCGGCTCTCTCCGCTCAAGCACCGCAACCTCAACGTGCTCGGCCGCTACAGCTTCACCGCCTCCACCCCGGCCGCCGGCGCCCTGCGCCCGCTGCGCGACCCGGACGCGGCCGGGCTCGGGCTGGATGAGGACGACGAGGAGTAGAGGAGCTCTTGGCGTCTCCCGCCGGGGCCCGGATCGCTGTCCGGGTGGGAGCGTTTCGCTCCAGGCGGGTGCCGTCGGCGGGCGGCGGTGGAGAGGTGCAGGGTGTGGCCCTGTCGAGGCCCGTGTCGTCAGGCGGCGGAGCCGGTCGTGAGCTGGTCCATGATGTCGGCCAGGTTGTAGTGGGCCCGCTTCTCGATGATCTTCCCGTCCTTGAACGTGAACAGGTTGAACATGGAGAAACGTACGTGCGCTCCGCGCGGGGGGATGCCGTAGTAGTCGCCGCCCTGGTCTCCTTCGACCACGACGTAGGCGCCGACCTTGTCGCCTTCGGCGACGGTGTCGAGGACCGTCAGGCGGTTGCCGGGGAAGGCGTCGAGGTGCTTCTTCTCCGCGTCGATGAACCCTGCGACTCCGGGCCGGGGGCTGTCGATCTGGGAGTAGAAGACGAAGTCCGGGTGGAACATGCCGGTGAGCGTGTCGTAGTCGCCCTGCTGAAGGGCCTGGTAGAAGCGGCGCACGAGGCCGGCGTTGGTACCGGTGGACATGTGATCGGGTCCTTCTCTGTCGTTCTGGCACGGCGCACGGGACGCCGCGAAGGGTCGTGCCGGGGCCGGGGCTCGGCGTGTGTGGAGTCCCCCCCCCGGCCCGAGGTCCCGGTTCCTTGAGTGGCGGGCCGGGCTCAGGCGCGCTGCGCCCAGTCCTGGTCCAGGCGGTCGGTCAGGCCCGCGGCGGCGAAGGCGGCCTTCAGCTCGTCGCGGCCCTCGGTGAAGTGGGCCCAGCTGTCGTGGTGGACCGGGACGACACGGCGGGCGTCAAGCATCCGGGTGGCTTCGGCGGCCTGGGCGCTGTCCAGGACGATCAGGTTGCCGTCGAAGACCATGGGGAAGCGGGGGGCACCGGCGAACAGCAGGGCGGTGTCGATCGGGGCGAAGCGCTCGGCGATCTCCCTGACCGCGTCGAGCGAGGCGTTGTCGCCACTGACGTAAACCGTCGGCAGGCCCTCCCCCGTCAGGACGAAGCCGACGACCTGGCCGGCGAGGGGCTCGACCTCCTCACGCGCACCGGGGCCGTGGATGGCGGGGACCCCGGTCACCGTGACGGTGCCGCCGCCCGGACGCTCCAGCTCGACCGTCTCCCAGTCGGCCAGGCCCTTGGCCTTCGCACCGAGGCGCTCGCCGCCACCGGGGGTGGTCAGGGTGAGGGGAACGTCGGCGAGCAGGGCGCGGCCGGAGGTGTCGAGGTTGTCGGCGTGCTCATCGTGGGAGAGCAGAACCACGTCGACGGGGCCGAGCTCGGCGGGCGTGGTGGTGGAGGGGGCGGTCTTGGTCATGGTCGGGCCGTGCGAGGCGTAGTCGCCGGGGCCGTCGAAGGTCGGGTCGGTCAGGAAGTGCAGGCCGCCGTACTCGAACAGGGCGGTCGGACCGCCGAACGTGCGGACCGGGAACTGGCTGGCGTTGAGCTGGGACATCATGTCTCCGTTTCTCACGAAAAAAACCTGCGGTTAACGTGACACCAGGCTAGGCAGGTGTCACGGAAAAATGCAAGCGGTACCATGAGAGGCATGGACGACACCCTGGCCACCGACGTGGCACCGACCGCTCTGCCCCCGGCGCCGGGTGCCGACCGGTACCGCTCCCTGGACTTCGCCGACACCGCCGCCACCCTGCCCGCCAGCCAGAGCTACGACCTGCTCGCCGCCCCGGAAACCGCCATGCGCTGGCTCACCGCCCACGACCTGACCACCCCGGACGTGCAGCTGTACGAGTTCTGCGCCCAGCGGATGCGCACCCTGCGCGGACACGTCCGCGCCCTGTTCACCGCGCGCGTGGACGGCGCACCCCCGCCCGAGGAATCCCTGCACGCGGTGAACAAGGCCCTCACGGCCGTGCCCACCGCCCCCCTCCTCACCTGGGACGGGGCCCAGGGGCTGCGCCGCGTCCAGGCGCACCCCACCGACCAGGCCGTCAACCACGCACTGGCGACCCTCGCCGCCGACGCCGCCGACCTGCTCACCGGCCCCGACGCCGACATCCTCACCGCCTGCGGCTCCGCCCCCTGCGACCGGTTTCTCCTGCGCACCCACGGCCGGCGCCACTGGTGTTCCACCCGCTGCGGCGACCGTGTCCGTGCCGCCCGCGCCTACGCCCGGCGCAGCGGCGCCTCGGGCTGACGCACCACCCCAGGACCTTCCTGCGGACCGCCCGGTGGCCACGCGAAACACCTTCAGCAGGCTGCTTCCGGTGGTCGACCGGCAGCCGGGCGCTTGATCGCTGGAGATCACCGCTCTGACTCGGGCTCTCTCGCAAACGTTCATCTGTGAGAGTTCTGCGACAGCCCCCGCAGCGATCACGTTTCCGCAGGTCGCCGTTCGCAAAAGCCCTCTCGAAACCCACACGTTGTGCGAGGCACTTCTGAGAGACTTCCCGGATGGATCTCACGCCCGATCGGGCCGCATTGGCGGTAGAACGTCACGACTGCCCGAACTGTGACGCGCCCGCCGGCTCCGCCTGCCGCACCCGCGGCGGGAAGACCGCAGCGAAGTACCACACCCCACGCTTCGTCCTCGTCCCCGCGCTCCGCGAGGAACTCGAAGTCCTCGTCCCCGCCGACCGGCACCCCGGCCGCGCGTGGAAGCAGGGCCCGGCGTTCGCCGTCGTGCCCGCGCCCCGCACCGAGCGCCCGGTACGGATCGGGTACGCCAGGACCTCGACCGCGCGGCAGGAGCTGGCGAGCCAGCTCGAAGCCCTCCACCGGGCCGAGTGCCACAAGGTCTTCCAGGAGCAGATCAGCACCCGGGTGAAGATCCGGCCCGAGCTGGAAAAGGCGCTCGCCCTGGCCCACCAGTTCAAGGAGGCCGCCCCCGAGACCCCGGTCATCCTCACCGTGCACGAGCTCAAGCGCCTCGCGCGCAACGCGGCCGAGCTGATGACGCTGTCCGCCGAGCTCCAGGCCGGCGGCATCCAGCTCGAACTCCTCACCGGGCCGCTCACCGGCATCTACGACCCCAACGGCATGGGCGCCATGTTCTTCGCCGTCCTCGCCGTGGCCGGGCAGATCGAGCGCAACTACATCCGGGAGAAGACCCTCGAAGGCCAGGTCATCGCCGCGTCCAAGGGCAACCATGGCGGACGCCCGAAGGTCATCGACGACGACATGCTCACCTTCGCCGTCGCGCTCAAGGACAAGGGCATCCCCGTCCCCGAGATCGCGAAGAAACTGACCATCAAAACCGGGAAGAACGCGGGCAAGTCCCCGTCGGTCGCCTCGCTGTACCGGGCGCTCGCGGAAGCCGAGGAAGCCGCGGCCGACGACGGTCTGCCGCTGCGGCCCAAGCCCGTACGCATCCGCCGGCCCGAGGACCCGCTCACCCCCGAGGAAATCGACCTCAGCGAACGGCTCCAGACTCAGCCCCACCCGAACGCCGAGCTGCGGTAGTCCCGCCCACGACCAGCCCTGATCCCAAGATCACCGGCTTAGCGTTAACCGCTGTACCGCTGTGCCCCAAGGCCGCCTCCCGCCTTCGTTCAAGCATCTTCCGGCACAGGAGCGCCCGGTGCCCCTGCATTCTCCTTCTGCCGATATGACGAGCCCATGACTGATGGCTGGCCCTGCATCCGCGGTCCATGTGAGCAGGCAGCCTTGCTGGTACGTAGCGGCGCGGCTTAACGCTGGTCTCGCGGACGCTTCGCTGGTGCCCAGGGACACTGAAGCCCTGGGCAATTGCCAAAGGCAGTAGTGGATGAGGCGGGTGGTTGCCATGCTGATGGGATGGACGAAGCAGAGGACCGGTTGAGTCTGCCCCGGCCCCGGTGGGCGAATGCCGAGATTGCCGTCTGGGGCGGTGTCAGCGAGGACGATCTGACGCTCGCTGGTGGCTATCTGAGAGTGGCCGAGACCGCTGCCCGACACTGGATCGTCCACGGCCCGGACGACCGGATGCCCCTCCCGATCCTCTACAACTACCGACACAGCATCGAACTGTCGCTGAAGTGGCTGATCCGCAAGGCCGCTCAATGCGCGCTGCGCGAGGGCTACACAGGAGAAGAAGACCTCAGCTCCGACCAGTTGGACAAGCGTTTGCACACCCACAACATCCGAAAACTGGCGGACTGTCTCAACCGGTACCTGGCCCTGCTGGACCTGCCCAAGGTGGAACAGCGCATCGATCCGGGCTCCTGGAGTCAGCTCAAATGGCTGGACAGCGAGGATGCGTCAGGGGAGACCTACCGGTACGCCGTGGTCGGCCACGGCACCGGCAGTGCACCCGCCCGGCCTGTGCAGCAGAACGTCAATTTCTACGAGCAGGTGAACGAGCTGCACAAGCTCGCGCACCTGCTGTGGGGCGGCTACTCGGCTCATCTCGGTGAGTACGAGAACTGGCAGATCGAGTACATGGAGGCCATGGGCACGGCCGGCTACTGAAGCGCCGCGCCCCTCTACAGCGTCGGCTTCTTGTGGCGGGTGAGGAGCTCGGTGAAGAAGTCGGAGATGAGCTGCGGGCTGTCGGGCCGGGTGAGTTCCCAGCCGCCGAAGCGGTAGATCTCGTAACCGGCCAGCCGCAGACGCCGGTCCTCGGCGACCATTTCCGAGTACAGCCTGGGCGAGGCGGTGTACATGATGCGGCCGTCCGCGCCGGCGGGATTCTTGGTGCCGTAGTGGTGGGCGCCGTCGACCTCGATCACGATGCGGGAGCGGTCGGGGGCCAGCAGCAGGAAGTCCATGCGCTCGCGGTGAAGAGCACCGCTGTGTCCGCTGCTCTTGCGGGTGTAGGGGTCGTAGTGCAGGTAGACCTGCGGGATGAGCGCGGGCAGTTCGAACCCGTCAGGTTCGGCGTAGCGGGCGCAGTACGTCCGCAGGACCGTCTGCTCCGGCAGGGAATCCAGTGAGCGGTACAACCGCCGGTACAGGCCGTCGGCGGCCTCCGGCTCCTCGGCGTCTGGCATGTGGTGCGCCTGCCACCAGGCGACCATCTGCCGCCAGGTCAGGCCCTGTACTGGCAGGGTGTCCCTGTACACGAGGCAGTTGTCGGCGTTCCGGACGATCTCCACCTCGTTGCTCACCGCGTCCCGCAACACGATCTGCGGCTTCGGGCCGACTGCCGCGAAGATGAGGTTCTTGAAGGTGCCAAGGGGGCCCTTCTTGAACTGCTGCTCGTACTCGGCCTCCTGCAGGTCCTCCAAGGCTTGTCTGGTCGGCCCCAGCAGCTCTTCGACGCACTCGCGGCGCGCCTGCCACCCGCCGCCCCCGGACATGTTGTTCCTGCGCCAGTAGTCGAAAAAGCCACTGTGATGGCGGAACGGCAGCTTTGGCGGCTCAAGGCCCAAGCGTTCAAGAACCGCCCGATGCGCTTTGACGGCGAGGACGACTTCCTCGTCGTTCATGCGCTCGTCGTGGCTAGTGCCCCTGGAGACGAAGTCCTCGTGCAGCAACCGGGTCAGGGCCACGGCGACGTCCAGGTCCGAGTGGGCGGACAGAGGGCCGAACCGCAGGGATTCCACCAGCTCAACATCCAGCTCCCACAGCTGGGACACCCATTCTCCTGGCCTGATGTCAGGCCAGTCCACGTGCTCAGTGCCGTGGAAGAAGTCATCTGTCTGCATGCTCACGCATCCCCCGCCCTGCAGCGCTGTCGGAAGGAATTGTCGCTGGTGTCACTGACAAAGGGGGACTGCTCACCTGGGAACAGAGTGGTGACAACCTGCTGATTTGCCACTCGCCGTCACGTCCACAGGCAGCCAGCTCAGGGCTGATGAATCGGCAGAACTTATGCACAGGCCAACGCTTTTACGGTCGGTGTCCGGTTCCGGGTGTGAGGTGCCGGGACGCAGACCGAAAGGGCACCGCCATGGCACGGACGAAGTTCGACAAGCAGGTGGATGAGTCCGCCGACACCTTCGCGCGCGGGCTCGCCCGGATGCTGGCCGGCCGGGACCTGGACGGGGTCCGCCGTACGGATGCGACGTTCTGGCGCTCGGGCACCCGGGTCCTGCCTACCGTGGAGGGCAAGGTCCGCCGCCGCTCCTACAAGCCCGGGTGGCGCCGGTTGTCCTTCCGGCTGACCCTCTGCGGTGGGCTCGCGGAGAGCGGCTACCTGACGACCCGGGACCTGGACGCCACCCGCGAGACCCTGCGGGAGCTCACGGGGCTGTGGGAGAACCGGGAGGCGGCGCTCGCCGCGCTGGAGCCCGCCGGGATCGGCGCGGCCTCCGTCCTCACGGTGGGCACTGCGACGTACATGGTCCTGACCCGTGAGCGCCGGGAGCTGATGCGCGAGTGGGTGGGCCCGCTGCACGAGGCCCTGCACCAGCCGCTCGGGCTGGCGGAGCAGACCGACCCGCGCCGCTACCTCCACATCCCGAAGAGCTTCTCCGACGACGACGCTCAGATCCGTATCGACCTGCCCACCCGGCTCGGGTTCTCCCGCGACGTGGTGGCCGACCTCATCACCCAGAAGCTTGCCCTCCAGGGCGTCACGTTCTCCTGGCACCCCGAGGGCCGCAAGCCGTACGTGCTGGTGAAGAAGACCCGCAAGCCCCCGGCCCTGTCCCTCTTCAAGGACCAGAAGACGCGGGACCTGGTCGCCAAGGCGAAGGAGTCCGCCCCGATCATCGGGTTCGGGGCCGGCGGGCGGATCGTCTCCGTCGACCTGGACGCCGAATCCCCGCACATCCTCGTCAACGCCTCCACGGGCGGCGGCAAGTCGGTGATCCTGCGGTGCATCGCCTGCCAGATGCTCCACAACGGCAGCAGGGTCTTCGTCCTGGACACCAAGCGGATCTCCCACCCCTGGGCGCGCGGCCTGCCCGGCGTCACCTACTGCGCCGACATCGCCGACATCCACGACCAGCTCATCGCCCTCGGCATCGAAGGCCGGCGCCGTACGCGGGTCGCCGACGACCTCGGTATCGGCGCCGACCCCAAGGACATCGGGCCCCGGTTGTTGATCCTCTTCGAAGAGGTCAACGCGACGATGAAGCAGCTGGCCCGCTACTGGGAGAAGACCCGCGAGTCCGGCGACCCGAAGGTCTCCCCGGCCGTCGACGCCCTCAACGAGATCCTCTACATGGGCCGCCAGCTGCGCATGCACGTCCTCCTGGTCGCGCAGTCCGCCACCGCCCGCGCCCTGGGGGGCCCGGAGGTCCGCGAGCAGTTCTCAACCCGCATCCTCGCCCGCTACAGCGTCAACGCCTGGCGGATGCTCGCCCCTGAAGTCCACCCCGCACCGAAGTCCACCAAGCACGCCGGCCGCGCTCAGGTAGTCACAGGCGGCAGCGCCACCGAGACGCAGGTCCTGTTCTTCACCGAGGCCGAAGCCCACGAGTGGGCCAGCACCGGCAAGACGACCACGGCCGAACCGCAGCACCCGGGCCCGCCCGTGCTCCACAAACCTGCCCCGCCGACCGTCTCCCCGCCCCCCGACGCCTGGAGCAGCGACGCGGCCCTGCCGCCGGTCGCCCCCGACCCGGCCGCCGAGCCCGTCACCGTCCCGGCGACGCCGCCCGCGGATCCGGTACCTGATGACGACGACCAGGCGGTGGGACTGCGCCAGGCCGCTGAGCACCACCTGCCCGGCATCACCCTGGCCGCGCTGCGCTTCGCCCGCGCCAACGACCCGACCTTCCCCACCTCGGCCGCCAAGCGCGGCACCGAACTCCTCTACAGCGTCCACGACCTCAAGAGGTGGGCCCGCAACCGGCCCCGCGCCCCCACCGGCACCACCGACCTCGACGACCCCCGGGACCACGGCGGGCCAGAAATCTGACCCGCCCCTCGATCCGGACCTGTCCGCTTTCACCGACACGATCCCCAGGACCCGGAAGAACCCCCGGCTCTCCCCGGCACCACACAGAATGGAACACCGCCCCATGAAGAAGACCGCGCTCCTCACGATGCTCAGCTTCGCCGACCCGGACCTGCGCCAGCAGATAGAGGCCATGCCCGAGGGAACCGCCCTCATCGGCATCAGCACCACCGGACAGGCCATCGCCGTCGACCTGGACGGCGAATCCCCGCACGTCCTGGTCTGCACCGCCGCCGGTGGCGGCAGCACCACCATGCTGCGTTCCCTGACCGCCCAGTTCCTCCACCAGGGCGCCCACGCCCTGGTCCTGGACACCAAGCGGATCTCCCACCTGTGGGCGAAGGCCCTGCCGACCGTCACCCACCGCGGCAACATCGCCGGCATCCACGACGCCCTGGTCCACCTCGCCACCGAGCTGGAGCGCCGCCTCGACCTCGACGGCGACCTGGACACCGTGCCCCGCCTGATCGTCGCCATCGACGAAGCGAACACCACGCTGCCCCGCCTCGCCCGTTACTGGGAGACCTTCCGGCAGAAGGACGACCCGAAGACGTCACCGGCCATCGCCGCCCTGGAGCAAGCGCTCTGGGTCGGGCGCGCGGCCCGCGTCCACGTCATCTTCGACGGGCGCCCCCAGGCCACCGTCCTCAGGAGCGCGGCCCGCGAACTGTTCGCCACGGTGATCCTGGCGCGGTTCACGACCGACACCTGGCAGGTCCTCGCCCCGGACGCCGGACCCGCCCCCAAGCAGCGTCACCCCCAGCAGGGCCACTTCCACGTCATCCAGCACGGCGAGGTCGACGAGACACAGGCGATCCGGATGACCGACGCCGACGTCGTCACCTGGCTCACCGACCCGGACGACCCCACCGCCTGACCGAACGACCGACACACCACGGGCCCCGGGGGATCAGCCATGACATCCCCGGGGGCCGGTATGGGTTCGCGTTGTCCAACGACCGCGCGCCCCGGCGTCACGCGATCTGTCGACGTGAGCGGCCGGAAGCTCCGTCCAGTGTCGGAGTATCTGGGTCGGTCAGGGCGTCTGAGGTCCGTAGTGGCGGGTCAGTTCTTCCAGCAGCGGACGCCAGTGCTGGGGCAGGCCGCGGCGGTTCATCGCCTCGATCATCGCCTGGGGAGGCAGGGCCGCGAACATGTCCGCCAGTTCGCCGCCCCGGCCCTCCTGGGCGTTCATCCAGAGCGTTTCCGCCACCCGCATGTCGCGGTGGACCCAGTACTCGGGCTGACGGTGCTGCCCCTGCGGCTTCGGCTGGCGTACGGGTGCCTGGGAGGCGAGGTGGTCCTCTCGCAGCAGTGATGCTGCGATGAGAGCGCGGACCGCCGTGGTCGCGGTCAGCGCCGGTGCCAGCGCGTTCTGCACCGGGGGCCCGAGCCGATTGAGCGCGTCCAGCAGCACCTCGACCGAACCCAGCGTGTCCAGCGCCGCCGAAGGGCTCCAGCCGTCGGCCGAAGCCGTTTCCCAGACTTCAATGGAGGCGTCCGACAGCGATACGACCTGCTCAGGGAGACTCACACCCCGTTCAACGACCGGACGCCCCCACGGCTACCACCCCAGAACCGCCGAGCGGGCCCGTTCTCCCCCAGGGGGCGTGGCAGGGGCGGCTGGTCAGGGCACGTCGCCCTCCCATACCCACGGGCCGTCGGGGCGGCTGATGGTCGGCGCGTAGGAGGCGCGCCCGCCCGGCCCGTACGCGCTGTGAGGGGTGATCAGGTAGGCGCCGATGGTGATCTGCTCGTCCGTCCAGCCGGTGACCTCGATCAACTGCCCGTCCAGCGGCCCGCCGGTCAGCTCGCGATACGTGTGGCCGGACTGCGGCCCGGTCGCAGGACCGTCGTGCTCGGTGCCATACACCCGGGGTGCCTGTGTCATCCGACCAGTCTGGCGCGGCACCGGGCACTGGTTGACCGCTTCCGGGGACCGACACCAGGGAGGGGCCCGGGCGGCCCGGGTGCGCCTACACCGGCCCGGCCCTTGTGCTCCGCGAAAAGGCAGGACCAGTGTCAGTGGCCGCGCGCATACTGGCGGATCAAGCCACTGTCGTACGGCTGCGGCCTCCTGTCTTCTGTGAGGTGCGGTGCCGTCGGCTGATCGACCAGGGCAATGAGGCCCCGGGGGATGGATGGAAGCCCGATGCTGTTGCACACGGTAGAGATCGACGCGTTCCGGAACTTCACCAACAGGCAGACCATGGCGGTCGATCCCGGGGTGACGTGCTTGATCGGCAAGAACGAGTCGGGTAAGACCACAATCCTCAAGGCGCTGCACCGACTGAACCCGGCGAACGAGTCTGACGAGTTCAGCCTCACCACGGACTATCCGCGCCGCCACCTGGCCCGGGACCGCCGGTCCAAGAATCTGGACGAGGTCGCACCGGTCACCGCCGTCTTCTCGCTGGAGGAGAGCGACCTCGACGCGATTGAGAACGAGCTGGGTCTCCGCCCGCCGGCCGAGGTCCGGGTGGTGGCCTCGCGAACGTACGGCGGGGAGCTCCAGGTCGGATTCGACTGCGCCCTGGAGCACGTGCTGGAGAAGGTGATCCAGGAGAGCGGCATCGACGACGATGAGGACCGCGCGATGCTCCTGCAGCTGACGTCGATGGCTGACGTCGGGGCCGCAGTCAAGGAGCGCTCCAAGGAGCTGAAGGACGGCAAGAAGACGGCCCGCGCCAAGGTGCTGGACAAGGTCCCTTCCGCCCTGGTCAAGTACAAGTTGTTCCTGGAAGACGACATGGACGACGACCAGCTCCAGTCCCTGATCGGCCTCATCCCGAAGTTCTTCTACTTCTCCACCTACGAGCTGCTGCCGGGGGAGTGCGACCTGCACTCGCTGGCCGAACGCAGGAACGCCGGGAAGCGATACAGGGGAGACGGGACGATCCTGTCGCTGCTGCGCCTGGCCGGCGAGGGCCCCGAGGACTTCCTCGACGAGAACTACGTCAGCCGCAAGGCAGAGCTCCAGGCCGCCAGCATGGAACTGAGCGACCAGGTCTTCGAGTACTGGAAGCAGAACGACGCGCTCACCGTCGCCTTCGACACCGACCTCGTCGCCATGCCCAACGACGCGAACGGCGAGCCCCAGCCGCACCACCGCATTCTGAAGATCGAGCTGCGCGACGACCGGCACGGGGTGGAGACAAACTTCGCCACGCGCTCCACCGGCTTCCAGTGGTTCTTCTCGTTCCTCGCCGCGTTCAGCGCCTACCGTGACCGCAGCGAACGTGTCGTGGTCCTGCTGGACGAGCCCGGAACCAGCCTCCACGGCGAAGCCCAGGGCGACTTCCTGCGGTACATCTACGGCGAGCTCGGCACCAAGCAGCAGGTCCTCTACACCACGCACTCCCAGCACATGATCGACCCCACCCGGTACGAAACCATGCGCGCCATCCATGACCAGGCCACGCGCACGGACGCCAGCCTCGGTGTCGTCATCACCCCGGTCAGCCTGTCGGCTGACCCCAAGACGATCCTGCCGGTGGAGGCAGCGCTCGGATACTCCGTGTCGCAGCACCTGTTCCTCGGTGCCGGCCCGCTCCTCGCGGTGGAAGGCAGCAGCGACTTCGTCTTCCTCATGCGCATGTCCGACCACCTGATCAGCAAGGGCCGCACCGGCCTCGACCCCCGCCTGTCGATCATCCCGGTCGGCGGCATCGGCAACATGCCCGCCTTCGTCGCCGTCATGGGACGCCGACTGTCAGTCCGCGCGCTCATCGACGGCGCCGAGACCACCAAGGTGACCGCCAAAGTCCTCAGCGCTGCACAGGCCGCCAACGTCGACGCCTCCCACATCACCATCATCGGCCAACTTGAAGGACTCCCCGAGACTGCCGACATCGAGGACCTGTTCTCCACCAAGGACTACCTGTGGCTCTACAACAGGGCGACCGAAGTCACCGTCCACGAAGCCGATCTGATCAACCCTGACAATCCCCTCCCGATTCTCAAGCGCATCGGCATCGCCCGGGAGAAGCAGCAGAAGTCGCGGGACTTCGACCACGTCGGACCCGCGCACCAGCTCACCAGCGACAGGGACGGCTTCTTCGCGCAGGTCGACGACGACACCCTCGACCGCTTCGAGGCGGTCTTCACGAAGCTCACCGCCTGAACGTGCTGACAGCACGGGGCCCCGGGCGCGAAGGAGCCTGGGGTCCCGTCTTGACCGAGAGCCCTGCGCGCGGGACGGTCGTCATGCAACTACGTGCAACCGGCTCGCTTCGGAGGCGATCATGGCGTTACTTTTCTTCGGCACGGACCCGAACTCGGGCGGAGGGAACTGCCCGGCGGTGTGGGTGGACACCGAGGCCGCTGAGGGGCCGGAACTGGTTCTGCAGGGCAAGTTCGCCGACGCGGCGACCCGGGCCGCGTGCAGCCAGGACAGTCCACCGGCGGATGACGAGGGAGTCATCCGGATCTCGGTGCGGATGGTGGATCAGATCAGGAAGGCGTGCGATGCCGCAGAAGCCGCCGGCACCCAGCTTTGAGGACCTCCTCGACTCCGCCCAGCGGCACGCCCTGCACCTGGAGCTGCGGGACGTCTACGCCGTGGGGGAGGAGCGGGAGGTCTACGACGCCTTCCTGCGCGACGGGAGCGTGCCGGCGGACGACTCGGAGTACTGGAGCGGATGGCTGCCGCTGGTGGAGCGGGCCGTCGCCTGCGGGGTGACAGTCCGGCGGGCCCGGATCGTATCCGAGCCCGTCACCGACTACATCCGCTTCGAGCACGCCATCACCGACGCCAACCTCCGCGCCGGCGAACAGGTCCGCTGGCTGCCCCGCCGCCACGCCTCCACCCTCGCCCTGCCCGGCAACGACTTCTGGCTCATCGACGACCGCATCGTGCGCTGGAACATCTTCTCCGGCGACGGCCAGGCCCTGGAACCTGACCACACCAAGGACCCGCAGGCCATCAAGCTGTGTGCCGAGGCGTTCCGTACGGTGTGGGACCTGGCCACCGACCACGCCGACTACCGCATCTGACCGACGCACAACCCAAGGGCCACGCACCTCATGACGACCGCCTCCCCCTCCTCCAGCGCACAGGCGGCCCGCGAGGCGCTCGCCGTGCGCTTGCAGCACCTGCGCAAGGACGCCGGCCTCACCGGGAAGGACATCTCCGCCCGGTGCGGCTGGCACCCCGCCAAGACCACCCGCATCCAGAAGGCCGCAGTCGCCCCCTCGGACACCGACATCCGCACCTGGTGTTCGGCGTGCGGCGCGGACGACCAGGCCGACGACCTCATCGCCACCGCCCGCGCGGTCGACTCGATGTACATGGAGTGGCGCCGCCTGCACCAGGGCGGCATGCGCCAGGTCCAGGAGGACTGGCTCGCCCTTCACGAGCAGACCCGCCACTGCCGGGTCTACCTCTCCAACGTTCCGCCCGGCTTCCTCCAGACCCCGGCGTTCGCGACCGCCCTCATGAACCAGATCACCGCGTTCCAGGGCACACCGAACGACGTCGCCGAAGCCGTCGCCGCACGCGTTGCCCGCTCCCGCTTCCTCTACGAGGGCGGCCACCGCTACGTCGTCCTCCTCGAGGAGTCCGTCCTGCGCTACCAAACGGCCGACCCGGAGGCGATGCGTGGGCAGCTGCGCCACCTCCTGGCCGTGATGCCGCTCGCCTCCGTCTCGCTGGGGATCATCCCGTTCACCGCGCAGCGCACCGTGTGGCCGCTGGAGGCGTTCTACGTCCACGACGACACCATGGCCGTGGTGGAGACGTTGACGGCGGAGATCAAGGTGACGCAGCCGCGCGAGCTTGCCGACTACGCCAGGGCGTTCGCCGGCCTCGCGGAGATGGCCGTGTACGGCGACGCCGCCCGCGCCCTCATCCGGGCCGCGATCGACGCCCTGGAGTGAACCTGCCGCAATTACCCGCAATCTTGTTGAGGACCAATCCGCCTTCTCCGTAGCGTCGAACGACACTGACGCACCCAGCAACAGAAGGCGGTGCCCATGAGCGCACCCACACCCGCCCGACCCGAACCGGAAGGCCCCAGCCTCCAGCGCCCCGGCTTCGGGCGGCCTTCTCCGGCGCTGCTGGAACGCGCTGATCGCGGCTACGCCCGCTTCCTCGCCCACACCACCCAGGCCACGGACGACCAGGCCGACGGCCACGACGACACGGCGAGGCACCGATGACCAGCACACACCTGGTCCTGCACGATCCCGAAGGACACCTCGAAGCAGACCTCCCGCTCGACCGGGCACCCCACGAGTGCCTGATCAAGGCGGTGTTCGGATGGACCGGCGATCCCGGCCTGGCCCCCGCGGACCTCCAACAGATCGCGCTGCTCCTCACCGGCGCCGCCCGCGCCGTGGCCGGCGACGTCCGCCGCGCCGCAGACCTGCTGCCCGACGAACACGCCGCCCGCGCGCTCGCCGACGTCGTCCTCGACGAAGCCGACCGCCGACTGGCGGTCCGCGTGGAAGGCACCGTGCGCTGTGTCCAAGGCCGCGCCCGCCTCGTCCGCGCTCTCTACGAGCGCCTGGACCGCCTCGTCGGCGCCGCCCCCGAGCCCGTCAGTACCCCCTGATCCCGCTGTACCCAGGCGCGACACCATCACCGCGTGCCTGACACCTGATCCTGCCGACCGGCCCACCGCTAAGGAGCTGACTGCCCACCGGTGACCTGGCCGACAGGTGCTCAGCCGCCGTGGTCTTCGGCGCTCGGGTTGCTGACCCGCGCGATGCCGTCCAGCTCGATGTCCACGGCTTCGCGCTCGGTGCTCCACTGGTCGATGAAGTCGCGGACTTCCTGCACCTTGGCAGGGTCGTCGGCCTCTTCAGGGTCCATGAGGACGAAGCCGGAGTGGCCGTCGGATCCGGGGACATCGACGACCTGCTGGTCCATTTTGCCGGTGAGCAGCATCGTCAGGACGGTTGCGAACTCCCGATGCATCTCGGGCGTGAACTCCATGGAGTCGTCCTCGGAGCCGATGGTGCCTTCGCGGCCTTGAGCCAGCAGATGGAACGCCTCGTGCAGAGCGTGTGCCAGAGCCCTGTACTGGTCCGGGTCCATCCGGGCCTGGAGCGTTTCCATGTAGAGGGCCACTTTAACCGCACGGTTGTCTTCCCCCGGGGCTGCGTCTTCGTCGTTCATCCACACAGCCTGGCCCTGGCCACCACCCCCGTCCAGGCCTGCCCACAACTTCCGATCGACGAAGCGAACACGGGGACGCCCACCAAGAACCAGCCGGGTGCGTCGGCGGAGACGACCGCCGAGCTGTCGCGGATGCGGTCCCTTCTGGACCACGCCATCGCCTGAGAGGAGGCCGCCGGGAGCACCGGCCCGGAGACCGAAAAGGACTGACCGGCCCGGAGCCGGACACATCACGGGCCCCGGGGGGGATCAGCCATGACGTCCCCGGGGCCCGGTTGGGTTCGCGCTGTTCAACGACTGTGCGGCCCTGGCGTCACGACATGGCCAACCGGCTGTCAGTACCTTCTGGGACAGTAGTGACATGACTGATTTTTCTCTTCATCTCCTGGGTTCCGACAGGCAGTTCGAGACAGACGAGCTGCCGCCTGCAACCTCCCCCCACACCGGACGACAGTTGCGGCGCGTGGAGCTTGAGCTGCGTGTGCCGAGCGATCTGCAAGACGGTTTTGAAAGCGAGCTCAAGGCCGCCGCGGCTCCCGCCGGACAACCCCTCCAGGGAGAGGGCACCTCCTGGCTGGTGGGCGACCACAGCTTCTCGTACACCGACAACGCCCGGCCGCGCGTATACACCCACCGAGTCGAGCTCCAAGAAGTGGAAGAGCTGAAAGCCTCCGCCGTGGAGGTCGCAGGGCTCACCCTCGTCCCGGTCAAGTACAACGAGGACTTCACCGAAGGGATGCTCCTGGTAACTCTCATCACCGAGGTCTCCGGCGAAGAAGGCGAGCGCCTGGAGGAACTGCTCGTCACGGCGGGAGACAACTACGTTGATGTCGTTCGCCGCGGCGTCAGTGAGACCCCGCTCCGCATGCGCTTCGGCCGCTGCCTGTGGCAACAAGGCGAAGGCGACACCCGACTCCACAACCTGGCGCTTGTCGCTGACGAAGATCAGCCGGATCCTCCGCTGGGCTACGCGGGGATCAACCAGCCCCAGTTCAGCCGCACCCTGGAAAAGACCGTCGCCACCTCCAAAGCGCTGGACCTGCTCGTCGAACAGCTCCACTCCCAGGGCCTCCTGACCGAGGAAGTCGCCGCCAGCATCAAAGCCGCAGCACTCCCGCACGAACTCACGCCCCGAGAGAGCCGTGAGTTCTGCCGCACGGACAAGATCGAAAGCTTCTGGAGCTGAGCTCCTAGCGGCAGGGGGAGCAGCCCAAGTCCCAGGCTCTACACGCACTCCAGTTCGATGCCGCAGGTCAGAACCCTCGGGCATCGCACCTCAGTGCGTGTAGAGCCTGGATCCGGGACCCCGACCCCGGACAGCGAAGGACCCCGGGCCGCCCTGCGCCCCGGGGTCCTGTCGTCGGTCTCACCGCCGCTGCCTACCAGTCGTCGGGTGCGCTGCCCACCCATGCGATTGGCCGGCCCTCGCTGTTGCGGCCCCAGTGCGGTTCCTCCATCGAGGTCTCGTGCCCGTCGGGCAGCACGCAGATCCGCCCCCAGCGGCCGTGCTTGCACCCACAGAGCCCGGCGAGCCCGTTCGCGTCACCCTCCGCCACGGCCTGGTCGTAGCGGTCCTGGAACGGCTGGAGACGGGCGCCCAGCTCCGGGCCCAGCTCCGTCTCCGCCGCCTCGAGCCGGTCCCGCGCCTCCCGCACCCCCGGGTCGGACAGCACCGCCGTGAAGACGTTCTCAGCGTCCGCGAAGGCCCTGGTGCGGACGTGCCGCCGTACAGCTTCCTGCACCCGCTGATCTTTCCCGGCTGCGGTCATCACGCCGCCACCTCCGTCACGGCCCACTCCAGCCCGACCGCGGCGAGCGCCTGGAGCTTGTCGGCGGTGAGCTTGGCCCGGCGGCTCTTGCTGTTGCTGAGGAACACTCCGAGCTTCACGACGTGCTCCTGGCCGCCGACCACGATCCGTTCCTCGTGGCCTCTGGGGACGCTCAGAGAGCCTTCGCGGGCCTTGTACTGCTCTAGGGCCGCCACGCCCTTCTCGAAGGCGCTCACAGCCTTCTTGGGGGCCTTGGCGGGCTCCGCCTGCTCCGGGGGCAGCGGTACGACGCCGACCGCCGCCAGGAGCTCGCGCTGCTCCTCCATCAGCCCCGCCCAGACCGCGTGCTGACGCTGCTTCGCCAGCCACTTCCCCACGTCCATGCCGTGGACGGTGAAGCCGGGCAGGACCTCGGAGCGGTCGTCCTCATCCGTCAGCAGCTCCCGCAGCGCGGCGTAGTGCCTCTGCCACTCCGCCGGCCACGCCGGGTTCCAGTGCGCGTCCACGGCCTCCAGCGCGGTCTTCCACTCGGGGTGGTCCTCCAGCGCACCGGGGCGGCGCAAATTGCTCAACCACTGCCCTACCGGCCTGTCGAGAGCAGCGGCGGACCTCGGAGCGCAGAGGGTCCAATGGTCCGCGTGGTACGCCTTCGCGGCCTCCAGGTTCTCCTGGAACCGCTCATCGGCCAGATTCCAGACCATGCCCAGCTTCTCCAGCCGCTGCGCGCGTGTCGTCGCCTAGTTTTTCTGAGTTGTTGCTGTGGCTGTGAGCTGGGGTTTCTCAGTTCTTGTGGGTGATGTTCGTGTGCCTGGGGTGCTCGGATTGTGGGGCTGGGCGGGTCGGTGTCCTCCTGGCCTGTTGCGTACGTGGGTGCGCAGGTTGATCGAGCGGCGTGCAGTTTCAGTGAGCTGCTACTTGATGGGACGGCTCAGGTGGTGTCGGGGTTGGTGAGGTCGTCTCGGGTGAGGGTGACGCGGGTGGCTTTGCCGGCTTTGCTGGCGGTGGTGGCGGGTGGCGCGACGCGGGCGTGGATGAAGTGGACGCGGACACCGGATAGTTCGGTGTATGGGGGCCATGCGCCGGGGGTGCCGTCGGTGGGCAGCTCGAGGAGTTTGTCGGTGATGTTGTAGATGACGAGGTAGGCGGTGTGCTGCCCGTAGTCGTGGGCGTACTTGATGATCTGGTGCACGCCTTTGACGAGGTAGCTCTTGCCGCGGCTCTTTCCGTCGAAGATTTTGCCGTCGCAGACCAGGGGGTCACGGCCGTGTAGGTCCCCGACGAGGTCGGCTTCGCCGGAGGCTGAGCGCGGTTTGGCGTGGGTGATGTGGTCGCCTTCGAGGAAGAGGAAGCGCTGCAGGTCGAGGTTGTAGACCTCTTCGCCGTTGGCGGTGTCGGCGGTGAAGCGCGTGTATAGCTCCTCGCGGTCGAACCATTCGATGCGTGTGCGGTAGCGCTCGAGGGTGTGCAGGATGCTGCTCTCGGCACCGACGCGTTCACTGAGGAAGTCGAACAGAGGCTGCAGGACATCCTCGGCGAACTCCCGCCAGCTGTCCTGGTGGCGTCTTTCGCTGCTGTACGCGCTCGCTGTCCGCCACCCGGCGGATGGGTCGTCTGCGTCTGCTTTTGCTATGGCCTGCATCAGGTCCCAGATGAGTGTCGCGCGCCCTTCTTCGGTCCTGCTGGGCCAGATGAACGGGGCGTTGCCGGTAAGCCCGGTACGGAACCGGTCTCGGTCGACGCCTGGCTCTGCTCGGGACGCCTCTTCGAGGATGCCTCGAAGGGCGGGTTGGCTGTTGATCCAGGTGACGGCGAGATGGACTTCGTGGCCGGCACTGATGTAGGGAGCGGTCATGAGTTTGCGTAGGCGTTCGCGTACGGCGACCTGGAGGCGCTGCTGGTATTTCACCGGAAGAGGCCTTTCAGAGCTTGTGTGATCTGCTGCTGGATGGCGTCGCCTGCGTTCTGTGCGCTGCCGGTCTCGTCGATCAGCCAGATGTGGGTGTAGCAGCAGGGGCAGGTCACGGCGGTCTGGGCTACGACCTCTGAGTAGCGGACCCACATCAGGTAGCCGCAGGCGGGGCAGGCCGTATCGAGGTCCGCGCTGAGGAACTGTGTCGTGAGGGATTCGCCCATGGCGGGATTGTTCCGTATGGGTCTGACAGCGGTGGTGTTGTCGGTTCATACGGGAACGATGCCGATGGTGGTGAGGAGGTGTTGTTGCTGGGGGTGGAGGGTGGTCCAGCGGGTGTGTTGGCGTTCGGTCCATCGATGGAGGGTGGGGGAGTGGTCCTGGCCGGTGTCGTGGTGCGCGCGGGCTTGCTGGTAGGTGCGTTGCCAGGTGTGGGGCCAGGGTGGGTTCCACCAGGCATCGAGGTCCTCAAGGGCCCGACTTGTGGTGAGGGCGAGTTGTCCTTGTCGGGCTTTGCGGCGTGTTTCTACCAGCCAGCGGCCCAGAGGGAAGCCGTCGTGGTGGGTGTCGGCGCTGGGGGAAAGGTGGCCGTGGGCCAGGGCGTAGGTGCGTGCGTGGTCGAGTCCGGGACTCGGCGGATAGACGCGGCTGGTCCTGCACCGCTGGCCAGCGGCGTTCTCGCTGCCGGACGTGATACCCGCCTCGGTCAGGAGCTTCTGCTGCTCGGGGCGTAGACGATCCCAGGCCGTGCGCTGTGCGGTGATCCACGTGCGTACGTCGGCCGGCGGGCCCCCGGGGCGGGCTTGTGCGGTGCGGGTGTAGGCGCGTTGCCAGGCCAGGTCCCAGGGCGGGTTCCACCACGGGTCGATCGCGGTGAGGGCCTGGTGGCGGGCGTTGGGGGTGGTGTCGCGTCGGGCTTGTTGGCGCTGGTCGTTGAGCCAGTGGCCGAGGGGGAAACCGTCGTGGACGGTGGAGTAGGCCACAGCCAGGGTGTGGTGGGCGGCAGCGTAGGCACGGGCGTGGGCGAGGGCGGTTTCGGCGTAGGGAGCGATGGGCCGGGTGCGGGCCCTCTCGCGGGTGAGGCCGATGTCGGCCAGGAGGCGCTGCTGGTCGGGGTGGAGGTCGTCGTAGTGGGTGCGCTGGAAGCGTAGCCAGGCGCGCTGGGTGGGGGCGAAGCTGCGGAAGTGGTGGTCGGCGTCGAGCCGGTGGCCGGCCCGGACCTGGTCGTGGATGTGCTGCCAAGCCCGCTGCCACGCCAGGTTCCAGGGCGGACACCACCACGGATCGACCGCGGACAGGGCCTTCGTCTGGGCGGATGGAGGCGTGCCCCGGCCGGCGTCGGTACGGGCGTGCTGGCGTTGCCGTCGCAGCCACCGTCCGAGGTGGAACCTGTCGTGGACGGTGCTGATCGCGGCAGCGAGGGTGCCGTGTGCCGCGTGGTAGGAGCGGGCGTAGCCCAGGGCGGTGGCGAAGTCGGCCTCGTTCTCGGCGGGCCGTGCGGCCGCGCCGCGGGCCCGGTCCGCGGTGATGCCGATGCGGGCGAGCAGATCCTGCTGGTCGGGCTGGAGGGTGTCGAACTGGGCGCACTGGGTGGTTAGCCACGTGGCGAGTGCGCGGGTGGTGCCGGGGAACCCGGCTGCGGCGTCCAGGAGGTGACCGCCCTCAACGCGGGTGTGTGCCTGGTGCCAGGAGCGCTGCCATTCCAGTGTCCAGGGTGGGTTCCACCAGGGGTCGATCGCCGACAGCGCCTGGGCCCGGGGCGAGGGAGTGCCGTGGCGGTGCAGGTGGGCGCGGTCTTTGCTGCGCTGGTTGGCCAGCCACTGTCCCAGCTTCAGCCCGTCCTGGACGGTGTCGGTGGTCGCGGTCACCAGCGTGCCGTGCGTGCCGGCGTAGGTGCTGGCGCAGGCGAGGGCCCGCTGGAAGTGGGTGGCCATGTTCTTGCGGCGGGGCCTGGCCGCCCGTACAGCCTCGGGGGTGAGGCCGATGTCGGCCAGGAGGCGCTGCTGTGCGGGGTGCAGGCTGTCGTAGCCGGTGCACTGGCTGTACAGCCATTCGCCCAGGCCGAAGCTGGTAGCGGGGAAGCCGCGGTCGGGCCGCAAGGGTCCGCGGGCGCGGACGTGGTCACGGGCCTGGTAGTAGAAGCGCTGCCACATCACCGTCCACGGTGGTCGCCACCACGGATCCAGCGCCTCGAGTTCCGCGACGTGTTCGGGCGGCATCGCCGGGAACTTCCGATGATTCGACAGCCATCGGCCCAGGGCAAAGCCGTCGAACCGGCTGTGGATCGGGGCGGCGAGATGGCCGTGTACCGCGGCGTAGGCACGGGCGTGTGCCAGCCCCGTTGTGAACGCCTGATCCGATCTGTGCCGGAGCCCCAGGTGCAGCCGCGTACCGCCCGCCGTCTTCTCCGGCTGTTGTGCGGCGTCGCGGTAGGCGGTGAGTTCGCGGGCGATGGGGCGGGGCCGGTGCGCCATGTGCAGCGTCCACAGCCGGTCGGTGACGGCTGTGGACGCATCGGCCCGTACGCAGTGCTGCGCCCAGAGCAGCAAGGGACCGGCTGAGGTCGAGGCGATCCGCTCAACGAGCCACGGCCGCCCCGTGACCCGCGCCAGTTCGCCGACCAGACCAGGCACGTGAGCGAGCGTGTGAGGCAGATGCCCGCCGGTGTCGGCGAGCAGCCGCTGCCTGGTGCGTTCATCGGTGAGCACCGAGGCGAGGGCAACGGTCTCCGGGTAGGTGACCACGTCCCTGGCCAGCAGCCGCCACCAGCCGGGATCGGCCCCCTGCGGCGTGAGCTGGCGTACCCGGTGAGGCCACTGCTCCTCCTCGGGCCATTGCTGCGCCCACCAGGAGACGATCACGGCGTGCGCGACCTCGAACGCGCGGGCGGCGTCCGGCCGATGGCGCAGCAGATCCAGATGCCGCCGGTGCGCCGCGACCATCTGCGGCAGTCCCGCCAGGTCGACCTGCTCGGTCTCGGCTGGTGCACCGTCGATCCAGTGGGTTCCGAGCATCCAGCGCCGGTGGCGCGGGCAGATGCGGGTGTGCGGTTTCAGGTAGAGCCGGGCGGGCTTGGCCCGTCCGGTGCGTGCGGCCGTGCACGGCCGGCAGCCTTCTCCCGCGGCTGGCACCACGGCCCCGAAGCGGAACCGCCCGGCTGCGCCCGCCCCGCCCGAAGAGAGAGGTTCCTGCGCGGTCCAGGCGGGCAGGGCCCGCTGCAGGATCTCCTCGGGCACGCGGCAGAACGCGGAGATGCGGGCGCGGGCTTCGGCATTGAGGTATATCTCGCCGTCCGTGCGGTAGCCCTTGAACAGACCTCCGCCGACCTGGAGGAGTGCGGGGATGAGGTCTCTAACACCGAGCCGGTAGCGGTCGGCCAGCCGGTCCAGGTACGACAGATTCGTCTCGCCCTGCAGCGGCGCGAGCCGTACCCGCCCCGAACGTGCCGCAGCCGTACGTTGCGGCTGCGGCTGCGGCTGTGGTGGAGGAAAGTCGTGCATCAGGGAGATGAGGTCGTTTCTGACGGGCTCGGATGTACCGGCATCCGGGCAGCGGCCAAACGGGGGCGCGGGAGCGAGACGACGGGGACGGTTGATGCAGGTGCGGCCGGTTAGGGCTGGCGTTGCGGGGGCGTCCGGCGGTGGTGCGGTGCCCGGGCCCGTTGTTCGGCGGCGGTGTCGAGCTCGATCTCTTCGAGCAGCTTCTTGGTGATTTTCTCGGTGCCGTCCAGCAGGGACACCAGGGCGGCTTCGCGGATGAGGTGGGAGAGGCTGCCCATGCGGCCGCCGGTGCGGGCGTGCAGGTAGGCGGCGTGCGTGACCAGGGTGCCGGGCCGGTGGTGGCGTAGCCGCAGGGCGCTGTCCATACCGTGCACGAGGTCCTGCCAGATCTGCTTGTCCGCGGCGCTGCCGTAGCGCAGGGGCTGGTTGCGCACGATCTTGAAGCGGCCGGCGAGCTGGGAGCCGCGTACCCCGGTCAGCAGCGGCGAGGATTCGACGTCGATGCCGGAGTAGACGAAGGTCGCCGGGATCCGCTCGCCGAGGTACTTCAGCTGGTCGGAAGTTTCTGCGCCGGCCCGGCTGCGGGTGTCCATCAGGTGCACGTCGTCGACCAGGACCAGCTGGGTGCCCATCTCGCACAGCAGCTCGCACACAGCGTTGGTGATCTGGATCTGATTCATCCGCTCCAACGTCGGCAGGCCCAGGAAGCGGGCGAACTCGCTGATGAGCATCTTCGGGGTGGAGGACGGCGGCACGGTGATGAACAAAACCGGCAGCCGCCCTTCCCGGTTCGGGTGGCGGTGCCGGTCGGCCAGTTCGACGGTGCGCCCGAGCTGCTGCATCGCGGTGGTCTTCCCGGTGGTCGCCGGCCCGGAGATGATCAGGCCGCGCCTGGCTCCGCCTTGCTGGCCGCGGTTGAGCAGCAGCAGACGGCGTACCGCGGTGGAGATGGCGTCCATCGCGGGAGTCTTCAGCACCACGAACCGCGCGTGGTAGTCCTCCCGTTGCTCCATGGTCCACTCCTGGTCGCCAACGTCCAGCATCGGGTCGGGGGGTGTGTCGACGAACTGCTGCCACCCGTCCCACGTGGTCAGAGGATGGAAAGTGCTGTGCTGCGCGGTGGCGGTATGGATTGTCGTCACCATGCCTGGGCCTCCTGGTACGGGTCATAGATGCGCATGCTGCGCGCCCTGGCAGCGTCCAGCGTCTGCTCAGCGGCCTGCTCCCGGGCCGTTTCGGCCGTCGGCTCGGATACTTCGGCCTCATCCGCGTGGCCTGCCGCGGTGTCCTGGCCGTCGGTGAGGGCGGCGAGAAGGTAGTCCTCGTCGTCCTGGTTGTCCTCGATGTCGTCCAGGCTGTCGTCGGTGTCCCAGCCGTCGGCATCCTGAAGCGGGACGGTGAAGGAGCCGGGCAGCCCGAACGAGGCCCCCGGCGCGAGAGGCGCAGGCCACTGCTGCGGGGCGGTGGCGGGGGAGGGATCGGTCATCTGCGCGGCAGCCTGGGCCCGAGCGGCTACCGTCCGCTCTCGCCTGCTGCCCAGTCCCTGGCTGGCACGGCGCAGCAGCGCATCGAGTGCCTGGGCGATCACCGCCTCGTGGTCTTCACGGCCATGCCGGCGTTCCACGGTGCGGCGGACGTGGTCGAAGGTGAACGCGGTGAACGGGCGCCTGACCGCCGCCGCGTGGACCCACGGGACTTCCAGCCAGCCCTCGGGCAGGCGCACCCACACCCGGTTAGGGTCATAGGGGTTGTGGTGGACCTCCCACCGTCCATTCTTGTCCGCCCGCGGGGAGCGGCGGCGCCGGTAGGGGTTCAGGCCGGGGTGGTCATAGGTGCGGTAGCCGAAGCGGATGCCGTAGTCGTTGACGGCCTGCCACCGTACCGGCAGCAGCTCAACGTAGTCGTCGGCCGACAAGGGCACCGGTACATGCCCCGTCACCGCCACCAGAGCCGCCCACATCTCGTTGGGTGAGACGGCGACCCGCGGCATCATCGGGTGCCGCAGCGCCTCATGCGCGCGCTCCTGCCACCCACAGATGACCCACTCGTCCAACAGCTCCTGAAGCTGCGCCAGACTCCAGCAGGCATCCTGTTCTGCGGCCGCGCCCCGCTGGGAGACATCCGAACCGGTGTGGCCCGGCAGGTACTGGCTGAACCCGTCGGCAATCGCGCGGAAGGTCCGCTCCACGTTTCCCTTCGCCGGCCCGTTCGCCGGCGGCACAGGCTGCACCGACACCCCCAAGCCCTCGCACGCCGACACGAACGAAGCCGACACGTACACCCGGCCCTGGTCCACCACCACCGTCTCCGGCATGATCACCGGCCGGGCAGCCGCCTGCTCAAGCCGCGCGTCCAACGCCACCAGCCGCTCATACGGGATGACCGACCGCTGCATGGACAGTGCCGCGTCCCAGCCCGGCCGCATCACCGTCGGCACCACCATCTGCGCCAGCAGCATCGCCGCGTCCACCGACGTTGTGCCTACCGGACGCAGCACTGCTGCGCAGATGCTGCGCGTCGCCACGTCCAGCGCGATGCTGAGCTCAAGACGGCCGGTCACACCGTCGTCCAGCACCGCCATAACGTCCAGCGGCGTACTGTCCAGCATCACCAGCTCGCCGGGCCGCAGTGCCACCGTCGGTATGAACGGAGGTGCCGGCCGCGACGCATGCCACCGCCGCTGCGCCGCTGTCCCCAGCAGCCCCTGCCCGTCGGCCACCGCGTGGACCAGCCGGTTGAACGTCGACGCCGGCGGCAGAGCCACCACCCCCGCGCCGTACTCCTCCTCCAGCAGCCACCCCACCCGGCGGCGCAGTCGCACCAGCGTGCCCGTCGACCGCTCCCGCTGCCCCTCCAACACCTTCCTGACCGCTGCGACCACCCGCTCATCGGCCCGCCCCACCGCCGACCGCTCCCTCACCGCCCGGCCGTCCACCAGCCCCCACAAGCCCTCGCTGCGGTAGCGCGCCCGCATCCGGCGCACCGTCGCCGTACTCGCCGCCCAGCCCGCCGCCGTCAACTCCTCGGCCTTCGCCCGCTCCCGCTGCGCCAGGCTCCGCGTCGCCGGATCGAACTGCTCACGCGGGGCGCCCTGCCCGACCGCACCAGGAAAGCCGGTCTCCACCTCACGCAGATGCCGTTGCCACGCCAGAGCCCGCTCCCGCAGCTCCACCGGCAGTGACTCCAGCAGCCCGAACGGCGGCACCCTCCCCGGCGCACACCCGCCCTCCACCTCAAAGGACGGATCTGCGAGAAGATACGGCAGCAGCACCACCGCCGAGGCACCCTCGTCGGTCACCAGCGTGACCCGAGCACCTTTCAGCACAACGACCGTCCACACCCGCCCGTCGTAGCGAACGCGCGCCCCGACCTCGACAACCGCACGCGTCACGCCGCTCCGGCCTCCCGCCGTGCAGCCGAGACGACGGCACGCTCGTGCAGCGGTTCGTCCAACCGCACACTCAGCACACCGGTCCACAACGCGTGAAAAACCACAGGCCAGACGGCGATCGGGTCACCCAGCTCCCGCACTACCTCCACCGCCGGCCGTGGACTGCTGAAGGCCTCCACCAGAGCCGACATCCACGACCCCGCTGCGTGCCGGGGGTGCCGGTAGCCCGCCAGCCACCGCACATTGGCCGTCAATACCGGGTCCGGCGGCTCCGCGAGCCGGTAACACCAGCCCACCGCCTCCGCAGCACCTGCCACCACCCGTGCCCGCTCAGCCAACCGAGCAGAGGGCCCGCCACGCCCTGCGCAGTCGACCAGCAGGCCACTGCCGTTCTCCAGTCTGGCCATCAACTGAGGTGCATGCCGGACGACCTTGCCGCCCTGGCGCCACACCAGCTCCACCGGCCGACAGGCCAGCGCCACCACCGCCGAATCCCGGTCCAACAGCATGAGCTGGGTCCGCATGACACCAGACCCGTACGCCACCAGCCGCCCGCTGGTCGACGACCACCACCAGCCCGGAGCCACGCGCCGCCCATACCGGACAGGAAACGGCCGCACGGCAGGACAGTCCTCGAAGACAGTGTCCTGCGCAGCCTCGAACCACGGGACCTGGTGCGCGCGCTCCAACGGGTCTCGAAAGCACACGTCGATCCGGCTGGCATCTACGGCTGTATCGCCTCCGCCTCGAACAGCACCATCCGTTGCCCGCATGCAGACAGTCAAGCCAACCCAAGTCCACTTCGCCGCTGCCAAGTTGACAGAAATATCCCGCACGTCTTGGACGGCCGCCCATTGCCATCATGAGATGGCTGTCCAATCCGTCGAGCTGCTGACGCCAGGATGCAAGCGAAAGGTCAGTAGTCGAGGTCGAGGTAGTCGATGTCGTTGAGGGTGACGTCGGAGAGTCCTGCGGCGCGACCTCCGCCGTCCTGGAAGTAGATCTCTTTGAATCCCTCGGCGATGATGCCGCGCATCTCCTGGTCGCTGGCACCGGCCTTGCGAGCGTCGAAGAGGCGCTGCGCGTACGTGGCGGGGAGCTTCACGGTGAGGCGGCGGAAGCGGCCGTCGTCGGTCGATCCGGCGGACGAGGTGTAGCCGAACCGGGCCCGGGTCTCCACCGTGATCCCACCGGATGCGGCGGCCTGCTTCTGCCGGCGCTTGCGCACCATGGGCTGCCAGCGCTGCCGTACGGAGTCGTTGATCTTCGCGGCGACGTCGGCGCGGGCGTGCTTGCGGGCGCCGCGCCGGTAGCGGTTGACGGAGTCGGCGGTGACACCGAGCTCCTGGGCGACGGCCTTGGCGCTGCCCATCTGCTTGAGCAGATAGCCGACCTGGCCCTTGAGGGTCTTGGGCGGCTGGCGAGTGAAGCTCTCCCGGTCAACCCGCTCGATGGCGTCCTCGATCTCCCCCACCGGTTACTCTCCTTCGTCCAGGACGGCGTCGCCGCCCTTGATGTGGCGGGCCGGGTTGAGGCCTTGCTCCATGAGGTCGACGGCCCACAGCATCGACTGGACGCCCTCCAGCTTCGCCAGGCCCGGGGTGGGCCCGAGGCGGAACCCGCCGGGCTGCGGCTTGCCCGAGGCGGCGTAGGGGAGGAAGTCGAGCGGCCTCTCGCCCGGCGAGGGGTAGACGACGCAGTCGGAGAGCACGGCCAGCGGGTACAGGCCGGTCATCTTGACCATGTTGTTGAGCTTGCGGTGCATGTTGACCCGGGCCTTGCTGATGACGGCGGCCCGGATGTCGGGGCGCCACGTCGGCCGGGCCAGGGCCGGCCACGTCTCGCCCTCCTTGTAGGACTTGCCCTGCGGGCGCTCGCGGAGCTTCCCGACGCCGCCCTTCACCGTGGCCTTGATCGCGGACAGGACAGCGGCCAGCGCCGGGTCGTTCTGCTTGTGCTGCTCCATCGCCGCCAGGAACTCCACGTCGGTGAGGTCCTTGGTGACGCCGAGGTCGGCGAGGGTGTCGACGTAGGCGTTCTTCAGCCGGTCGTGCCACGGGTCCAGGTACGCCCCGGTCTCCCTGCGCAGGTACGCCTCGATCGGGTGCACGTCGTGCCCGAGCTCCTGAGCGTAGGCGAGGGTGTGCGTCTGGTACCAGGCCCCCCCCGCCGGGCGGGTGCCCTCGGGTGTGAACGGGGAGGGCAGGCGCGGGTCCAGCTCGATGTGGCTGAGGTCGGCCAGCCAGCTCCCGGGGATCTTCGGATTGAACTTCGGGGCGTGGAAGTGGTCCGGGGCCGAGAGGCCGACAACCAGACGGGCCGCGGCGGCGAGGAACGCGGTGTTGAGGTCGAGGCCGACCGCGAAGGGCAGTGTGCACTCCTCATCGGACAGCGTCTCCACCGACCGAACCCACTGGTAGGCCTCTTCGTTCAGGAACCCGCCGGTCCAGCCCGAGTTAATCACGACGGGGTGTTCCGGGGTGGCCTCCGGCGGCGCCGGGTCCATCGGCTCGGTGCCCAGCGAGCCCGCGTTGTGGCCGGACATCCAGTTCCCGGTCTCTTCGTCCCGCACGGCCTTCGTCGGCGGGCGCAGCGCCGTCATCAGCTCCAGCCCGGACACGGCCGTGGAGCCGCGCGGCGTGATGACCCGCATCGCGTACACGCCCAGGACACGGGCGATGTCGGCCGGCTCCATCTCGGCAACACCGGGCCAGGACCGCTCATCGAGGGCGTCCCACGACAGGATCGCCAGTTGCACGCACTGCCGCTCGCGGCCCTGCGCCTTGCGGTAGATCCGCGCCCACGGTCCGAAGCCCCGCTGGGTCAGCTGCCACTTCGCCTTGGCGACCTGCTTGACGACGGGGTGGTCCTCCGGGAGGCGCAGGGAGCGGCGCTGTTCGTGGCCCTCCAGGCGCTCGGGCAGTCCGAGCTTCACGGCGGCGGCCGCGGTGAGAACGATCAGCGGGTCGGAGTCCTTGCCGTACCGGTTCAGCTTCGCGGTACCGAGGCCGGACTCGCGCAGCGTCCACTCCACCAGCTCCGGGATCGTGGTCGCCGGGCAGTCCAGCACGATCCCGCCCGCGCCGTACGCGGAGCCGTCGCCGTCCAGCACGGCGAGCGGGCCGTGGGGGAAGCGCGGGTCGACGGCGGGCGCGGCAGCCTTCTTGGCCGCCGCACGCCGTGACGTCGCCGAACGTGCGGGACGTTCGGGCGCCGCCAGGGCGGCCGGGGCCTGAACCGGCGCGGCAACCTCCGCCTGCTCCGGGGCGGCCGAGCCGGTGAACGTCTCGGGCACCTCCGGCTGCGGCGCGACGACCGGTGCGGGCGCGGCCGAGGAAGTGTGCGCGGGGTACTTCGCTGCCCACCCCTTCAGGAGCCGCTGGTAAGCCTCCAGGCGCGGCGACTTCGG
>NZ_JAFEUF010000331.1 GCF_016901035.1 Streptomyces durocortorensis
CCTCATCAACGACGCCGCCGTCGGCGGAGCAGGCGGCGTCGTTGATGAGGCAGCCGGCCGGGTCGCCGGCGGTGCCGGTGGCGGAGGTGACGAAGCCGACGGTGACGGACCTGCCGGGGGCGAGTTCCTTGTCCCAGCTCGCGGGCTTCACGGTGACGCGGCCGTCCTTCACCGTGTGTTCGCCGTTCCACAGCGAACCGATCTCCGTGCCCGCCGGGAGGTCGAACTCCAGCGTCCAGTCGCTGAGGGGCTCGTCGGTCTCGTTGGTGACGACGTACTGGCCCGTGTAGCCGCCGTTCCAGTCGCTGGTACGGGTGTACGCGGCGCCGACCGCGGCGGCCTGCGCCGTGCCGGACACCGCGAGGACCGTGCCGCCGATGACGGCGGCGGCCACGACCGCGCCGATCGCCTTGGTGCGGGTGGTCGTCGTGCGACGGTGCGTACGGGAAGCCATCAACGTGCCCTGCCTGCCTCTGTGTCCTGCGGATTCCTGCGGATCCTTCTGGGGGGGGATGCGGAGCACGCTAGCGGCAGCGAAACGGGCGAAAGGGGCGTTGCGGGCGGGAGTTGATGTTCTTAGGGTGCGCTTAAGGAACGCATGGGTGCGGGTTAATGCTGGGGCCCCGGGCCGGTCGCGGTCCGGGGTTCCCTGCGCCGCTGCCAGCCCGTCCGGCGGCCGACGCGGCGGCCGTGGCCGCGCCGTCCGCGCTCGGGGCGGCTGCCGTGCAGACCGATCCAGATCCGGACCTCGGTGCCGCCGAGGACGGACCGGCCGATGCGCAGGTCGCCGCCGGTGGACTCGGCGACCCGGCGCACGATGTCCAGGCCGAGGCCGGTGGAGCCGACGGAGCCGGCCGCCCCGTCGCGCCCGCTGGCGCCCCGGGCGAGGGCCGCCTTCGGGTCGTCGATCCCGGGGCCGGCGTCGGAGACGAGCACGATGACCGCGTCGCCGCTGTGGTGGACGTCGACGGCGAAGGCGGTGCCCTCGGGGGTGTGGCGGAAGACGTTGCCGAGCAACGCGTCGAGGGCGGCGGCCAGTTCGGGGCGGGCCACGGGGATGCGTACCGTACGGTCGACTCCCGCGAGGCGCACCTCACGGCCCTCGTCCTCCGCGAGCGCCGACCAGAAGCCCATGCGTTCGCGGATCACCTCGGAGGCGTCGCAGCCCGCCCCCGTCTGCACCCCCTGGGTCTGCGGGCGCTGTTCGCGGGCGGTGCGGATGATCGTGTCGACCTCGTGCTCCAACTGCTGGACCGCCGCCCGGGTCTGCTCGGCCGCCGGGCCCTCGCCGAGGGACGCGGCGTTCAGCCGGAGCACGGTGAGCGGGGTGCGCAGCCGGTGCGAGAGGTCGGCGGCCAGCTCGCGCTCGTTGGCCAGGAGCTGGACGACCTGGTCGGCCATGGAGTTGAACGCGACGGCGGCGGAACGCAGTTCGGTGGGGCCCTCCTCGGGAACCCGGGTGCCGAGACGCCCCTCCCCCAGGTCCTGGGCGGCCCCGGCGAGGCGCTGGGCGGGCTGCACCATCCGTACGCCTAGCCGGTCGGCGACCGCGACCGAGCCGACGATCAGGGCGACGCCGACGCCCGCCAGCATGAGCCAGGCGGTGGCGACCCCGTTGGAGACCTCGCCCTCGGGGACGAACACCTCGACGACGGCGATCTCCCCGGTGCTCAGCGCGGTCGGCTGGAGGAGCGCGAAGCCGCCGGTGACCTCGGCGATCGAGGCCCGCCCGTCCTTCTGCACGGTCGCCACGTCCTTGGGGGTGGCGCGCCGGGTGCCGATGTCCAGGGGCCCGTCCTCGGCCTCGGCCCCGGCCTTCGCGGGGGCCGGGACGTGGACGGCGAGGTGGCCCCGGTCGCCCGGTTCGGTGGACAGGACGGCCCGGGTCAACTCCTCGCGGTCGGTGGTGATGGAGAGGGTCGGGGCGATGGCCCCGGCCTGGCGTTCGGCGTCGGAGAAGGCCCGGTCGCTGGCCATCTCCCGGATGACGAGGCCGAGGGGTACAGCGAAGGCGATGACGACCATCGCGGTGACCGCCAGGCAGACCTTGACCAGGGCCCATCTCATGCGGGCGGCTCCGTGACGGGTGCGTCGGTCGGCGGCTGGAGCTTCACGCCGACGCCGCGCAGGGTGTGCAGATAGCGCGGGCGGGCGGCGGTCTCGCCGAGCTTGCGGCGCAGCCAGGACAGGTGGACGTCGATGGTCTGGTCGTCGCCGTAGGACTGCTGCCAGACCTCGGCCAGCAGCTCCTTGCGGGCGACGACCACGCCGGGCCGCCCGGCCAGGAAGGTGAGCAGGTCGAACTCGCGCCGGGTCAGGTCGAGTTCGGCCCCGTCCAGCTCGGCGCTGCGGCGCAGCGGGTCGATGGAGAGCCCGCCGACGCGGATGACCCGGGGCGGCGGCGCCTCGCCCCCGGCGGCGCGCGAGCGGCGGAGCACGGCGGACATCCGGGCGGAGAGGTGCTCCACGGAGAACGGTTTCGTCAGGTAGTCGTCGGCGCCGTCGTTGAGGAGGCGGACGATCTCGCTCTCGTCGTCCCGGGCGGTGGCGATGATGACGGGCACGTCGGTGATGGACCGCAGCATCTTCAGCGCCTCCGCGCCGTCCAGATCGGGCAGCCCGAGGTCGAGGATGACCACGTCGAAGCGGAAGTGCGCGACCTCGCGCAGCGCTTCGAGCGCGGTGCCCACGCTCCGTACCGTGTGGGAGGCCTCACTGAGGTGCCGGATGAGGGCGGAACGTACGAACTGGTCGTCCTCGACCACGAGCACACTTGCCATGGGCGGCACCGTACGCCATGCCGGCGGGCCCGGTCCCGGCCCCGCCGGAATCGTCCGCAAAGGCCGGAGACGGGCGGTTGTTCGAGGCCCCGGGCGGGAGCGGGAGCGGGCCGGGTGGTGCAAGATGTGCCGGATGCAACGAGGACTCGTACACGCGCTGGCGTGGTCGCTCGCCACCGGCGCGGCGGTCACGCTCTCGTGGTGGGGTGTGCACACGGTCATGACGGGGACGGCGTACGACCCGCCCCGGGCCGTGCCGATCTCGGTGGGCGCGGGGGCTCCGCAGCGTATCGGGCAGAGCACCGAGGAGCCGCTCGTCTCCTCGACGCACCGGACGTCGGCCTCTCCCTCCGCCGCGAAGCGCACCGGTGACGCGCGCCCTTCGGCGTCGGCCCCGCGCCCCTCCCGTACGCCGTCGGCGACCCCGGCGAAGCCGCCCGCGCGGTCGGCTCCGGCGAAGGCTTCGGGGCAGGTGAAGAGCTACCGGACCGACGGCGGCCGGGTGGTGTTCGAGCTGGGCAAGGAATCGGCGAAGCTCGTCTCGGCGACGCCGGAGCCGGGCTGGTCGATGCAGGTGTGGACGAACGACGCCTGGATCCGGGTGGACTTCAGCGACGGGGGCGGGGCGGACGGAAAGACGTACTCGGTGTTCTGCACCTGGAACGGGACGCCGCCGACGGTGCAGGTCGTCGAACCGTAGGCCGTGATGGCCTGATCAGGGGTTCTCGAAGACGGACGGCGGAGGCACGGGCGACGGCTTGGCCTCCGCGTCGGTGACGACGGCCGCGCCGCCGGTGAAGTCGGTGAGCGCACGGCCGTGTTCGACGCGGCCGGGGTGCGGGTCGCTCGCCACCCGTCGGGTGAACTCCGCGACCGGCAGCGGCAGGGCCGAGGCGAGCAGGACCGCGTTGCCGAAGCGGCGGCCCCGCCACACCTCCGGGTCGGCGGCGAGCGCCAGTTCGGGGAAGACGGCGGCGGCGGTGGCGACCTGGCCGCGCAGATGGGCGAGCGGGGGGCCGTCCGCGAGGTTGGCGGCGTAGCGCCCCTCGGGCTTCAGGACCCGGCGTACCTCGGTGAGGAACTCGGCGGAGGTGAGGTGGGCGGGGGTGCGGGCTCCGCTGAAGACGTCCGCGATGACCAGGTCCGCCCAGCCGTCCGGGAATCTGCCGAGCCCTTCGCGGGCGTCGGCCGTCCGGACCCGGACGCGGGCCTGGGGGTCCAGCGGGAGGTGGTCGCGGACGAGCTGGACGAGGGGCGCGTCGAGTTCGACGATCTGCTGGGTGGAACGGGGGCGGGTCGCGGCGGTGTACCGGGCGAGGGTGAACGCGCCGCCGCCCAGGTGCAGGACGTGCAGCGGCTGGAGCGGGGGTGCGGCGAGGTCGATGACGTGGCCGAGGCGGCGCTGGTAGGCGAACGAGAGGTGCGCGGGGTCGTCGAGGTCCACGTGGGACTGCGGGGCGCCGTCGATCAGGAGCGTCCAGCCGTGCGGGCGCTCCCGGTCGGGTATGAGCTCGGCGAGCCCGCCGCCGACCGGCCGGGAGACCGGTTCACGCTCGGCCCGGGCGGAGCCCCGTCCGCCGTCCCGGCGCCCCATCGCCTTCGGGCCCACGGCCTTGTCCGCGGCCTTCGCCTTGCCCCGGCCCGGCGTTCCTCGACGTGCCACGTTCACTGGTCCTTGCTGGTGGGGGCCCGGGTCGCCGGCCTCGCGGAGGTGTTCCGCCGGTCCGGCCATTATGGGCTCAGCAGCAGTTGTCGGCCGCCTCGATCAGCCGGGCGGCCTGGTCGAGGGCGGCGCGGAGCACGGCCGGGTCGGTGACCGGGGCGTCCTCGGCGGGCGGGAGCAGCCACCCGGATCCGGAGACGGGCGGCTCGGCGGGGATGCGCAGCCCGCGGCCGTCCGTCCGCGTACAGGCGCTGCCGGGTACGTCCCAGGCGTCGGCGGTGCCGGGCGGCACGAGGAAGCCGAGGGTGTCGCAGGCCCCGTCGTGCAGGACCGGGCCGACCGCCTCCCGGTCCCCGCGGCGGCGGAGGATGTCGACGGCTTCCAGGCCCTGGCGCGCCGGGACCGTGACGAGGTCCAGGGAGAGGTCCGAGGCCTGGTCAGCCGGGGCGGGGGCCGCACGGACCTGCACCGGCTTCACGTGTACCGGTACCGGCACCGGGGGTGCGGGGTTCTTCGGGGTCGTCGGGTTCATGGGGGTCGTCGCGGTCGTCCGTGAGCCGGTCTCCCTGCCGAGATGCAACAAGGGAACCCCTCCTCTCATCGCCGAACGGAGCCACACTCCGTCTCCACATGGACCAACGCCCAGGGTGCGTCAAGGGCTACGGGCCCACACCGCCGCAAAGGGTGGCAGTTCATGGCGGATCACGGCCGGTATGCCCCTTTCGCAACGAAACGCTGCGTGCGCGACTCGTCACAGCAGGTACGTTCTTGCTCCGCCGGGACACCAGGACTCCGGGGAGGCCGGAGCGACCGGGGAGGCCCGGGGACGCCGGGTGGCACGACCCCCGGCTGCACCAGAGAGGGGCCGGGCATGGCGTCGACAGGGGCAGTTCCCAACCTCGCCTTCCGCCGGCTGCGCGGGCAGCGCTCCGCCGGGGAGTTCGCGGCGGCCGTCCGCAGAGCGGCCCGGGAGATCGGGGAGCAGGTCGCGTGCGACGCCCGGTACATCGGGCGGGTGGAGTCCGGGGAGATCCGCTGCCCCAACTACGCCTACGAACGCGTCTTCCTGCACATGTTCCCCGGGGCGTCCCTGGCCGATCTGGGGTTCTCGGCCCGCGAGAGCGTACGGGGGCGGGGCGCGCGGGTCGTGTCCGAACCCCCGCCCGAGGCCGCTTCCCCGGCGCTCTCTCCGGGGTCCGCACCCGCCCCGGTGCACCGCGACACCGATACCGACGACATCCCCGAGGAGAGCGACGTGCTGCGTCGCGTGTTCATGACGAGCGGCACCGCCACGGTGGCGGCCGCTTCCCTGGGTCTCGGCGGGGCGTCCGCCTCCGCCGCCCGGGTCTCTCTGCCCGCGCAGCGCCGGGTCGGCGAGGCGGAGGTGCTCGCCGTCGAGAAGGCCGTACGGGACATCCGGCTGCTGGACGACCGGCACGGCGCGGACGGGCTCTACCGGCGGGCCGCCCAGCCGCTGCGCGCGGCGTACGAGCTGCTGGACGCCGGGAGCACCGCGCGGCGCGCCACCTCGGACCGGTTGCACGCGGGCGCGGGCGAGCTGGCCATCTCGGTGGGGTGGCTGGCCCATGACTCGGGCCGCTTCGACGACGCCCGCTCGCACTACGCGGAGGCGCTGGCGACGGCGCGTCTTGCGGGGGACGCGGGGCTTGAGGCGCACGCGTTCTGCAACACGTCGTTCCTGGCCCGGGACGCGGGGCGGCCGCGCGAGGCGGTACGGGCGGCGGAGGCCGGGCAGCGGGCGGCCCGCACGCTGGGGTCGCCCCGGCTGCTGGCGCTGCTCGCACTGCGGGAGGCGGGGGGCCGGGC
>NZ_JAFEUF010000332.1 GCF_016901035.1 Streptomyces durocortorensis
TCGACGTCCGCGAGAACGACTACCTGATGGACATCGCCCAGGCCGAGGCGGACCGCCCGGCCGGCCCGGAAGGAAGAGACACGGTCATGACCACGCGCGTATGGGACTACCTCGCCGAGTACGAGGCGGAGCGCGAGGACATCCTCGACGCTGTCGACCAGGTGTTCCGTTCCGGACAGCTGATACTCGGACCCTCCGTCAGCGGCTTCGAGGAGGAGTTCGCCGCCTACCTCGGGACGGCGCACTGCGTCGGCGTCGACAACGGCACCAACGCCCTCGTTCTCGCACTGCGCGCCCTGGGCGTGGGACCGGGCGACGAAGTGATCACGGTTTCCAACACCGCCGCACCCACCGTCATCGCCATCGACCAGGCCGGAGCCACCCCCGTCCTCGTCGACGTCCGCGAGAACGACTACCTGATGGACATCGCCCAGGCCGAGGCCGCGATCACGCCACGCACCCGCTGCCTGCTGCCCGTCCACCTCTACGGCCAGTGCGCCGACCTCCCCGCCCTGGAAGAACTCGCCGCCCGCCACGACCTGGTGATCCTCGAGGACTGCGCCCAGTCGCACGGCGCCCGGCAGAACGGCCGGCCGGCCGGCACCACCGGCAGAGCCGCGGCCTTCTCCTTCTACCCGACGAAAGTCCTCGGCGCCTACGGCGACGCAGGAGCGGTGGTCACCGACGACGCCGACACCGACGCCGCGCTGCGCAGACTCCGCTACTACGGCATGGAGCAGCAACGCCACGTCATCCAGACCCCTGCCCACAACGCCCGCCTCGACGAGGTGCACGCCGAGATCCTGCGCCGCAAGCTGCGGCGCCTCGACGGCTACATCGAGGCCCGCCGCCGGATCGCGGCCCGCTACGCCGAGGCGCTGGCCGACACCGACCTGGTCCTGCCCGCGGTCACACCCGGCAACGACCACGTCTACTACCTCTACGTGGCACGGCACCCCCGCCGCGACGCGATCATCGAGGCCCTCCGGCCCCAGGGCATCCACCTCAGCGTCAGCTACCGCCGGCCGGTGCACACCATGGACGGGTTCGCCCACCTGGAGCAGGCCAAGGGCTCACTGCCGGTCACCGAGGCGCTGGCGGACGAGATCTTCTCCCTGCCGATGTACCCCTCGCTCCGCGAGGAGCAGCAGGACAAGGTGATCGCGGCCCTGCGGGAAGCGCTGCGCACCCTCTGATCCCCAAGGCACCGCCGGTACGAACCGGACAGCGCTGCGCGCCCGCACCCCGGCCCGGGTACGGGCGCACAGCGGACGCGGGCCCTCAGCGGGAGAGCCGCAGGGGAAGCTCCAGCAGCCCGTGCAGGTTGAAGTGCTTGTTCACCGGCAGGTCCTCGCGGAGCAGCTCGATCTTCGAATACCGCTCCAGCAGCTTCGAGAACACGGTGGCCGCCTCCAGACGCCCCAGCACCGCGCCCAGGCAGAAGTGCGGGCCGGCGCTGAACGCCAGCGTCTTCGGCTCGGTGCGGCCCAGATCCAGCCGGTCGGGGTCGCGATAGCGTTCCGGATCCCGGCCCGCGGCATCCAGGAAACCGATCACATGGGAACCCGGCGCAATGACCTTGCCGCCGAACTCCATCTCCGCGGTCGCGATCCGGCTGGACAGGGTCACCGGCGGATCGAACCGGGACAGCTCATCCACCGCCGTCGTCATCAGCCCCGGGTCCGCCCGAAGCGCCTCCAGCGCCTCGGGCTGCTGCAGCAGCGCCAGCATGCCGTTGCCGATCAGGTTGACCGTCGTCTCGTGACCCGCGTTGAAGATGAGCAGGATGTTGGCGACAACCTCCTCCTCGGTGAGCTGCTCGTTGCCCTCCGCCGTCATCAGCACCGACAGCAGGTCGTTGTCCGGGTCCGCGTCGCGCCGGGAGGCCATCAGGTCCAGCAGGTACGCGCGGAACTCCGGCTCCGCCTTGTTCATGGCGATACGCCTGCGGGGCGTCACATCGGGATCCAGGATGTAACCCACCTTGTCGGTCCAGTCACGGCACCGCGCCCGGTCCTCGACGGGAATCCCCAGCAGCTCCCCGACCACCGTGACAGGCATCGGCAGCGCCAGGTCCCGGATCAGGTCGACCTCGCCCTCACCCATGCTGTCGAGCAGATCATCGACGATCTCCCCGATACGCGGCCGCAGACGGTCGATGTAGCGCGGCGTGAACACCCGCGCGATCAGCTTGCGCAGCCGGCGGTGCTCCGTCCCGTCCTGCAGCAGCAGCCACTTGCTGACGCTGCGCATGGCCGGACAGGTCGGCCCGCCCCGGCTCATCGCCCAGCCCGGGTCCTTGGGGAACGCGCTGGAGGAGTGCGGGGAGCGCAGCAGCGCCTCCACGTCGTCGTACCGGGTGAGCAGCCAGTAACCCGGTGCGACCTCGTGCACCGGATCCGTCTCGCGCAGCCGCTTGTAGTAGGCGAACCTGTCGGCGGCAAGGGCGGGATCGTTCGGGTCGTAGAGAACGCTCATGCCGTCCATCCCTCTACGTCGGTGGTTGCCGTGCCTGCGGGGCGGGAGATCCGCGTGGCCGCCTCTCCGGCCAAAGACCCCGGCCGACGCGTACACGGACACCGGCTCCGGAGCCGTCACACAGCCCCCCTCTCGCACAGCCGGTGTCTGCCCCACAGGCTATGGGGGCCGCCGAGACACAGAGAACCCCTAACTTGCCGGCCGAGTCCCGGCGCCCGGTCCCGCAGGACAACCCGGCCGGATACCACCACAGCGCCGCGCAAGGGAGCTGACGCCCGGTGTCCGCCTGACCCGCCGCGCGGGAACCGCCTGACGCTCACCGGGCACCCGGGGGCGCACCCCGTACGGCTCGCAGCACCCGCCGCCCAGCAGCCGGGCCGGACGGCGACAACCGGCCGCCGCGGCACAGGAAGAGCGGACCCGGCCCGCGACGACAGCCCGCCGCCCTCCGCCCGCCACACCCCCCGCCGCGCGCACCGGTTAGGGGTTGAGGCTAGGGGGGCGCTCTCTCGTAGGGTGACGGCCGGTGCAGAGGGACTGCCCGACGCGGGGGGTGAGGGCATGTCGGAGCTTGAGGCGGAGCGCAGGGCCCACTACCAGGCGACCGTCGTACAGGAGGCCCTGCGCACCGCGGCCGCGGACGGCGACCCGTACGCCTCGATCCTGCTGGTACCGGACGATCCCTACCCGCTCTACGAGCAGGTCCGCGAGCGTGGCACGCTCCACCGCAGCGCGGTCGGTGTCTGGACGACCACCAGCCACCGCCTCGCCAACCAGATCCTGAGGGACCGGCGCTTCGGCGTCCGTACCCCCCAAGGCGAGAAACCCCCCGAGTTCATGCCGTTCGACAACTCGATGCTCGGACTGGACCCGCCCGACCACACACGGCTGCGCAAGCTCGCCACCCCCTCGCTGAACCCGCGCCGGCTCGCCCACTGGCAGCCGCACGTCGAACGGTTCACCGACGAACTCATCGACGAAATGCTGGCGGGGCGCGGCCAGGTCAACTTCATGCGGGCCTTCGCCCAGCAGCTCCCGCTGCGGGTGATCGGCGACCTGGTCGGCATCCCGCCCCACCACCGTCAGCTGTTCTTCCGGCTCAGCCGCCGCATGGCCTACCTGCTCGACGGCGTGGCCACCGCCCCGGCCGCGCGGGGCGTGGTGGCGGCCATCGCGGAGATGACGGTGCTGTTCCAGGAGATCATCGCCGAACGGCGGGCCGACCCGCGCGAGGACTTGATCAGCGATCTGCTCCCGGCGGTCGAGGACGGCCGGATGACCATGGACGAGATGGTCCCGCTGTGCATGTTCCTGCCGCTGGCCGGTACCGAGACCACCGTCAACCTCATCGGCAACGGGCTCCTGGCACTCCTCGAACACCCCGGGCAGTGGGACATGCTGGCCGCCGACCCGTCACTGGCCCCCGCCGCCGTACGCGAAACCCTGCGCTACGACCCCTCCGTGCAGCAGTACCGCCGGATCGCGCACACCGACCTCCAACTGGAAGGCGAAACGATCGCCGCGGGCGAGGAGGTGGCGATCTGCGCGGGCGGCGCCAACCGGGATCCGGAGGTCTATCCCGACCCCGGAAGGTTCGACATCACCCGGAACCCGGGACCGGAGAACCTGGCCTTCTCCGCGGGCATCCACTTCTGCCTCGGCGCCGCGCTGGCCCGCATGGAAGCGGAGACCGCGCTGGCCGCCCTCGCCGCCCGGCTCCCCGGGATCCGCCGGGCCGGACCGGTGCGCAGACGCGGCTCCTTCATCGTCCGCGGAATGCTCCAGTTCCCCGTCAGCCTGCGCTGAGAACCGGCAGGTGACCGGGCCACGGCCCGGTCACCGGAGATAAGGGGCGGCGTCCTCACCCCATAGGGGTTGTCCGCCTTCGCGAGGCGTCCATAGCGTGCGGACGCGGATGTGCGGATGTGCTGGGACACGGCACCCGCGGCACGGCGGCCCCGGGTGGACCGTGGCCGGGCGGGAAGCCTGGGAGGCACTGGCAGATGGCAGAGGACGAGACGCTCCGGGACTACCTCAAGCTGGTCACGATCGATCTGCGCAGGACGAAGCAGAAGCTGCGTGACCGGGAGGCCGCCGACCAGGAGCCGATCGCGATCATCGGCATGAGCTGCCGCTACCCGGGCGACGTCCACACGCCCGATGACCTGTGGCGGCTGGTGGCAGGGGAACAGGACGCGATCTCCCACTTCCCCCAGGACCGGGGCTGGGACCTGGGCCGGCTCTTCGACGGCGACCCGGACACCGAGGGACACAGCTCCGCACGCCACGGCGGATTCGTCCACGACGCGACCGAGTTCGACGCCGGCTTCTTCGGCATCTCGCCGCGCGAGGCACTGGCGATGGACCCCCAGCAGCGGCTGCTGCTCCGGGCGGCCTGGGAAGCCTTCGAGGACGCCGGCATCGACCCCCAGTCGGTCCGCGGCACCCGCACCGGGGTCTTCGCCGGCGGCAACGACCAGGGCTACCTACGGCTGCTGGCGAACGAACCGAGCTCCGTGGGACACCAGCTGACCGGTGGCGCGACCGCCGTGATCTCCGGCCGGGTCGCCTACACCCTCGGCCTGGAAGGGCCCGCGGTGACCCTGGACACGGCGTGCTCGTCGTCGCTGGTCGCCCTGCACCTGGCCTGCCGGTCGCTGCGCAGCGGCGAGAGCACTCTCGCACTCGCCGGCGGCGTCACCGTCATGGCCACACCCGGCGTCTTCACCGAGTTCACCAGACAGCGCGGACTGGCCGCCGACGGCCGCTGCAAATCCTTCTCGGCAAACGCCGACGGCACCGGCTGGTCCGAGGGCGTCGGCGTCCTGCTCGTCGAGCGGCTCTCCGACGCCGTGCGCAACGGCCACGAGGTCCTCGCCGTCATACGCGGCAGCGCGGTCAACCAGGACGGCGCCTCCAACGGCCTCACCGCACCCAACGGCCCCTCCCAGCAACGCGTCATCCTCCAGGCGCTCGCCGACGCCCGCCTCTCCGCGTCCGACGTGGACGTGGTCGAGGCGCACGGCACCGGCACGAGGCTGGGCGACCCGATCGAGGCGCAGGCACTGCTCGCCGCCTACGGCCAGGACCGCCCGGAGGGACGCCCCCTGCTCCTCGGCTCGGTCAAGTCCAACATCGGGCACGCACAGGCCGCGGCGGGCGTCGCCGGCGTCATCAAGATGGTGCAGGCCCTGCGCCACGAGCAGCTGCCCCCGACCCTGCACGCGGACGAGCCCTCCACCCAGGTGGACTGGTCCGCGGGCGCGGTGGAACTCCTGACCGAGGGCCGCCCCTGGTCCCGGGGGCAGCGGCCGCGCCGGGCCGGTGTGTCGTCGTTCGGCGTGAGCGGCACCAACGGCCACATCATCATCGAGGAGGCACCCGGCACGGATACCGGCCAGGCGGCCACCGGGACCGTGACGGGCGATGAGACCGGACTGCTGGCGTGGCCGGTCTCCGGCCGCTCCGCCGGTGCGCTGCGCCGCCAGGCCGGGCTGCTGCTGCCCGTGGCCGCCCAGGCACACCCGGCCGATGTGAGCCACTCGCTGGCGACGGGCCGTGCGGCACTGGAACACCGGGCGGTGGTCCTCGGAGACAGCCAGGAACAGCTCCTGGCCGGGCTGCGGGCACTGGCCGAGGGCGAGGACACACCCTCGGTGGTGTCCGACAAGGCCCACCCCGGCTCCCTCGCACTGCTGTTCTCGGGTCAGGGGTCGCAGCGGCCGGGGATGGGCCGCGAGCTGTATGAAGCGTTCCCGGTGTTCGCGGATGC
>NZ_JAFEUF010000333.1 GCF_016901035.1 Streptomyces durocortorensis
TGTCTGCTGTTTGTGGGGGGGTGGGGTGTTTTTTTCTGTTTTTTTTGTGGTTGGGGGTGGGGGGGGGGGGGGGGGGGGGTGGGGGGGGGGGGGGCCCCCCCCCCCCCCCCCCCCCCTGCTACTTCTCCGTCACGCCTGCCGAGTCGAACGTCGCCACCTCGTGCATCGCCCGCGCCGCGCTCTGCACGATCGGGAGTGCCAGCAGCGCGCCCGTGCCCTCGCCCAGCCGGAGGTCCAGGTCGACCAAGGGGCGCAGGCCCAGCTTGTTGAGCGCCGCCACATGGCCGGGCTCCGCGCTGCGGTGGCCCGCGATGCAGGCGGCCAGGGCCTCGGGGGCGATGGCCCGCGCGACCAGGGCCGCCGCACCCGCGCTCACGCCGTCCAGGACCACCGGCGTACGCAGGGAGGCTCCGCCGAGGAGGAAGCCCGCCATCGCCGCGTGCTCCAGGCCGCCGACCGCCGCGAGCACGCCGATCGGGTCGGCCGGGTCCGGCTGGTGGAGGTCGAGGGCGCGGCGTACGACGTCGACCTTGCGGGCGTGCATCTCGTCGTTGATGCCGGTCCCCCGGCCGGTCACCTCGGCGGCGTCGATCCCCGTGTAGACGCAGATCAGCGCAGCCGACGCCGTGGTGTTGGCGATGCCCATCTCGCCGGTGAGCAGCGCCTTGTTGCCCGCCGCCACCAGGTCCCTGGCCGTCTCGATGCCGACCTCGATCGCGGCCAGGACCTCTTCGCGGCTGAGTGCGGGGCCCGTCGTGAAGTCCGCCGTGCCCGGGCGCACCTTGCGGGGCAGCAGGCCGGGCGTCGCGGGCAGGTCCGTCGCCACGCCGACGTCCACGACGCAGACCTCCGCGCCGACCTGCGCAGCGAAGGCGTTGCAGACGGCTCCGCCGCCGAGGAAGTTCGCCACCATCTGGGCGGTGACCTCCTGCGGCCAGGCAGTGACCCCCTGGGCGTGCACCCCGTGGTCACCGGCGAAGATCGCGACGGCCGCGGGCTCCGGGATCGGCGGCGGGCACATCCGGGAGAGCCCGGAGAGCTGCGCGGAGATGATCTCCAGCATGCCGAGCGCCCCGGCGGGCTTCGTCATCCGCTTCTGGCGTTCCCACGCCTCGCCGAGCGCCTTCGCGTCCAGCGGGCGGATCGCGGAGATCGTCTCCTGGAGCAGGTCGTGCGGCTCGGCGCCGGGCAGCGCCCGACGGCCGTACGTCTCCTCGTGGACGACCCAGGACAGCGGGCGGCGCTTCGACCAGCCCGCCTGCATCAGCTCGGGCTCCTCGGGGAACTCGTCGACGTAACCGACGCAGAGGTAGGCCACGACCTCCAGGTGCTCGGGCAGGCCGAGTGCGCGGACCATCTCCCGCTCGTCGAAGAAGCTGACCCAGCCGACGCCCAGGCCCTCGGCGCGGGCCGCCAGCCACAGGTTCTCCACGGCCAGCGCCGAGGAGTAGGGGGCCATCTGCGGCTGCGTGTGGCGGCCGAGGGTGTGGCGGGCGCCCCGGGTCGGGTCGGCCGTCACGACGATGTTGACCGGGGTGTCGAGGATCGCCTCGATCTTCAGTTCCTTGAACTGCTTCGCCCGGCCCTTGGGCAGCGACTTGGCGTAGGCGTCGCGCTGGCTCTGGGCCAGTTCGTGCATGGAGCGGCGGGTCTCCGCCGAGCGGATGACGACGAAGTCCCACGGCTGCGAGTGGCCGACGCTCGGCGCGGTGTGCGCCGCCTCCAGCACCCGGAGCAGGACCTCGTGCGGGATCGGGTCGCTGCGGAAGCCGTTGCGGATGTCCCGGCGTTCGCGCATGACCCGCAGCACGGCCTCGCGCTCGGCGTCGTCGTAACCGGGGGCGGGCGGGGTGGCCGCCGCCTGATCGGCGGGCTCCATGGCCTCCAGCGGCTCCGCCGGCTCCTCGGGCTGCGGTGCCGTCACAGGCTGCTGCGCCGCCTCGGTCGGTGCCTCCCCGACCGGTTCCTGCGCCAGCGGCTCCGGAAGGACCTCCGGCGTCTCGATGACCTCGGGGCCGGTGCCGTCCTCGGCGTCGGGTGCCGCGACGTGGGCTGCCTCGGGCTCCGTCGCTGCCACTGCGGGCTCGACCGTGGGCTCGGGGGCGGGAGCCGGGGCCGCTTCCTGCTCCGGCGCCTCGCCTCCGGCCACGGGCTCGGAGGCCTCGACCGGCTCTTCCACGGCGGGCTCCGGCTGTACGGGCTCAGGGGCGAGCGGTGTCGGGAGCGGCTCCGCCACGGCGGTGTCCGGGGCCACGACCGCCTCCGGGCTCTCGGCCACCGCTGCGGCCTGGGCCGGTTCGACGGACTGCTCCTGCTCGGGCTGGGCCACCGGCTCGGGTTCGGCCACCGGTTCGACGACGAGCGGGCCCTGTACGGGGGCCTGGGCTTCCGGGGCGGCGGCTTCCACCGGGACAGCCTGCACGTCGGGCTCCGGGGTTACGGCGACGCCGTGCTGAGCCTCCACCTGCTCCTGTGTCTCGCTGGCGGTCACCTCGTCGGCCGGGGCCTGCACGGGTGCTTCCGCCGGTTCTGCCAGGGGCTCCGGCTGTGCCGCCTCGGGCTCCGGGACGATGACCGGTCCGGCGGGGGGCATCGCCACCGCCACCGGGTCGGGAACGACCGTTTCTGCCGGGGCGGTCTGTGCGGCCGGCTCGGCCTGCGGGACCGGCTCGGCCTGCGGGACCGGCTCGGGCTGCGGAGCCGGCTCGGGCTGGACAACGGCAGCGGGCTGCACCGGCTGGTCAGACTGGCCCGGCTGCTCCGGCTGCTCGATCGGGGCGGCCGGGGGCGCCGGAGCGATCGGGGCCACCAGGACTTCCTCGGGAGCGGGCACGGCCGCCTGCTCCGTCGGCTGAACCGGCGGGGCAGCCTGGACCGGCTGCTCGGCCACGGCCTCCACGGCCTCGGCCTGCCCTGCCGCCGCCGGCTCGGCGACCTCAGGCTCAGCCGCCGCCTGCTCGGCCACGACAGCCTGCTCCGGCTCCGCCACGGCCTGCTCCGGCTGCTGAACCGGCTCGGCGGCCGGCTGCTCGGCGGGCACCGGCTCCGCGACGGGCTGCTCCGGCTGCGCCCCCCACGGGGCGCCGGCCTGCGGCGGGATCTCGCCCAGCTGCGGGCCCGGCAGGGTCGAGGGAGCCTCGGCCGGGATGTCGAAATACTCGGGGCCGGTCGTCGGCGGGCCCGCGTGGCGGGCGGGGGCGGCGGTCCGGGTGGCACCGGCGGGGCCCCGGTCGGCCAGGGAACGTACGACGCCGCCCTGCGTACCGCCGCCGTACGACGGAGGGTCGGCGGCGGCAGGGCCCCGGTGCAGGGGGCGGCGGGCAGGGGCGGCGGCAGCGTGCGCGCCGACCGGTGCGGGTGCGGGCGCCGGGATGCGTACGCCGTTGAGGTCGACGGAACCCGAGTCGCGGCCACCGGACTCGTGCGTACTGTGCGGCTCCACGGCGGGGGCCGCCTGGGCCTGCTGCGCGGGAACCTGCGGCTGGGGCTGCCCCACGGCGTGTTCGGCAACGAGGGGCTGCGCCGCGCCGGCCGGCGCGACGGGCTGGCCCTGCGCGGCGGGGGCAGGCGCGGCCTGCGGGTCGCTCCAGGCGCCCTGGGAGGTCGGCATCAGGAGAAGGTCGTCGTCCTCGGGGGCGTGCTCGGAGGGGTCGAGGAAGGTGTGCGCGTCCGGGGCGGGGATGCCCGGCTGCTCCACCATGCCTGCGTCCTCCGGCAGTCCCTCGCCCGGGATCTGGCCGGTGTCAGTCATGCGTACCCCTCGCCCATCGTCAGTGCTCCTCGGCCCTTCGCCCGGGACGCCGAACCACGGCACGCCGGTGCTCGTCATCAAGAACGAGCGGGCTCGCCGCGCGGCACGAAACGCCCGCGGAGCTTCCTATTCTCGCGGCCGATCGCCGCCGCGACAGACAGTTCTGCCACGGCTCACTGTGGACTGCGCCACGTTGCGCGTCCCCCGGGTTGTGCCGTACCACAATGCGGACCAAAACAGTCCACTTTTCCGGACATTGACGAACGAAGTGACGAACGCCCGGGCGCGGTACAACAATCGGCCAGCCTACCTCGCGTACCGGGCGTAACGGATCAGGGGGCGAGGTCCGAACGCCCTGCGGAGAGAAGGAACACGACGGACCTCTCCCGCTCGGTCCACACCTCGGTGTCCAGGTCGACGGACTGGAGCAGCGAGCACTCGACGGTGTAGCCGTTGCCCGTGAGGGCCGCGCCGAGCGCCTCGGCCTCGTCCCGGTTGGAGGCGTGCGTGACGATGCGTTCCGGCCGCCGGTCGATGACGGCCCGGGCCACCGGGACTCCCCCGCCGCCGATCCGTACGACGTCGGGTTCGGGCAGTTGTTCCAGGATGTGCGGGGCGCGGCCGCGGACGACCTGGACGGGGACACCGAAGGCGCGGGCGGCGGCCTCGGTGCGGGCGCAGGCGGCCGGGTCGGCGTCCACGGCGATGACCGCCGCGCCGAAGCGGGCCGCCTCGACGGCGAGGGCGCCGCTGCCGGAGCCGATGTCCCAGAGCAGGTCGCCGGTGCGGGGGCCGAGGCGGGCGAGCTGGGCGGCGCGCAGGCCGGGGAACTCGCCCTCGCCGGACTCCTGCATCCGCTCGGCCCCGGCGGCCCGGTAGGCCTCGGCGGGCAGGGCCCAGCCGCGTATCCCCTGCGGGTAGGCGGGTTGGCGGCCGGCTATCCAGGCGCCGGCGGGAGTGGTCTCGGGGCCGCCGCCGATGACGATGACGACGTTGGGGTCGCGCCAGGCGTGGTCGGCCGCCTTGTCGGAGGTGAGGACGGTGACGCGCTCGCGGGCGGTGCCGAGTTCCTCGCAGATGACGAAGGTGCGGTGGATCCCGTCGAGGAGAAGGGCCAGCTCGGCGGGGCCCGCCCCGGGCGAGGTGAGGACGGCGACCTTGTGGTGGGCCCGGCAGACGTTGACCGCGCGGCGCAGGGTGCGGGGGTGGGCGACGACGATCTGGGCGTCGTCCCAGGGCATCCCGGCCCGGGCGAAGGCGGTGGCCACGGAGGAGACGGCGGGGACGACCTCGACCTCCAGGCCGTGTTCGCGGGCGCGCAGGGTGCGGACGACGCCGAAGAAGCCGGGGTCGCCGTCGGCGAGGACCACGGCGCTGCCGCGGTGTCCGGCGATCCGGCGGGCGGCGAGGTCGATGCTGCCGAGGCGGATGCGTTCGGCGTTCGGGGGCACTTCCGGCAGGGCGAGGTGGTGGGCGGCGCCGGCGACGAGCGTGGCCGCCGAGAGCGCGGCCGTGGCCGCTCCGGGCAGTGGCGAGCCGTCCCAGCCGATCACCGTGACCCGGTCGGCCATCGTCGTCTGTCTCCTGGGGTGTCGGAGGGTGCGGGGCATCCGCCCGTGCACTGCCGGGCAGGGGTGAGAGTATCCGGTCCGGACCGTTGGCCCTGCGGGGGGCCTCGGGGTTCTACTTCCAGTCGTTGTACGTGCCGTAGCCGCCGGCGTCCGCGAGCTGTTCGGCGACCCCTTCGAGGTCCTCGGGGAGGAGTCCCCAGACGATCAGGTCGGTGCGGATGTCGGTCCAGCCGCCGTCGGTGCCGTTCTCGGTGCGGGTGCGGGCGATGCGGGCGTTGCGCAGGACGCCCTCGCTGATGCAGCCGAGCTTCTGGGCGACCTGCTGGGAGTCGGTGTTGTCGGCGGGGGTGCGCAGCTCGATGCGTTCGAAGCCCTGGTCGCGGAAGAGCCATTCGGCTATGGCGAGCACGGATTCGGTGGCGTATCCCTCGCCGCGCGCCCACGGGGCGGTGATGTAGCGGACCTCGGTGGAGCGGGTACGCCAGTCGGTGTTCAGGAGGCGGACGCTGCCGACGAGCCGCTGGGTGAGGAACTCGGTGACGGCGAGGGCGATGCCCTGGCCGCCGGTGCGTTCGGCAGGAGCGATCCTGCGGACCCAGCGTTCGGCGTCGACCTGGGTGTACGGGTTCGGTCCGTCCATCCAGGCGAGGACCGCCTCGTCGTTCATCATCTCGATGTGCGCGGGGATGTCGGCCATCTCGAAGGGGCGCATCACCAACCTGTCCGTGCTGATGGAGACGGACGGAAAGGTGGTAGTCATGCGCAGCTCCATGCCGAGGACCGGGTAAAAGCACAGCATGCAGCATCGGGTCCGCCTTGTGCATGGGCGGGTCGGCACGACGGAGCCCCGCGCCTCCGGGCGGGAGGGGCGGGGCGGGGGTGGGATGGCACTCCGCCCCCC
>NZ_JAFEUF010000334.1 GCF_016901035.1 Streptomyces durocortorensis
TGGGGGGGCGCTGCCCCGGGACCCCCGCTCCTCAATCGCCGGAGGGGCTGGAATTGGCCTCCCGGTCCGTGGGGCGCGGGACGGGCTGGAATTGGCCTCCCGGTCCGCAGGGGTAGCGGGACGGGCTGGGTATGCGCGCCCCGGTCCGTGGGGCGCGGGACGGGCTGGGTATGCGCGCCCCGGTCCGTGGGGCGCGGGACGGGCTGGATTTCGGCCCCCGGTCCGTGAAGGTGCGGGGGCTAGCTGAAGATGATCATTGAGCCTTGTGCCAGGCTGCGGGTCGCTGCCGCGTGGAGGCCCAGCCAGACGTGGCGTTCCCGGGCGAACGGGCTGTCGTCGTACGGGATCGGGTCCGCCGGTTGCTCCAGGGCGGTGGGGCCGGACGGGGGTTGCGGGGCGGCCGGCGGGTTGGCCGGGTCGATGCCGATGGACGGGGCGACGAATTCCAGCTCCCGCAGCAGCCCGTGCGCGGAGCCCAGCGGGCCGCCGCCCGCCAGGAGCGCGTCGTCGGAGAGCGGGGCCGGGAAGTCCAGCGGGACGTACGCCCCGGCGTGGTCGTAGTGCCAGACCAGGTGCGACTGCTGCGCGCCCTGTTCGAACATCTCCAGGAGCTGCTCGTAGTCGCCGTCGAGACCGGCGACCGGGGTGACGGCCAGGCCGCTCAGCTGGAGCAGGTAGGCGCGGCGCAGGAAGTGCAGGGCGTCGTAGTCGAAGCCGGCCACGGGGGCGACGTCCCCGGTGAGGCCCGGCATGTAGGCGTACACGGGGACGGGAGGCAGCCCGGCCTCGTTCAGCGCCTTGTCGTAGACGGCGATCTCTTCGGCGAAGGGGTTGTCGGCGCTGTGGCACAGCACGTCGACGAGGGGAACCAGCCACAGGTCACAGGCCACGAAGTCTCGCTCTCAGGAGGGTTCCGGCGATCGTCGGGACAGCGTAATGCGGGGCGAACCTCACGCACAGTGCCCCGGGGGCTCCGGAGATGCCGGAGACTCCGGGGATGCGGCGGGCATCGGACGCAGCGGGGGCTCCGCTGAGCCCATCGAGTCCGGGGAGCCCATGAGGTCCGGGGAGCCCATGGGGTTCGGCGGTCCAGGGGCGGCCCTCCCCCCGGTCTCCCGTGCCTCCAGGCGGTCCGCCCAGGCCAGCGCGTGCGCGTAGTAGGAGTGCATGGCGGCGTGGACCTGCTCGCGGTCGCCGCGGGCGATGGCCTCGACCAGCTCCTCGTGGCCGAACCACAGCACGTTCTGGTCCATGCCGTCGCGGCGCAGCCGGTGCACGGCGAACACCCAGGCCTGGACGCGGAGTCGGGTGAGGAAGTCCGCGATGTACGGGTTGAGGACGAACTGCCCCAGCTCCCGCCAGAACCGCAGGTCGTACCCGATCAGCACGTCGAGGTCGCCGCCCTTCGCCGCGCGGACCGCCTCCGCCGCCCGGCGGCGGATCGAGGCGAGCCCCTCGGGCCGGACGGCGACCCGCTCGGCGGGGTTGCGGAAGAGGCCCTCGACGACGAGGGCGCGGGCCTCGGCCATCGCGCGGTAGTCGGCGACGGTGAACTCGCGTACCTGGAAACCCCGGTGCTGGTCGGAGGCGAGGAGCCCCTGCGCGGAGAGGTCGAAGAGGGCCTCGCGGACGGGCGTCGCGGAGACCCCGTACTGCTCGGCGATCTGCTTGACGGTGAACTCCCGGCCCGGCGGAAGACGTCCCGCGAGCACCTCGTCACGCAGCGCGTCGGCGATCTGCTGGCGCAGGGTATTGCGCGTCACACCTCCGCTCGGACTCATGCCGACCCCTTCCGTCCGCACCCGTTCGTACCCGTCCGTCCATGTCCGCCCCCGTGCGCGCCGCACGTTCCGGCGGGGGCGCCACTGGCTCGGGTCACCTTAAGCCAGGGCCGCCGCCGTGCCCGTTTCCGGGCACGGCGGGGAGACGTACGGGGGCGGTCACGTGCGGATTCGGATCGTCCGGTTACTCGGCGTACAGGAGCGTACGGGCCGGATGCGCCGTTACGACGCGCCCTGCACCGTGTACGAGTCGGCCACGGAGAGCGCCACGTCCAGGGCCGCGAGCCCCTCCTTCGCCTCGGCCTCGGAGACGTTGCAGGCGGGGACGGCATGGGTCCGGTTCATGTTGATGAACGGCCACAGCCCCTGCTTCTTCGCCGCCGCACCGAAGGCGGCCATCGGGGCGGCGGCCTCGCCGGAGGCGTTGTACGGGACGAGCGGCTCGCGCGTCTCGCGGTCACGGACCAGCTCCAGCGCCCAGAACGCACCGAGGCCGCGGACCTCGCCGACCGAGGGGTGGCGTTCGGCGAGTTCGCGGAGGCCGGGGCCGAGAACGGTCTCCCCGATCCGGGCCGCGTGCTCGACGACCTTCTCGTCCTCCATCACGCCGATGGTGGCGACGGCGGCGGCGCAGGCCAGCGGGTGCCCGGAGTAGGTGAGGCCGCCGGGGTAGGGGCGGGTCTCGAAGGTGGCGGCGATCTCCGCGTTGATGGCGACGCCGCCGAGCGGTACGTAACCGGAGTTGACGCCCTTGGCGAAGGTCAGCAGGTCCGGCACGACGTCGAAGTGGTCGGCGGCGAACCACGCGCCGGTGCGGCCGAACCCGGCCATCACCTCGTCGAGCACGAAGACGATCCCGTACCGGTCGCAGATCTCGCGGACGCCCGCCAGGTAGCCCGGCGGCGGGGTCATGATGCCCGCCGTGCCCGGGATGGTCTCCAGGATGATCGCGGCGATGGCGGACGGGCCCTCGTAGGCGAGGGTGTCCTCCAGGTGCTGGAGCGCGCGGGCGCACTCCTCGGCCTCGTTCGCCGCGTGGAACGGGGAACGGTAGAGGAACGGGGCCCAGAAGCGGACGACGCCCGCCGAGCCGTTGTCGGAGGGCCAGCGGCGCGGGTCGCCGGTGAGGTTGATCGCGGTGGAGGTCGCGCCGTGGTACGAGCGGTAGGCGGAAAGCACCTTCGGACGGCCGGTGTGCAGCCGGGCCATGCGGATGGCGTTCTCGACGGCCTCGGCCCCGCCGTTGGTGAAGAAGATCTTGTCCAGGTCGCCCGGGGTGCGCTCGGCGATGAGGCGTGCGGCCTCGGAGCGCGACTCGACGGCGAACGCGGGCGCGAAGGTGGCGAGCTTGCCCGCCTGCCCCTGGATCGCGGCGATCACGGTGGGGTGCTGGTAGCCGATGTTGGTGTAGACGAGGCCGCTGGCGAAGTCGAGGTAGCGGTTGCCGTCGTAGTCCCAGAAGTAGGACCCCTCGGCGCCGGCGACGGCGAGCGGGTCGATGAGGCCCTGGGCGGACCAGGAGTGGAACACGTGCGCGCGGTCCGCGGCCTTCACGGCCGCACCGGCCGCGGGGTCGGCGTACGGGGCATGAGGGGCATGAGGGGTCATGCGGCCGAGCGTAAGCGCTGGTGGGGGGTGGCCTCCATGGCCACCTTGTACGGCCTGGGGCGGATGGATCGGCAGGGTGTCGGGTCCGAAGCCCTCACTTCTCATTGACAGCACACTGTCGTTATGACAGTCTTCTGTCATCGAGCCGAGGAGGTCATCATGACCAGCAGCAGCGCCGGAACCGTGCATCTCGCCGTTTACGACACCTTCGCCGACTGGGAGACGGGGTACGCGACCGCCCATCTCACCCAGAACGGCTACACCGTGCGGACCGTGGGGCTCTCCCGGGAGCCGGTGACGACCATGGGCGGCCTGCGCGTCCAGCCCGACCTGGCGTTGGACGAACTACGGCCACAGGAAAGCGAGTTGCTGATCCTGACCGGTGCGGCCGGTTGGGACACGGGCGACACCCTGACTCCGTTCGCACGGGCGGCCCGGGCCTTCCTGGACGCGGGGACGCCGGTCGCGGCGATCTGCGGGGCGACGGCCGGGCTGGCCCGGGAAGGGCTGCTGGACGACCGGGCGCACACGAGCGCGATCTCCTTCTACCTCGCGGCCACGGGGTACGCGGGCGGCGAGCGGTACGTGGAGGTGGACGCGGTCACGGACGCCGGGGCGGACGGGGGCGGCGCGCTGATCACGGCCGGGCCGACGGAGCCGGTGGCGTTCGCGCGGGAGGTGTTCGGCCTGCTCGGGGTGTACGAGGGGAAGAAGCTGGACGCGTGGTACCGGCTGTTCCACGACTCGGACGCGAGCGCGTACGAGGTGTTGCAGGGTGAGTAGCGAGGGTGCGGGGCGCGTCCCGTCCGAGCAGGAGCTGCTGAGCCGGGCGGCGCTGACGGTGTTCCGGCTGAACGGGCAGTTCCTGTCGGTGGCCGACGAGTTGGCGCGGCCGGGAGGGCTCACGTCGGCGTGGTGGCAGGTGCTGGGGGCGGTGCTGGTGGAGCCGTTGCCGGTGGCGGGGATCGCCCGGACGATGGGGATCACCCGGCAGAGCGTGCAGCGGATCGCGGACCTGCTGGTCGAGCGGGGGCTCGCGGAGTACGCGGAGAACCCGGCCCACCGCCGCGCGAAGCTGTTGCGGGCGACGGGGGCGGGGCGCGATGCGGTGGCCCGGATCGGCCCGCCCCACGCGGAGTTCGCGGCACGGCTGGCGGGGGAGGTGGGGGCGGAGGACCTGGCGGAGACGGTGCGGGTGCTGGAGCGGTTGTCGGGGGCCCTGGACAGCTTGGCCGCTGCGGACGGGGGTGCTTCCAGCCCGTCTGGCTCCCAGGCCGCGAACCGGGGCACTTCAAGCCCGTCCGGCGGTTGAGCACGGAACCCTTGACCGGACAGGGGCGGTGCCACACCAGCCTGCCCGGCGGTTGAGCACGGAACCCTTGACCGGACGAGGGCGGTGCCACCCAAGCCCGTCCGGCGATTGAGGACGGAACCCTTGATCCACGAGGGCGGTGCGCGGGCCGGGACCGTACCCCGGAGCACCCGGCACGTTCAGGCCGAGGACCGACACCTCGACGGTTCCGTCCTCAAACGCCGGACGGGCTGGAGAGGCGGGGCCCGGACGGGCCGGTGGGCGCCGCCCGGCGGTCGGGCGGGGAACCGGAGCGCGGGGAGACGTGTCGTGGAGGGGGACCGTGGCTCCGCCGTCCCGGCCCGGCGGGGCTATCCTCGTGCGGGCCGCACGGGGGAGGAAGCGCACCATGGACAAGCTCGGGCCCGACGACCCGCACCGCATCGGCGCGTACCGGCTCCTCGGCCGCCTCGGCGAGGGCGGCATGGGCCAGGTCTTCCTCGCCCGCTCCGACCGCGGCCGCACCGTCGCCCTCAAGCTCGTCCGCCGCGAGCTCGCCGAGCAGCCCGAGTTCCGCGCCCGCTTCCGCCAGGAGGTCCGCGCCGCGCACCGGGTCGGCGGTGCGTGGACCGCCCCGGTGCTGGACTCCGACACCGAGGCCCCCGTCCCCTGGGTCGCCACCGGTTACGTCGCCGGGCCCTCCCTCCAGCGCATCGTCTCGGGCCGCCCCGGCACCCCGGTCACCGCGTCGGGGGCGTACGGGCCGCTGCCGTCGCGTTCCGTACGGTTCCTGGGGTCCGGGCTCGCCCACGCCCTCCAGCACATCCACGGGGCCGGGCTCATCCACCGGGACCTGAAGCCGTCCAACGTGCTGCTGACCATCGACGGGCCCCGGGTCATCGACTTCGGCATCGCCCGCGCCCTGGAGTCCGTGGCCGACGGCGATCTGACCCGGACGGGGGTCCTGGTCGGCTCGCCCGGGTTCATGGCCCCGGAGCAGGTGCGCGGCGAGCGGGTGACCACCGCGTGCGACGTGTTCTGCCTCGGGTCCGTCCTCGCGTACGCCGCGTCGGGACGGCTGCCGTTCGGTACCGGCGAGAGCGGCGGGGTGCATGCCCTGATGTTCCGGATCGCCCAGGAGGAACCGGACCTGACCGGCGTCCCGGAGGAGCTGGCCGGCGTCGTACGGGACTGCCTGGCGAAGGACCCGGCGGACCGGCCCGGCACCGCCGAGATACTGGGCCGCCTTGGCGAGGCGGAGACGGACGAGCCCTGGCTGCCCGGCACGCTCCTCGCCCAACTCGGCCGCCAGGCGGTGGGGTTGCTCGACGCGGAGGACCCGGAGGAGCCGGAGGAGCCCGAGCAGTCGGAGGAGCCGGAGGAGCCGGAGGAGCCCGAGCAGTCGGAGGGCCCGGAGCAGTCGGATGGCCCGGCTGGCGCCCGCATCCCGGCGCCCCCGCGTACGCCGCACGCCGCCCACGCCCCGCACAGCGTCCCCACCCCCATACCGG
>NZ_JAFEUF010000335.1 GCF_016901035.1 Streptomyces durocortorensis
GCGGTGGCCAGCAGGCCGCCCAGGAAACCGCGGCGGCCGGGTAGGCCGGGCGCGGGAGCGGGACGGTCGGGCGCGGGGCGTTCGGGGCCGGAGTACGGGTGGGGGGACGGGTTCATGCGAGGCACCTCGGGTGGGGGTCGGCTGCTTCGGATGCGTCCGCCACCCTGGCCCGCCGACGCCCGCACGGCAAGAGGCGCAACATGAGTTGCATGCTCCGCAACGCCCGGAGGTGGTGGCGGATCAGTCGCCCGCCTGGATGTCCCCCCTGGTCGAGGAGGCGATGGCGTCGCCGTGCGCGAAATCGCCGGGCGGGATGCCCGGGTGGTGCCCCTCCCGGTCGGGGGCGACCTCCGCCGCCGGGCCGAGGGCGAGCCGGGAGACGATCCGGTACCGGTCGCCCCGGTAGAGCGAGTGGACGTACTCCACCGGCCGGCCCGTGGTGTCGGAGGTCAGCCGCTCGAAGAGCAGCGCCGGGGACAGCTCCGGAACGTCGAGCAGCCCCGCCTCGGCGCGGGTGACGACGGTGGGCTCGATCGCCTGGACCGCCTCGTGGACGTGCACGCCGTGGGTGGCGCGCAGATGCTCGTACAGATCGCCGCTCTCCAGCTCCTGCGCGCTGAGCCCCGGCACCAGCTCGGCCCGGATGTGCAGGTGCTCGATGGCCATCGGCGCCCCGTCGACCAGCCGCAGCCGTGCCACGTAGACGATCTCGGCGGCGGGCGACATGCGCAGCTTGCGGCCGACCCGGGCCCCCGCCTGGAGGGTGGTGAACTCCAGCAGCCGGCTCGACCAGGCGCCCGCCGCCTGCGGCACGCTCAGCGCGCGGTCCCCGGCGACCAGTTCCTGGGTGATCTTGGCGGGGGCGACGAACATGCCCCGGCCGTGCTCACGCACCAGGAGCCCGGCTGCGACCAGCTCGTCGACCGCCGCGCGCACGGTGGGCCGCGACACGCCGAGTCGGGCGCACAGCGCGCGCTCCGAGGGGATGGCGTCCCCGGGGCTGCGCGACTCGATCAGCTCCAGTACGGCATCGCGGGTGCGCTCCCGTTTGAGCACCGTCCCCGGCACGTTCCCGTCCATGCTCGCCCCTCCCGACGGCTGCGTTTTTCTTACCAGTTGACCACCCCGATGCCTCAACTGGCCTGCTGGTCAGGCGAAGTGTAGCGCTCCCCACGGACGGATCGGTCGCTCACGTTACGCCTAGATCACCAATTTCCCTTTGTACGCAGGGGGTTGACGGTCCCATTGGTCTATGCCACCTTCATCCACCACCGACAGGCAAGCTGTCCAGTGAGCCCAACTGGTCAGGTGGTCAGGCCTCGTCAGGTCCGTCCCATCCGTATCGCTTCCGAGGTGAACCGTGAAGTACCGCTTGCTCGCCGGTGGGTCCGTGTTCGTCCTGACCGCCGCGCTCAGTGCCTGTAGTTCGTCGTCCGGGTCCGACTCCGGTAACGGGGACGGCCGGACGACGGTGGATGTCTGGCTGATGCGCGACAGCGTCTCGGCGCAGTTCCAGAAGGAGTTCACCGCGGACTTCGAGAAGCGCCATCCGACGATCGACGTGAAGATCCAGATCCAGGAGTGGGACGGGATCGGCCAAAAGATCACCGCCGCGCTGGCCAGCAACGACGCCCCCGACGTCATCGAGGCGGGCAACACCCAGGTGGCCCAGTTCGCGGAGAGCGGCGGGCTGCTCGACCTCAGCGACCGCACGGACGAGCTGAACGGCGAGGACTGGCTGAGCGGCCTGGCCGAGCCGGGCTCGTACGAGGGCAAGCAGTACGGGATCCCCTACTACGCGGCGAACCGGGTGGTCATCCACCGCACCGACCTCTTCGGGAAGGCGGGCGTCGACGCGGCGGAGATCAAGACCCGCGAGCAGTGGATCGACGCCACGGCCAAGCTCAACAAGGGCGGCACGCAGGGCATCTACCTGCCCGGACAGATGTGGTACGCGCTGGCCGGCTTCATCTGGGACGAGGGCGGCGACCTCGCGGCCGAGTCCGGCGGCAAGTGGTCCGGCGCGCTCGACACCCCCGAGGCACTGCGCGGCATGGAGTTCTACGAGGAGCTCCAGGCGCTCGGCAAGGGCCCCAAGGACTCCGACGAGGACGACCCGCCGCAGGCCGAGGTGATGGCCCAGGGGCAGGTGGCGCAGGTCATCTCCACCCCGGGTGGGGCCAAGGTCATCGAGGAGAACAACCCCGAGCTGAAGGGAAAGCTCGCCTTCTTCCCGATCCCGGGCAAGACGGCGGACACCCCGGGCGCGGTCTTCACCGGCGGCTCCGACCTGGTCGTGCCGGCCGCCGCGGCCCACCCCGACGAGGCGGTCACCTTCATCAAGGAGCTGACCGGGGACACCTGGCAGAAGAAGCTCGCGGTCGCCATGAGCTACGTGCCGAACCGGACCACGCTGGCCTCCGCCGTGGCCGACGACCCGGGGGCCGCCGCGATGGCAGTCGGCGCGGCCAACGGGCACGCCACGCCCAACACCCCGGGCTGGGCGGCGGTCGAGGCGGAGAACCCGATCAAGGACTACATGACGGCCGTGCTCACCGGCGGCGATCCGGCCAAGGAGGCGGCGAAGGCCTCGCAGGACATCACCCGAGCCATGAAAGCCGGTTCCTGACCCGTCCCGTCCCGTCACGTTCCGAGAACAGCAGGAAGGAGGCGTGCCGTGCCGGTCGTCGACCAACGGACCGCACCGAGCACACCCCGGCGACGCCCCGCCCCGCGCCTCGCCGTACGCAAGGGTCCGTCCCCCCGGGGCAGAGCCCATGGCCTCTGGCCGTACGCCCTGATCGCCCCGGCCGTCGGCGGCATGCTCTATCTCCTGGTCTACCCGCTGGTGCGGGCCGTCCTGATCTCGTTCCAGGACTTCCGGCTGCGCCAACTGATCGCCGGTGACGCGGAGTTCGTCGGCCTGCGGAACTACCGGACGCTGCTGACGGACCCCCGGTTCTGGGAGGTGGTCCGCCGCACCTTCCTGTTCATGGCGATCAACGTCGCCCTGATCATGGTGATCGCCACCCTGGTCGCCCTGATGGTGGAGCGGCTGGGCCGGATCGGGCGGACGGTGGTGCTGTGCTCGCTGGTGCTGGCGTGGGCGATGCCGGTGGTGGCGGCGACCACGGTGTTCCAGTGGCTGTTCCACTCGGAGTTCGGCATCGTCAACTGGTCGCTGACCTCACTCGGTTTCGACTCCTTCGAGCGCTATCCGTGGTTCGCCAACGGGACGGCCGCGTTCGCGATCCTGGTGACGCTGATCGTCTGGCAGTCGGTGCCGTTCGCCGCGATCACCCTGTACTCGGCGCTGACCACCGTGCCGCTGGAGCTGTACGAGTCGGCGCGGCTGGACGGGGCCGGCGCGGGGCGGATCTTCCGCTCGGTCACCTTCCCGATGCTGCGGCCGATCTTCCTTCTGGTGCTGTCGCTGGAGGTGATCTGGACGTTCAAGGCGTTCGTCCAGATCTGGGTGATGACCCGGGGCGGCCCGGGCGACGCCACGACGATCCTGCCGGTCTACGCGGTCCAGACGGCGCTCTCCGGTCAGCGGTACGACCTCGGTTCCGCCGCCTCGATGGTGACCGTGGTCCTGATGTCCGGGGTGCTCCTCCTCTACTTCCGCCAGATGCTCCGCCAGGAGGACGAGACCCGATGAACACCCGCACCGCGCGCCCGCGCCTTCGCCGGCTTCCGCTGAACATCGCCGCCGCCGTGACCGTCGTGGTCTGCCTCTTCCCCGTGTACTGGATGATCTCCACGGCCTTCAAGCCGTCCAAGGACATCCAGTCCACCGATCCGCAGCTCTTCCCGCACACCTGGACCCTGGACCACTTCCAACGGGCCGTGGAGGCGGACGGGTTCGCCCTGTTCTGGCGCAATAGCATCCTGGTCACGCTCGGGGCCGTCCTGCTGGCGCTGCTGGTGGCGCTGGGCGCGGCCTTCGCGGTGGCACGGATGAGATGGAAGGGGCGGCGGCAGTTCATGCTGATGATCTTCATCGCGCAGATGGCGCCCTGGGAGTCGCTGATCATCCCGGTCTACATCATCTCGCGGGACACGAACATGCTGGACCGGCTGCCGACGCTGACGCTCATCTACTTCATGATCACGCTGCCGTTCACGGTGGTGGTGCTGCGCGGCTTCATCGGGACGATCCCGCCGGAGCTGGAGGAGGCCGCGCAGGTAGACGGCTGCACCCGGGCCGGGGCCTTCTGGCGGGTGGCGATGCCGTTGCTGGCGCCGGGGCTGATGGCGACCTCGCTGTTCGGCTTCATCACCGCCTGGAACGAGTTCGCCTACGCCAACTTCCTGATCATCAAGCAGCAGGACAACCGGACGCTGCCGGTCTGGCTGTCGTCCTTCCAGAACACCTTCGGCACCGACTGGGGCGCCACGATGGCCGCCTCCACCCTCTTCGCGCTGCCCGCCCTGGTGATCTTCCTGCTGCTCCAGCGCCATGTCACGTCCGGCTTCGCCGCCGGCGCCGTCAAGGGCTGAGCAACGAAGAACGCCCCGCCGCCACCCGCTGCCTGCGAACCGACCCCGGAGGCCCCTGTGCCCGCATCGCGCCCCGCCCTCTGTCTCCTCCCCCGCCCCAGCAAAGTCTCCTCGCTGGGCGGCCGGCTCACCCTCGACCGGGACACGGCCGTCCGGGCGCTGCCGGGGTCGGAACCGGCGGCGGACCTGCTGCGCTCCCTGGTCGGCCGCCCCGCCGGACTCCCCCTCGCCCCGTCGCCGGACGGCCGGATCGTGCTCGCGCTGCACGACCGGCTCGGCGGCCTCGGCGAGGAGGGGTACGGGCTGACGGTCGCCCCGCAGGCTCTCCAGCTGCGTGCGGCCCACCTCACGGGACTGCTCCGGGGCGTCCAGACGATCCGCCAACTCCTGCCCCCGGAGGCCCTGTCGGGCGGGGCGGCGGGGACCGGGTCCTGGGAGCTGCCCTGCGTCGAGATCACCGACGTACCGGACCGGCCGTGGCGCGGGGCGATGCTGGACGTGGCGCGGCGGTTCCAGCCGATCGGCTTCGTCCGCCGGTACGTGGACCTGATGGCGCTGCACAAGCTGAACGTCCTGCACCTCCACCTCACCGACGACCAGGGCTGGCGGATGCCGGTGGACGCCTACCCCCGGCTGATCTCGGTCGGCTCCCGGCGGGCGAGGTCGCAGAGGGGCCCGACCGGTCCGGACGGGGCGCACTTCGACGCGGTGCCGCACGAAGGGCACTACACCAAGGCGGAGTTGAGCGGCCTGGTGCGGTACGCGGCGGAGCGCGGGATCACCGTCGTACCGGAGATCGAGATGCCCGGCCATGTGCGGGCCGCGCTCGCCGCCTACCCGGAGCTGGGCAACCACCCGGAGCGGCAGCTGGACGTGTGGACCCGCTGGGGGGTGTGCGACACGATCCTCGGCGTGCACGAGGGGGTCTTCGCCTTCTGCCGGACCGTGCTGGACGAGGTGATGGACATCTTCCCGTCGCCGTACATCCACATCGGGGGCGAGGAGTGCCCGACCACGGAGTGGGAGGACAGCCCGGCCGCCCGGGAACGCGCGGCGGCCCTCGGGCTCGCGGGCCCGGCCGAGCTGCACGGCTGGTTCATGGCCCGCATCGGGGCGTTCCTGGTGGAGCGCGGCCGGATCCCGCTCGGCTGGGTCGAGAACGGCGCCGAACTCCCCCCGGAGTTCACGGTGATGACCTGGCGCGACTCCTCCCACGCCCGGGCCGCCGCTCGCCGCGGCCACCAGGTGATCGCCGCACACCACCGGGCGACCTACCTCGACTACGTCCAGTCAGGCGACCCGTCCGAGCCGGTCGCCCAGCCCGGAGCGCCGGTCCCCCTGCACACGGTCCACGGCTACGAACCGGCCCCGCGCGACTGGCCGGAGGCGGAGCGGGCCCGGGTGCTCGGGACGCAGGCGCAGCTGTGGACCGAGTACGCCCGTACCCCCGAGGAGATCGAGTACCTCAGCTTCCCCCGGCTCTGCGCGCTGGCCGACCGTTCCTGGTCCGGCGGGCGCGGCGACTGGCCGGGGTTCGTCGAGCGGCTGCGTCACCACACCGCCCGGCTGGACGCCCTGGGCGTCCGCTACCGCGCACTGGACGCGCACTCGCTCACGACCACCGCCGGCACCACCACCGCCACTTCCGCTTCCCCACCCCCAACCC
>NZ_JAFEUF010000336.1 GCF_016901035.1 Streptomyces durocortorensis
CACCCCTCCCCCGCCACTCCCAGAAACGGCCACCACACCATGCCCAAACTGCTCCTCCTCGAAGCCATGGGGAACACCGCCGAGTACGTCCTCGACGCCGCCCGGGACCTGGGCGTCGAGGTCATCGTCGTCACCCACCAGGACGTCCACGACGACTGGTACTCGCCGGTGGTCAAGCGCAAGATCAGGGAGAACGGCAAGCTCGTCCTGACCGACTTCTCCGACAGCGAGGGCGCCCTGCGGCAGCTCACCGAACTGGCCCGCGCCGAGGGCGTCACCGGTGTGGTCGCCTGCTGGGAGTTCCTGACCCCGCTGGTCGCCCGGCTCGCCGCCGACCTGGGGCTGCCCGGCAACGATGCCTCCCGCGCGCTCAGTTGCCGTAACAAGCGCATCATGGCGCGCGCCTTCGCCGAGCACGGCGTCCCGGCCCCCAGGACGCTCGCCCCGCGGACCGTCGAGGAGGCGTACCGCGCGGTGGAGGCGGCGGGCCTGGCCTACCCCCTCGTGGTGAAGCCCTCCGAGCAGTCCGGTTCCTGGGGCGTGGCGGTGGTCCACAGCGACGAGGAGCTGGCGACGGCCTTCGCGGCGGCCCAGTCCCACCTGTTCCAGCTGCCGCACGGCATCCCGCTGGACCCGCATGTGATCGTCCAGGAGTACGTCGGCGGGACCGAGTTCAGCATCGAGACGGTGTCGGTGCGCGGAGTGGTGACGCCGCTGTTCCCGTACGACAAGTTCACCACCGGGGGCGGCCGGCGGGCCGAGCTGGGGCACACCGTTCCCGCCGAGCTGGACGAGGCGTCGGTGGACACCCTGCGGCAGGCCGCGGTGGCGGCCGCGCGGGCCCTCGGCGTCACGAACGGCGTCGCGCACATCGAGCTCAAGCTGCTCCCGGACGGCACCACCCGCGTGATCGAGCTGGGCGCCCGGCTGCCCGGCGACCACATCGTCGCCCTGATGCGGCAGGCGCGGGGCGTCGACGAGGCCAGGATCTACGTACAGATCGCCCTCGGTCTGGAGCCCTCGCTCACCCCCACCGCGGACACGGCGGCGGGCATCCGCTTCCTGGTCCCGCCGCGCGGCGGAACCCTCCGCTCGGTCAGCGGGATCGGCGAGGCGGGCGCGGTGGCCCTGAGCAGGCTCACCGTCGAGCCGGGCGGCCAGGTGCGCGCCCCGGGGGACAACGACGCGCGCGTCGGGTACGTGATCCTGCACGCCGGCACCGCCGCCGAGGTGAACGCGGCCGCGGCGAAGGTGCTCGCGGACGTCACGGTCGACGTCGGCTGATGGGCGCCGCCGCCCGGCTGACCCGGGAGTATCTGCGGAACCTGCCCGCCGGGTGCACCCCGGAACGCACCTGCGCCGCCTCCCCGCTGGCCGGAGACATCTACGGGGACGCGTTCCTGACCCGCCCGGTCCTGCTCGGCCGGGGCGAGAGCCGGGAGGTGGGCGAGCGGATCAGCCGCCTGTACGACCTCCTGCTGACGCTGCCCGAGCGCCTGTACGGGGGTGATCTGCGGGCGTTCACCGCCGCCCTCGGCTGGCCGCCGGAGCAGATCGCCGCCACGCTGCGGGCGGACGGCAGACCGCGTGAGCTGCCCCGCTGCGCCCGCGCCGATCTCTACCGCGAGGCGGACGGCTTCCGGCTCCTCGAACTCAACGGCGGTAGCCCGCTGGGTGGTTGGGACATCGCCCTGCTCAACCGGACCCTGCTCCAGGAGCCGTACGTCGCTTCCTTCGCGCGGGAGCACGGTCTCGGTTTCACGGACGGGATCGAGGTCCTGCTGGACCTGTGGCGGCAGTCGTTCCCCGGCTTCGACCCCGCAGCGAGCCCGGTGGTGGCCCTGCTGGAGTGGCCCGGCAGCTACCCGGTGATGGAGCGGCACCTGAACCGGATGGCCGTGCTGCTCGCGGAGCACGGCGTCGAGGCCGTGCCCTGTCACCTCGGGCAGGTGGAGTACCGCGCGGACGGCGTCCACGTCTCCGGACGCCGGATCGACCTCGTCCACCGCTGGTTCGTCATCAACGACGTCGTCACCGCCGAGGACGCCGCCCTGCTCGCGCCGCTGTCCCGGGCCGCAGATCGCGGTCTGGTGCACCTGTTCACCCCGCTGGAGAACGAGGTGTACGGCAGCAAGGCCGCGCTGGCGCTCCTCAGCGACACCCGTGAACGGCAGCTGTTCGACCGGGCCGAGCGGGAGGCGATCGACGCGCTGCTCCCGTGGACCCGGCTGGTCCGGGACGAGCGGACCGAGGTCGCCGGGGAGCGGGTGGAGCTGCTCCGGTACGCCGAGGCGCACCGCGACGCGCTGGTGCTCAAGGCGAGCAGCTCGCACAGCGGTCTGGACGTGCTGGCCGGGTGGGAGACCTCGGCCGACGCGTGGGCCGCCGCCGTCCACGCGGCGGTGGACGGCCCGTACGTCCTTCAGCGCCGGGTCCGGCCCGTGGCGGAGGAGTTCCCCGTTCCGGGCGGGGGCGCCACCGAGCCGGTGGTGCTCACCTGGGGCGTCTTCCTGGCGGGCCGGGGCTGGGGCGGGGCGTATCTGCGCGGCACGGCCGATCTCGACAGCGGGGTGATCAGCTCCGGGAAGGGGGGCCGGCTGGGCACGTCGTTCCTCGTCGACGACAGCCGTCCGCCCGCGCCTTGACCCTCCCCTTGCCCGGTGCCCCTCGCGCCGGAGCGCGCCACGCAGGACACTTGACCCCGACGCTTGATATCCGACGCTTGGCATCTGACGCTCCGGAACCGAGGTCCGGAGCGCAGCACTCGGAGGGGGACACTTATGCGGGACAGCCATCGGGCGGAAGCCGAGAGGCTGTTGGTGCGCGCCGTGGAGGAGGAGGCGCGGCGCACCGGCGGACGGACGGATGCCGGTGCGCTGCTGTCGCGGGCGCGGGCCGCGCTCGACACCATGGCCGCCGGCGCGAGCGAGGAGTACGCCGCGTACACGCAGGCGCTGGACTCGGCGGCGGCCGGGGACCGTCCGCTGGCGGAGCGCTTCAGCAGAGCGAACCTCGGAACGCCCCTGCTGGTGACGGGCGTTGCCGCGGCCGCCGCGTTCGGCGCGGATCTGGCGCTCGGGGCGAACACCGGCCTGGCGTTCGGCGCGGGCGCGGCCGTCGCGGTGGCCGGCACGGCGACGACCGTGGCGAAGGTGACCACCTCGCACTGGCCCGCCGCCCACCGCCGGGCCGCGGCGGCCGGACAGCCGGGCGGGGCCGAGCAGTTGCGGCTCCAGTGGCTGACCGCCCTGGAGGTACGGGGCATCCGCCCGTATCTGGACCAGCAGCGCATGCTGACGCCGGCCAAGCGCGCCCCGAAGAAGCAGACGGCCCCGGTGGTAAGGCAGTTGCGCGGCGGCGACCGCAGCGCCGCGGCCCGGACCCGGGTGGTGCTGGAGCAGTCGTTCGGCCATCTCCCGCAGGCGGAGGGGCCGTTCACCGGGCGGCGGGCCGAGCTGGCGCAGATCGCCCAGTGGGTGCACGCGGCCCGCGCCTCCACGCAGACCCGGCCGACCGTGGTCGTGCTGCACGGTGAGCCGGGGTCGGGGCGGACCGCGCTCGCGGTACGGGCGGCCCATGCGCTCAAGGACCAGTTCCGGGGCGCGTGCGTGGTCGATATGCGGGGCCAGGTGGCCGGGGAGAACCCGCTGCCGACCCGGGACGCGCTGCTGCACCTGCTGAACCGGCTGGGCGCGCCGCGCGAGCAACTGCTGTTCCGGGAAGGCGCGTCGGCCGAGCAGCAGGTGCGGCGGCTCTCCGAGCTGTACCACCAGCACCTCACGGGGACGCCGGTCACGATCGTGCTGGACGACGCGACGGACGCCGGGCAGGTGCGCACCCTGGTGCCGGAGCGCTCGGACTCCCTGGTGATCGTCACCGCCCGGGAGCCGCTGGAGCTGCCGGAGGACCTGCCGGCCTGGGTGCACCAGCTGCCGGTCGGGCCGCTGGACGCGGCGGGCGCGGAGGAGTTGCTGCGGGAGGTGGCCGAGGAGGAGGAGTCCGGGCCGTACGACTACCCGTCCACGGACGCCGTCGTGGAGCTGTGCGGCGGGCTGCCGCTGGCGCTGCGGGTGGCGGGTTCCGCGCTCGGGGCCCGGAGCCGGCACACGCTGGCGGAGGACCTCGGTGCGTACGGGCCGGTGGCCCCGGTGGAGCGGGCCCTGTGGCTGCGCTACACCGACCAGGGCGATCAGGCCCGGCGGCTGCTGCGGCGGCTCGCGCTGGCGGGCCGGGCGAGCCTGGGGGCGGCAGCGGCGGCCTCGCTGCTCTCCGCCGACGAGCAGGAGGCGGAGCGGCTGCTGACCGTGCTGGCGCGGGCCGGGCTGCTCACCCGCGTCCGGGGGTCGCGCTACCGGCTGCACGACCTGGTGCGGGCCTTCGCGCTGGCCCGGCTGCTGGACGAGGAGGAGCCGGCCGAGCGGACGGCCGCCCAGGAGCGGCTGCTGACGAACTACGCGGAGCTGGCCGACGCGGTGATCCGGATGGTCGACGGGAAGATGTCGACCCGCGCCGGGCAGTTCGGCTCGCACGGTTTCGGGTCGCTGGACTCGGCGCTGCGCTGGCTGGACGACGAGTCGAGCTTCATCACCTCCGCACTGCGGCACGCGGAGGGAGTCGACCAGGCCACGGTGCTGCATCTGCTGGGCGCGCTGTGCGACTACTGCCTGCTGCGCGGCGACCTGTACCGCCTGGGCGAGATCAGCGAGCTGACCCAGGCCGTGGACCAGGGGCTGCTGGAGCGCTCGGTGCAGTGGCGTACGGGCATCGCGGCCCGGCAGCTCGGCGAGCTGGACAAGGCCCGCACCACGCTGTCCTCCGTGGTCGGGCTCTACCACGAGGCGCAGAACGACGCGGGCGAGGCGCTGGCGCTGTGCTCGCTCGGGATCACCCTGCACCACCAGGGCAATCTGACCGAGGCGGCCGCCCGGCTGGAGGAGGCGCTGGCCCTCCAGTCCTCCGAGGCGCAGGCCGAGGACCGGGCCTGGTCGCTGCACGCGCTGGCCGCCGTCGAGCGGGACCGGGGCGACCTGCCGAGGGCGCTGGCGCTGCTGGCCGACGCGCTGCGGCTGCACCGGGAGGGCGAGTCGCTGCACGGCGAGGCGTGGACGCAGTTCCAGCTGGGCCAGGTGCGGCTGCGTACGGGAGAGGTCGTCCCGGCCGAGGAGGCGCTGAGCACGGCCCTGGAGCTGTACGGGCGCACCCGCGACGGGCGCGGTGAGGCGTGGGCGATCACCCAGCTGGCCCGGGCCCGGCTGCTGGACGGCGATCCGGCGGCCGCCCTGGAGCAGTTGCGCGACGCCCTGGCCCGGCACCGGGACAACGAGGACGCGCGCGGTGAGGCGTGGACCCTGTACTACCTCGGTCAGGCGCTGGAGGAGGACGGGGACACCGATCAGGCGGTGCGCGAGCTGGAGCGGGCCCGGACGATGTTCTCCCGGATGCGGGACGTGTACGGGCTGGCGTGCGCCCGGCACCACTCGGGCCGGGTGACCCGCGACCAGCGGGCCGCGCAGACGGGCAACCTGCGCAATTCGGGGTTCGCCCGGCAGCTGCTGATGGACGCCCGGGCGGACTTCCGGCGGATCAAGGTGCCGTACGGGGAGGCGTGGGCGTGCGTGGAGCTGGCGTTGATCGACGCGGGCAACGGGCGGGCCCCGCAGGCACTGGAGCTGTGCGGGGAGGCGGCGGAGCTGTTCGCCTCGTACGGGGACGCGCGGGGCGGCGACTGGGCCCGTTTCCTGCGCTGCACGCTGCTGCCGTACGCCTCGCCCGGGGGCAGCGAGGTGGGCACGGTGGTGGCCCAGCAGGAGCTGGCCGAGCTGATGGCGGCCCGGCACCCGGCGCGGGACGGCAAGCTGGAGCAGTCGGCGGCGGCGTTCGCGGTGGCGCTGGAGCGGGGCGTCGACCTGGAGGACGGCTGGCAGGCGTGGCGGCTGGGGCTGACCCCGAACCGTAGCGCCGGCCAGTTCATGGGCGTGGCGGTGGAGCCGGCCCGGCCGTGAGCAGCTGAGCGGTGCGAACGGGAGCGAGGCGGGGGGGGGGGGGGGGGGGGGGGGGGGGGGCGGGCCGGCCGCGGAGAGGGCGCCGGGGGCAGCGCCGAAAGAGCCAGCCGCGCGGCGCCCGGCGGCGGGCGGGGCGCCGCGGGCGCGCGGCGG
>NZ_JAFEUF010000337.1 GCF_016901035.1 Streptomyces durocortorensis
GGGGCCCCCATCCGGCCGCTACTCCCCGTGGCTCCTCCTGTTTTTCTGGCCCCGTGGCGTTGTGCCCCCCGCCGGGCCCCCCCCCCCCCCCCCCCCCCCCCCCCCGGGGGGGGGGGGGCCCTTCTCGTAACGTCTGGGGCCGGTCAGCCCTGCCAGCTGTGCGGGGCGCGGAAGCCCGGCGTGCGCTCCAGGCGGCGCCAGCCGGCGGTGTCACGGCCCCGGTGGGCAGCGACGGGCGGCTGGGCTGCGGCACGGGCCATCAGGACGGCGGTGATGGCCGCCAGCTCCTCGGGGGCGGCGTGGCCCTTCTCGACGCGCAGGACGGACTCGGCGGGGGTGAGGCTCATGGCGGGATGTCTCCGTCTTCTCGGCAGTCTGTCGTGGACCGTGCGGCGGATCGCGCCGCTGCGGGACGGCTACTGCGGGGGGTTGCCGTGCTTGCGGGACGGCAGGTCGGCGTGCTTGTTGCGGAGCATGGCGAGCGAGGCGATGAGCACCTCGCGGGTCTCGGCGGGGTCGATCACGTCGTCGACCAGGCCGCGCTCGGCCGCGTAGTAGGGGTGCATCAGCTCGGCCTTGTACTCCTTGACCATGCGGGCGCGCATGGCTTCGGGGTCCTCGGCGTCGGCGATCTGACGGCGGAAGATGACGTTGGCCGCGCCCTCGGCGCCCATCACCGCGATCTCGTTGGTGGGCCAGGCGTAGGTGAGGTCGGCCCCGATGGACTGGCTGTCCATGACGATGTACGCGCCTCCGTAGGCCTTCCGCAGGATCAGCGAGATCCGCGGCACGGTGGCGTTGCAGTAGGCGTAGAGGAGCTTCGCGCCGTGGCGGATGATCCCACCGTGCTCCTGGTCGACGCCGGGCAGGAAGCCGGGGACGTCCAGAAGGGTGATGATCGGGATGTTGAAGGCGTCGCACATCTGCACGAAGCGCGCGGCCTTCTCGGACGCCTCGATGTCGAGGACCCCGGCCAGCGCCTGCGGCTGGTTGGCGACGATGCCGACGACCTGGCCGTCCAGGCGGGCCATGGCGCAGATGATGTTGCGGGCCCAGCGCTCGTGAATCTCCAGGTAGTCGCCGTCGTCGACGAGCTCCTCGATCACCTTGTGCATGTCGTACGGGCGGTTGCCGTCCGCCGGGACGAGGTCGAGCAGCGCGTCGCCGCGCCGGTCGGCGGGGTCGTCGCTCTCCACGGTCGGCGGGTTCTCGCGGTTGTTGGAGGGGAGCATCCCGATGAGGTAGCGGACCTCGGCGATGCAGGTCTCCTCGTCGTCGTACGCGAAGTGCGCGACGCCGGAGGTCTCGGCGTGCACGTCCGCGCCGCCGAGGCCGTTCTGCGTGATCTCCTCGCCGGTGACCGCCTTCACGACGTCCGGTCCGGTGATGAACATCTGCGAGGTCTCACGGACCATGAACACGAAGTCGGTCAGCGCCGGACTGTAGGCCGCGCCACCCGCGCACGGGCCGAGCATCACACTGATCTGCGGGATCACCCCGGAAGCACGCGTGTTGCGCTGGAAGATGCCGCCGTAACCGGCGAGCGCCGAGACGCCCTCCTGGATACGGGCCCCGGCCCCGTCGTTCAGCGACACCAGCGGCGCACCGGCCGAGATGGCCATGTCCATGATCTTGTGGATCTTCGTGGCATGGGCCTCGCCCAGCGCCCCGCCGAAGATCCGGAAGTCGTGCGCGTACACGAAGACCGTCCGGCCCTCGACCGTCCCCCACCCGGTGATCACACCGTCGGTGTACGGCTTCTTCGCCTCCAGCCCGAACCCGGTGGCCCGGTGCCGCCGCAGCTGCTCGACCTCCTTGAACGAACCCGCGTCCAGCAGCAGCTCGATCCGCTCCCGGGCGGTCAGCTTCCCCTTGGCGTGCTGCGCCTCGGTCGCCCGCTCGCTCGGTCCGCGCCGCGCCTGCTCGCGCAGGGCCAGCAGTTCGGCCACCCGGCCACGGGCGTCGGTCGGCTCACCCTGGGTTTCGTCCACAACGGTCATGCATCGACCCTACGAACCCCGACCCAGAATCTCGCCGTCGACTCCGTACAGTCTCCTGCCCGGTTTCGTGGTGGGAGTGAACAGAACCATGGAGCGGTGCAGGCGATCCACCAGCGAAACGCCGCTTCCGGTTGTGGAGATTCCACAACCGGGGGAGTGCGGTGGGCCACACGCCCCTGAGGGGGCCCGAAGGCCCCCTCAGTATGGCGCAGCACGGACCGCCTCGGTCCGCCGCGCCCGGGAAACGGTGCGGCGGGTGGTCAGCCTCCGCAGTGGAAACGGGCGTCGCCCCAATCGGCGTGGTCGTTGCCGTTGCCGTCGCCGCCGTCCTGGACGATCAGCTCGACGTACTTCGCACCGGTGACGTCGGCGGTGAGCTTCCAGGCGGGGTCGGCCGCCCCCAGTGCGGGCGACGCCACCTTCTCCGTACCGTCGGCGGTGACCGAGAACCGCACACTCCCCCGGTTCGTCTGGACGTCGTCGACCCCCACCTCGGCGGTGAAGGAGGTGCACTTCCCGCCCAGGTAGTAGCGGATCTTCGCCGGGGCGTGCGTGCCCAGGCCCTGGTCGTAGGCGACGCCGCCGATCTTCAGCGGCCCGCCGTCCCCGGCCCCGGCCTCGCCGTTCGACTGGTTGCGCTCGACCGGGCCCCAGCCGTTCTGCGAGGCGGTCCAGTCCAGGTCGCCGGCCCAGCTGTCCTTCGTGGGCGGCGGCGGGAGCGTCCGGACGGAGGTTCCCGCGCCGAGCGTGCGCCCGGCTCCCTGGAGGGCGTACGTGGCCTTCGCCTCCAGCGCGTACGTGTCGTAGGGCGCGTCCACCGGCGGGGTGACCCGCCAGCTTCCGGTGACCTTCGCGCCCGGGGCGACCGTGTCGAAGGCGACGGGGCCCGCCGGCTCGGCCTGCCAGCCCTCGGGCACGGTCAGCGCGAGCTTCACATCGGTGGCGGCGGTCGCCTCGTCGTTGCCGAAGGTCGCCTTCACGGTGTTCGGGGCCCCGGGCTCCAGGGTCTCGGCGTCGGCGGCCACGCCGAGGGTGCCGCAGACGGCCTCCTCGCCGGCCGGGGCGGGGCCCAGGTCGGTGACGGTGAAGCCGTCGAGCACGAAGTCCGCGCCCTCGGGTGCTCCGGGGAGCTTGCGCAGCCCGGTCCAGGTGTCGCCGCAGCCCGCGGTGAGCGTCCGGCTGAACTGTCCGGTGGTGCGCTGCTGCCCGATCGGGGTGGCCCGGGTCTCGGTCGAGGCGGCCTTGCCGCCGGCGACCCGGTCGTAGCCCTCGACCCAGCTGTAGGCGCCGGCGTGGCTGGACTGGTAGGCGAACTCGACCTTGTACCGGTGGCCGTCCTTCATGGGGACGGTCCAGGGGGCGGTGCGGTAGACGAGCCCGGTGTTCTCCTCGTGGGACTTGAGGGACTCCTTCCCGCCGAGCACGTCGTCGATCAGCTTCCCGTTCCACCCGGCCTGGGTGTACGGGGCGTTCCGCTGGGAGATGTGGGTGCGGGGGTCGGTGGAGCCGCCCGCGTTGCCCTTGAGGAAGGGGCCCCAGCCCTGGTCGACGGCCTCGAAGTCCTCGTACGCCACGGTGCCCTGCCGGGTGGCGGGGGCGTTCTCGACGATCCGTACGTCATCGGCGCGGACCTTCGCCGCGGAGCCGGCCGCGGCCTCGACGCGCAGGGTGGTACGGCCGTTCGCCGGGGCGGTGAAGTTCACCTTGGCGCGCTGGAAGGAGGTGCCGTGCCAGTCGGAGGCGGCGACGAAGTCCTCGGCCGTGGAGCGCTCGACGGCGACCGACTTCCCGCCGGCGCTGAGCACCGTACGCCGGCTCGCGCCGGGCTCGACCTCGATCAGGGCGGAGGCGGTGTAGCGCTTGCCGGGCTTGAGGCCGGTGACCGTCTGGGAGAGCGAGGCCGTGGCCGTACCCGAGAGTTCGGCGCTGTTGCGGCCCTGGTCGTCGGTGTCGCGGACGGCCGTGCCGGTCTTCGCCCAGCCCTTCAGGTCCCGGTCGTTGAAGCCGGGGTCCGTGAGGCCGGTCCCCTTGCCCCAGTCGGCAGCGCTCTCCTTCGGCGCGCGGTCGGGGTAGAGGACGTAGGCCTGTCCGGCGGTGGCGGTCAGGGTGATCCTGCCGCCGGAGGGGCGGACGGTGGAGACCTTCTCGCGGCCGTTGTCGGTCAGCTCGTAGAGCGTGTACGCGCCCTTGCCGGGCACCTCCCAGGTGCTGGTGCCGCCGGTCTCGCTGTAGTGGTACAGCTTCTTGCCGCCGTCCCACGGGAGCAGGTAGTCGGTGCCGCTGAGCACCTTGCGGCCCTGGTCGTAGAAGGTCCGCTCGCCGTCCTCGACCGTGCCGCGCACCCCGCCGGTGAAGGTGATGTCGTTGCCGTCCCAGCGGGTGATCTTCTGCTGCTGGAGGTACTTGGCGGGGAGGTTCTTCTGCCAGATGTTGGCGGTGAAGGCGTTCCAGTCGGTCTCTCCGGTCCAGCCCTCGAAGTCCTCCAGGGCGCTCTGGCCGAGGACCGGGTGGTTGTTCCAGATGTCCTTCTCACCGTTGCGGATGAACCGGATGATCTGCGAGTTCAGGCCCTTGTTGGTGGCCCCGCCGTAGTTGAGGTCATTCGCCCAGTGCGACCAGAGCGAGGCGCGTTCGAACTTGTCGGCCCACTCGGTGCCGACCGTCCAGCCCTGCTTCTGCACAGCCTGGATGGTCTTGTCGGCGATCCAGCCGTGGCTGTAGTAGACGTCGATGTAGAGGAAGTCGAGGTTCTTGTCGGTCTCGTCGCGCAGCTGCTGGAAGCGCTTGGCCAGGTCGCCGCTGTTGATGTCGCGGCGCTGGTCGATGTAGTAGCTCTGGTTGAGCCAGTTCCAGCCGGGCTTGGTCTTGTCGACGAGCTGCTCGGAGAAGGCCTTGGCCTCCGGGTAGGACTCGGTGGCGTTGACGTGGACGCCGAAGTCCGCGCCCCACTTCCCGCCGTCCTTGAGCAGGGTGTTGAGGTCCTTCAGCCCGCCGGCCCGCTTGTTGTAGTTGCCGCCGTAGTCCGGGTGGGCGGAGTCGTGGCCCTCGGAGCCGTACCCCTTGAGGACGGCGAGCTGGCCGAGGCCGTCCGTCGCCTTCGAGATCCGCTTGACGTCGTCCAGGGTGCGCAGGAAGGGGTGGGTGGCCTGGCTGGCGAAGTTGAACGGGATATGGGTGACGACCCGCTTCGCGGTGTCCTCGCTGCCGGGCGCGGTGACGCCGATGGAGCGGAAGGCGATGGCTCCGTCCTGCCAGTCGACGGCCTTGTCCCCGTTGGCGTCCGGGGTGACGACGACCTTGGCCCACGGCAGGTTCTCGCCGCTCTCGGGCTTCGGCGCGCCCTCGCCCCGGTAGGTCCACTGGCCGGACCAGGCGCCGACCCGGACGCCGCCGCCCTCCTCGGTGCGCGCCTGGTGCCAGAAGCGGGCGTCGTCGCCGCCGGTGGCCCCGGCGGGCTTGTCGTACGAGGAGTTGGACTCGATCGCGGCGGCCAGGGAGCCGGTGTTGAGGATCGCGTAACTGGCCCCGACCGGCGCGGAGTCGGGCTTCGTCTCCGCGGTGACCTTCGCGAAGACGTCGGCGGTGCGGGTGGAGTCCGGGTCGAGCTTCGTGAACGCGGTGGCGGCCCCCGCCTCGGCGGACCCGACCGAGATCAGGTCGTGGCCGGGGATGTCGATGGTCCCGACCCGGAAGGCGGACGTGTCGCGGACGGCGGTCACCTTGAAGGTGGTGGCCCGCCCGGAGACGGTGAGCGAGGCGTCGATCTCGACGCCCGGGAGGGAGTCGAAGGCGAGGGTGTAGCGGGCGGCGGAGCCGGTGACCTTCGGCTTGCCCTTGAGCTTCACCGGGTGGGCGGTCCCGTTGAGGGTGACGGCGGTGACCGGCCGGGTGGAGCCGAGCAGCTGCTCGCCGCTCGCCCGGTCGGTGTACGACAGGACGCGCGGGAAGTCGTCGGCGACGGCGACGCTCAGCCGGTCGGACCGGATGACGGCAGACCCGTCGGCCTCGGCCTCTCCGGCCGGGGCGTGGGGCGGGGGGGCGGGGGCGGCGGCGGCCCCGGCGGCGGTGGCGTCCTTGCGGCCGAGACGGCGGCCGGCGAGCGT
>NZ_JAFEUF010000338.1 GCF_016901035.1 Streptomyces durocortorensis
GTGCGTATGGCCCGGCTGCTGCGGGGCGAAGGGTACGGCGGGCAGGGCGGCGGGCGGCGCGGGGTGGCCTGCCGGGGTGAGGCCGGGCTGGGGCGCGGTGAGTTCGTGGGGCAGCGCGAGCTGGGTCGTCGGGCGGTCGTTCTGCGGCGGCCTGGGCCCGGTGTTGAGGAACCGGGTGGTGCCCCGGTCCTCACCCTCGCCGGTGTCCCCGTCGCCCGGGGACGCGGGTGCACCGGCGGACTCCCGGAGCGCTGGGACGTGCACCGGCGGCGCGGCCGCGGGCGCGGGCTCGGACTCCGGGGTGCCGGCGGACACGGGCTCCGGGACGGCGGGGGGCGCGGGCACCGGGGTGGCGGCGACGCCCACTGGCGCGGTCGCGGGTGCGTCCGCCGACCGGGCATCTTCCTGCCGGGCAGGCCGGGCAGGCCGGGCGTCCCGGGGCTCCGGGGTGTTCGTCGACCCGGACTCCTGGCCGTCCTCAGGCCGGGCGTCCTCGGGCTCCGGGGCCTCCTCCGGCTCGGGCTCCGGGACCTCCAGGGCCCATACCCGCGCCTCCTGGTCCGCGACCGCCGCCGCGAGCGGTTCGGGCAGCCAGCCGCCCCGGGCCAGGCCCGCCGCGCCCTCCAGGGCCAGTTCGGCGGCGACCGTGCCGGCCGAGGGCCGCAGGTCCGGGTCCTTCGCCAGGCAGTTCGCGATCAGCTCGCGCAACGCCTCCGGTACGGCGTCGAGTTCGGGTTCGTCCTCGGCGATCCGGCGGGCGGCCTCCTCGGCCGGGCCCTCCGTGAACGGGGTCGTCCCGGTCGCCGCGTAGGCCAGGAGCAGCCCCAGCACGAACAGGTCGGAGGCGGCGGAGACTTCCTTGCCCTCGATCTGCTCGGGCGTCAGATAGCCCAGGCGTACCGACAGCTGGCCGCCCGGACCGGCCTCCGCCGATGCGGCCGCGCCCAGCGGGCCGAAGGCGGTGAGGCGGGGTCCGTCGGCGGCCAGCAGCACCGTGCCGGGGGCCAGGCCCTGGAGCACGGACCCGGCGGCGTGCACCCGGGAGAGGATCTCGGCGATGCCCGCGCCCAGTATCCGCAGTGCCCGCTCGGGCAGCGGACCGGCGATCCCGATCGCCTCGGCCAGCGGCAGCGCGGGGACGTAACCCGCCGCCGTCCACAGGGGTTCCGCCTCGTCCGCGGGCGTCTCCGTCGTGTCGCCGGTGTCCAGGGGCGGGGCCACCCAGCCGCCCGCGAGGCGCTCGGCGGTGCGGGCCTCGGCCTGGAAACGGCGGCTGAAGACGGGGACGGCGGCCAGTTCGGGGCGCGCGGCGGTGATGAGGGCCACCTCGTCGGACGCGGTGTCCCGGGCCACGTACCGCACGGCACTCGCGCCCTCGTCGAAGCGGGCCAGCGCGGTGAAGCGGCCGAAGCGGCGTGGATCGTCCTGACGCAGCGCCTCCATGGCGCACCCCCTTGTGACCGTTGTACGGCGACCGGACGGCCCGTCCCCGGCGCCTGACCGTCGATCTTAGACCCACCCCCACTTTGCCGATGGGGCCAAGGGCCTGCGCCGTACGCGGGGACCGCCCGCCGTCGTTCAGTCGCGGCTCGGCGGCTTGGACCAGGGCCACTTGAGCGTGCGGTGCTCCCGTCCGCCGGGGGCGTACTCGTACACCCAGCCGCGCTGGAGTCCGAGCCGCTTGGTGTAGCCGGCCGGAACCCGCTGATAGGCGTACACGGTGGCGGGGCCGCCGTCGGGGGAGGGCACCGGGACCTCGTACCACTTCGGCGGGTGGCCGGTCGGGCCCAGCAGGATCGGCAGGACCCAGCCGTCCAGGGGGCCGCCGCGGAAAGGGGTGTTCTCGCTCTTCACCCGGTCAGTCTGACGCAGGGGGCGCGGGCAGCAGGTGCGCCGCCTCCGCGACGACCGGAATCACCCGTTCCGCCAGCTGTCCGGCCGGTCCCTCGGAGGTCTCCAGCGCCAGCAGGTCGTTCACCACCGCGGCGGTCTCCGGGTCGGTGGCGGCGGTCGCGGCGAGCAGCGCGATCAGGTGGTCTACCAGCCAGCCGCGCAGCTCGGCCGCGGCCGGCCGCTTCCCGTCGTCCAGCCACATCAGCGAGGCCGCCTCGACGGCCGCGATCCAACTGCGCACCATCATCCGCAGCCTCGGCCCGGCAGGCCGCTCCCCGGCCCCGCCGAACCGCCCGAGGTGGCGCAGGATCTCGTCGGCCGCCGCCCGGCGCACCCCGTCCACGATCGTCGTCGTCCGGGAGGTCTCCACGACGCTGCCGCCGCGCAGCAGGGCGCTGAACCCGGTGTCGTGCTCGTCGACGAAGCGCAGATAGCGGTCCAGGACCCGGGCGACCCGCTCGGTCGGCGGGCCCACCGGCGGTTCGCTGAAGCAGAGCGTCAGCTCGTCGGCCGCCGAGCCGAGCGCGGCCTCGTACAACTGCTGGCGCCCGCCCGGGAAGTAGCGGTAGACGAGCGGCCGGGACACCCCGGCCGCCACCGCCACCTCGTCGAGCGAGACCTCGTCGGGCGCCCGATGGGCGAAGAGGCCGAGCGCGGCGAGCAGCAGCTGGGCGCGCCGCTCCTCGACACTGAGCCTGCGGTACGTAGCCCGGGGCGGCGGGACTGCGGCGGTGGAGGTCATGCCACCGAGCCTAAGCGCTGAACCGCGGTACACCTCAGGCCAGCAGACCGGAGCTTCGCCACAGTCGGCGGCCGACACCGTTCAGCAGCCCGATGTCGTCGAAGAAGTCCGTGAGCCGTTTCGCGCCGGACTGCATGACCTCCGCGCGGTGGCCGCTGGCCTTCACCTGGGCGACGGCCTCCCGGCGGTCCAGGCCGACGTTCTCGTACACCTGCGGGTTCACGAAGCAGACGGAGAACACCCGGGCCGCCTCGCCGCAGCTGACCTTGGTCAGTTCACGCTCCCAGCGCGGGGCCGTCACCATCTGGCGGCGCAGCTCCTCCCGGGCGTAGCGGACGTGCCGGGCCTCCTCGATGACGTGGATCCGGGTCACTCCGCGCACCAGGGTCTGTACCCGCTCGTCCGGGAAGGTCAGGCGCTGCATCCAGTCGAGGATCTCCTCGCCGAGCAGCGTCGCGGCGAACGAACCGGGGGTGGTGGAGACGGTTTTCAGGACCCGCGCGAGGTTGTGGTAGACGCGCGGGACCGGGTACGTCGGTGCGCCACCCCAGTCGATCATGCGGCCGAACATCATCGAGTGCCGGCACTCGTCGGCTATCTCCGTGAGCGCGTAGCGGACGTGGTTGCTGGTGACGGGCTTGTCGTAGATGTGCCGGACCAGCAGCTGCATCAGGATGATCTCGAACCAGATGCCGAGCGAGGCCAGGGCCGCCCCCTCGTGCCGGGAGAGGTCCAGGCGCTGCTCCTCGGACATCCGGTCCCACATCGGAGTCCCGTACAGCGAGAGCAGCTCCGGCGGCCAGAACCACCTGCCCTCCTCGACCGCCGCGTCCCAGTCGAGTTCGGTGTCGGGGTCGAAGGAGTGCTTGGCCGAGGATTCGAGCAGCCGCAGGGCGATCTGCTCGCGGTCGCGGAGCGGCCCGAGGGTGTCGCGGAGGACGGTCACATCGCGAGCGGTGGCGGTCGTCATGGCGGGAGCACCTCACACAGGGGTTGTCGGGCACGGGAGTTACCGGCGGTCACCTCTTATGAGACTGCCTGTCAGCAAGGCCGTCAATCCCTTGGGCGCGACTCCGTACGCCTCCGCGCGACTCCGTACGACTTGTTGACCCGCTGTCTACCAACGTGTGAACCTGCCGGGGAGGCGGCTGACGCGCGCGCTCAACTGCCTTCGGCGTCACGGAACTTGTCGATCACGTCCCGCTGTCCGAGGCGAAGGAGCCGTCCGTGTCCACCCATGACCTCTACACCACCCCGCCCGCCGAACCGACCTGGCAGGTCCCCGCCACCGGGGCCGCCCGGTTCAGCTGGGACTACGACGACGGCCGCGAACGCCTCCTCGCCCTCTACCAGAAGGGCAAGGACAAGCAGTGGGACGGCAACAAGCGCATCGACTGGTCCCTGGAGGTCGACCCCACCGACCCGCTCGGCACCCCCGACGAGGCGCTCACGCTGTACGGCACCCCGCACTGGGCGAAGATGACGGAGAAGGACCGGGGCGAGCTGCGCAAGCACTACACCTCCTGGCAGTTCAGCCAGTTCCTGCACGGCGAGCAGGGCGCGATGGTGTGCGCGGCGCGCATCGTGGAGTCCGTCCCCGACCTGGACGCCAAGTTCTACTCCGCCACGCAGACCATGGACGAGGCCCGGCACGCCGAGATCTACGGCCGGTTCCTGCACGAGAAGATCGGCATGCTCTACCCGGTCAACGACAACCTCCAGGGGCTGCTGGGCGACACCCTGCGCGACTCCCGCTGGGACATGCCGTACCTCGGGATGCAGGTCCTCATAGAAGGCCTGGCGCTGGCCGCCTTCGGAATGATCCGCGACACGACGACCAAGCCGCTGCCCAAGCAGATCCTCGCGTACGTCATGCAGGACGAGGCCCGGCACGTCGCCTTCGGGCGGATGGCGCTGCGCGACTACTACAAGCAGCTGAGCGACGCCGAACTCCGCGAGCGCGAGGAGTTCGTCATCGAGGGCTGCTACCTGATGCGCGACCGGCTCAGCGGGGTCGAGGTCCTGGAGAACTTCGGCATCGGCAAACAGGAGGCGAAAGACCTCTCGGAGCACTCGGAGTACCTCCAGCTCTTCCGGAAGCTGCTCTTCAGCCGCATCGTCCCGTGCGTCAAGGACATCGGCCTGTGGGGCCCGCGTCTCCAGAAGGCGTACGTCGACATGGGCGTCCTCGAACTCGGTGACTCCAATCTCGACCTGCTGATGTCCCAGGACGAGGAGATAGCCGAGGAACTGGACCGCGAACGCTTCGCCGTCGAGGAGGAGGCCCGGGTGGCGGAGGTCGCGGAGGCGATCGACGAGGGAGCGGCCGACGCCGCCTGAAGGGACGCGGCGCGGGGGCGGCGGGCGACCGAAAACGGATGTACGCCACCGGGGTGCGGCAGCCAGGATGCGGGCATGACGACGAACCCGCCCGCAGCCACAGCCGCCGGTCGCACCGCCGCCCGCCGCAGCCTCGAAGCGCTCGCGCTCGGCGACGCGTTCGGGGAGCGCTGGTTCCCGCTCTTCCGCGAACCCCGGCAGGCCGCGAACGAGATCCGGGCCCGCCGCACCCCGCCGGAGCCGCTCTGGCACTGGACCGACGACACGGCCCTCGCTCTCGCCCTGGACCGCTCCCTCGACGAGCGCGGCCACGTCGACCAGGACCACCTGGCGCTCTGCTACGCGCTGGCCTTCGACGCCGACCGGGCCCGGGGCTACGGCCACGGCATGCACCTGCTGCTGCCCCAGCTCCTCACCGCCCCCGCCGACTGGCGCACCCTGGCCCCCGGGCTCTTCGACGGCGGCAGCCTCGGCAACGGCGCGGCCATGCGGGTCGCGCCGCTCGGCGCCCGCTTCCACGAGGACCTGGACCGGGTCGTGGAGCAGGCCGCGCTCTCGGCGGAGGTCACCCACGCCCACCCGGACGGCATCGCGGGCGCGGTGGCCGTCGCGGTGGCGGCGGCGCTCTCGGCGCGCGGCGAACTGACGCTGGACGCGGTCGCGGAACGCACGCCCGAGGGGCCGGTACGCGACGGGGTGCGGCGTGCGGCCCGGACGCCGTTCACCACGAAACCGTGGAAGGCCGCGGACCTCCTCGGCAACGGGCAGCGCATCCGCGCCGACGACACCGTGCCCTTCGCCCTGTGGACCGCGACCCGCCACGGGGACGACCTGGAGGCGGCGCTCTGGGCGACCGCGGAGGGCCTCGGCGACGTCGACACCACGTGCGCCATCACCGGGGGAGTGGTCGGGGCGGCGACCGGGACGGCCGGGGCACCGGAGGAATGGCTGCGCAGGCGCGAGCCGTTGGGGTGAGGCGCGGCGGGGCGTCCGGCCGGGAGGAGGG
>NZ_JAFEUF010000339.1 GCF_016901035.1 Streptomyces durocortorensis
GTTCCACACAGCCCGGCTTCACCAGAGGCGTCCGGGTCACGGTCATCTCGGCGGGCCCCCCCCCCCCGGCCGCCCCCCCCCCCCGGCGCCCCCCGCGCCCCCCCCCCCCGGCCCCCCCGGCGGGGGGGGGGGCCCCCCGCGCCCCCCCCGCCCCCCCGTACTGTTGTTCCCCCGGGCCCCCCCCCCCCCCCCCCCCCCCCCCGGCCCCCCCCGCCCCGGGGGGGGGCGGCGGCGTTGGGCGGCCTTTCGGCCACCGGCGCGGTCTTTGGCCGGTGCGTAGTCGTCCGATTACTGTCTGGCTGCTGTGCAGCTCCCGGACTCCGTCCGCCCGCCCGGGCGGCAGGGGCTGCGCACCACCGCGTCAGCGGAAGGGAGTGCGGCTACCTGTGGTGTCCCATCGCCGTTCCACACAGCCCGGCTTCACCAGAGGCGTCCGGGTCACGGTCATCTCGGCGGCCGCCGCCACCGCGGCCGCCACCCTGACCGGGGCCCCGGCGAGCGCCGACCCGAAGGACACCCGGGAGAGTGCCAAGGCCGCCGTCGACCGCCTCTACGAGCAGGCCGAGCAGGCCACCGAGCGGTACAACGCGGCCGGGGAGCGGGTGGACCGGCTGCGCGGCGAGGCGGACCGCGCCCAGGACGCCACGGCCCGGGGCCAGGAACGTGTCAACGACATGCGCAACGCGCTCGGAGCGATGGCGGGCGCCCAGTACCGCACCGGCTCCATCGACCCGGCGGTCGCCCTGCTGCTCTCCGCCGACCCGGACACCTACCTGGAGCAGGCCGCCGCCCTCGACCGCGCGGGCGCCCGGCAGGCGTTGACCCTGGACAAGCTGCGGCACGCCCAGCGCAAGCTCGCCCAGACCCGCGCCGAGACCACCCGCGCCCTGACCGAGCTGGAACGCAACCGGGCCGCGGTCACCCGCCACAAGCGCGCCGTCGAGTCCAAGCTCCGCGAGGCCCGCCGGCTGCTGGACTCGCTGCCGCCCGCGGAGCGCGCCTCCCTCGACCGGGCCTCCCGCTCCGGCCGCGAGGGGCTGCCCGACCTCTCCGGCGTCGCCCCCGGCTCGGCCCGCGCGATGTCCGCCGTGGCCGCCGTGCAGCAGGCGCTCGGGAGACCCTACGTCTGGGGCGCCAACGGGCCCTCCGGATTCGACTGTTCCGGCCTGATGCAGTGGGCCTACGCCCAGGCCGGGGTGAGCCTGCCCCGCACCTCCCAGGCCCAGCGCTACGCGGGCCGGATGGTGCCCCTCTCCCAGGCCCAGCCCGGCGACCTGGTCGCCTACCGGGCGGACGCCAGCCACATCGGCATGTACGTCGGCAACGGCCAGGTCATCCACGCCCCCTACCCGGGCGCCCCGGTCCGCTACGATCCGGTCGGCATGATGCCCGTCTCCTCGGTCACCCGGATCTGACCGTACGATCGGCAGGGTGGCCGTACGAGGACGTGACGCGCGCGGGGGAGGCCCCCGGGGCCGGCGGCGTGCGGCGGGCCTGCTGCTCGCCACGCTCCTGACCGCCTCCGCCTGCTCGGCCCCCGCCGACGCGGACACCGTCCTCACCGCCGGCGCCCTCGACGCCACCCTGGAGCGCCGCGCGGCCGCCGTCCTCGCCCACGACCCGGCGGGCTACCTCGACGGCCTCGCCCCGGACGCCGCTAAGCTGCGGGCCGCCCAGCGCACCGAGCTGGACCGGCTCGCCGACGTACCGCTGAAGTCGTGGACGTACGACGTCAAGGACATCACCGAGCAGGACGGGCAGTGGGCCACCGCCGAGGTGGAGCTGCGCTACCGGATCGACGGGTACGACACCGCCCCGGTCGCCACCCGCCGCGTCCTGGAGCTGATGCGCGACGGCGACCGCTGGTACATCACCGAGGACAGGCCCGCCAAGGGCGCCTCCGGGCAGCTGTGGCAGCAGGGAGACGTGGAGGTCGTCCAGGGCGCCCACAGCATCGTCCTGGGCGTCGGACGGGGCGAGGAGGAGCTGCGGCAGATCGCCGACACCGTGGACCTCGCCGTACCGGCCGTCTCGGACGCCTGGCCGCGCCCCTGGAACCAGCGGGTGGTCGTCCTGGTCCCGGACTCCGTCGAGTCCATGGCGGGGCTGCTCGGCTCGCCGGAGGCCAGCTACCGGGGCATCGCCGCCGTCACCACCGGCGAGGTCGGCGGCACCGGCGAGAGCCCCGCCATCGCCGACCGGGTCATCGTCAACCCGCAGGCGTACGCCACCCTCGGCAGCTTCGGGCAGCGGATCGTCCTGACCCATGAGACGACCCATGTCGCCACCCGGACCAGCACCTCCACCGCCACCCCCGTCTGGCTCTCCGAGGGCTTCGCCGACTGGACCGCCTACCGGGGCGAGGACCGCGCCGCCGACACCATCGCCCCCGAACTGGCCGAGGCCGTCCGCAGCGGCCGGACCCCCGCCGGACTCCCCGCCGACCCGGACTTCGGCTTCGACGGCGACCCGGCGAAGCTCGCGGGGGCGTACGAGGGCGGCTGGCTGGCCTGCGAGCTGATCGCGGAGCGCTGGGGCAAGGAGAAGCTGATCGCCTTCTACGTGGCCGTGGGGGCGCACGACGGGCGCGAGGGAGCGGTGGAGAAGGCCCTCCAGGCGGTGCTCGACACCACCCCCGAGCAGTTCACCGCCGACTGGCGCGACTACCTCGCCACCCGGCTCGGCTGACCCTCGGCCGTTCGAGGAGCGGCCCCCGCACCCGGTCGCCCCTCCACCGTCGACCGCCACAGCCGCCGCGCCGCGATCAGCGAGGCCCCCACCAGCAGCCCGTTCCGTACGAACAGGAGCGCCACCCCCCACGCGTCGCTCGCCACCACATGGACGAAGCCGATCGGGAACTCCAGGAGCGTCACCCCCGCCGCCACCAGCACCAGGACCGCGGGCAAGGTCATCGCCGCGCCCCGGAACACCAGGCACACCGCGGCCAGGCCGACCAGCCACACCACGTACTGCGGGCTGATCACCCGACTGGTGACCGTGAACAGCAGCACCGCCGTGAACGCCGCCTCGGCCGGGGTGTGCACCGTGAACCGCCGCGCCCGCAGCCGCCACAGCAGCAGCCAGCCCAGCGCCAGGACCGCGAGCCCCAGCGCCAGCGTCGACACCAGCTCCACGTGCGGCCCGACGAACTCCATCGAGCCGTAGCGCAGCTCCACCCGCCCCTCCCAGCCGAAGCCCCGCGCCACATGGAAGACCAGCGCCCCCAGCGACTCGATCTCCGTGCCCCGGTCCCGCTGGAAGGCCAGGAACGCGAACGCCCCCGGCATCCACAGGGCGAACGCCGCCGCGAGCCCCGCCGCGCTCAGCGCCGCCGACGCCCAGGCCGCCCGCGTCGGACGCCCCTTGCGCACCCCCACCAGCAGCAGCGCCGGCCACCCCTTCAGCAGCGCCCCGAACGCGGCCAGCGCTCCCAGCGCCCGAGGTCTGCGCACGCCCGCCAGCAGCGCCGCCACCGCGACCGCCGTCACCATCAGGTCGTAGCGGGCGTAGACCGTCGGGCCCAGCAGCGGCACCCCCACGACCCACACCCACGCACCCGCCGCCCTTGTGCCCGGCCGCCGCCCCGCGTGCAGCAGCAGCCCGAGCACCAGCGCGTCGCAGACCAGCACCAGCACGAAGAACGCCGTCGCGTACTCCCAGAACGGCAGCAGGGCCGGGGAGAGGATCGCCAGGGCCGCCCCGGGCGGGTACTGCCAGGTGACGTCGTCCAGCGGATACGTGCCGGTCAGCAGGACCTCGTACCAGCCCCGGTAGATCACCGACACGTCCACCGTGACGTCCGGGCCGACCACCGTGACCACCTTGAACACGCAGGCCAGCAGCCAGGCCCGGGTCAGCGCCCACACCGCGTACGGCCACATCTCCGCGCCGGTGGGTGTTCGTCCCGTCATCGCCGTCCCTGTCGTCGCTCGCGGCTCGTCGCTCGTGTCCGGCCGGGTTTCCAGGCGGCTCATGATGCCGCCGGGGGAGCGTGTCAGCGGTGAAGCGCGGCCGTTCGGTACTGTCGGCGGCGATGGACAAGACCTTGATCGTGACCAACGACTTCCCGCCCCGCCCCGGTGGCATCCAGGCGTTTCTGCACAACATGGCGCTGCGCCTGGATCCCGAGAGGGTCGTCGTCTACGCCTCCACCTGGAAGCGCGGCGAGGAGGGCGCGGCGGCAACCGCCGCCTTCGACGCCGAGCAGCCGTACCCCGTGGTCCGCGACCGGACGACGATGCTGCTGCCGACCCCGCGCGTCACCCGCCGGGCCGCCGGGCTGCTGCGCGAACACGGCTGCAGCTCCGTCTGGTTCGGCGCCGCCGCCCCGCTCGGCCTGATGGCCCCGGCACTGCGCCGCGCGGGCGCCCGCCGCCTGGTGGCCACCACCCACGGACACGAGGCGGGCTGGGCGCAACTGCCCGCCTCCCGGCAGCTCCTGCGCCGCATCGGGGAAGGCACGGACACGATCACCTATCTCGGTGAGTACACCCGCTCCCGGATCGCCGCCGCCCTCACCCCGGACGCGGCCGGGCGCATGGTGCAACTGCCGCCCGGCGTCGACGAGAAGACCTTCCACCCGGGGTCCGGCGGCGACAAGGTCCGGGCCCGCCTCGGGCTCTCCGACCGCCCGGTCGTCGTCTGCGTCTCGCGCCTGGTGCCGCGCAAGGGCCAGGACACGCTGATCCTGGCCATGCCCGCGATCCTCGCGCAGTTCCCGGACGCGGTCCTGCTGATCGTCGGCGGCGGACCGTACGCCGAGGACCTGAAGCGGCTCGCGGCGGAGACCGGGGTTGAGGACTCGGTGCGCTTCACCGGACCGGTGCCCTGGGCGGAGCTGCCCGCGCACTACGGGGCCGGTGACGTCTTCGCGATGCCCTGCCGGACGCGTCGCGGAGGGCTCGACGTGGAGGGCCTCGGGATCGTCTACCTGGAGGCGTCCGCGACCGGGCTGCCCGTGGTGGCCGGCGACTCGGGGGGCGCCCCGGACGCGGTGCTGGACGGCGAGACCGGCTGGGTGGTGCGCGGCGGCAGCGCCGAGGAGTCGGCGGACCGGATCGTGACGCTGCTCGGCGATCCGGAGCTGCGGCAGCGGATGGGGGAGAGGGGCCGGGCCTGGGTCGAGGAGAAGTGGCGCTGGGACCTGCTGGCGGAGAAGCTCAAGACCCTGCTGTGACCGTACGAACGACGGAGGGGCGCGGGCGGGGGCGGAGCGGGAGACCAGCGGGCGGAACGGAGCGGCAGACCGCCCACAGTCTGACCCGTCCGCCGCAGTCGTCCAAAGCGCGCCCCGCACGAGCCCGTACAGGTCCGGAAAGCACCTCGCCCGCCCGCGCCGCCCCGCGTCCGATGATCAGGCGGGGGCCCGGATCCCCAGCGCGCGCTCCGCGGCCTCCAGACGCCGCCGTCGGCGGCGCATCGTCATCAGGTTGACGAGGAGCAGGCCCGCCATGACGAGGTTGTAGGAGGCCTGCGCGTACCGGCCATCGACGACGAGGAACACCCCGCTCACGAACCACAGCAGCGCGCCCGCTCCCACGAGCCACAACCACCACGCCCTCCGGCGTGAGGACGAGCCCAGCGCACGACGCATGCGTAGGGCGATGTCGACAGCTGCCGGGCGCTCGGCGGGGTCGTCCGGGGCCTCACCGCGCCGGATCTGGCGGCCCACCCGCAGGTACCGGCCCGCGCTCATCCCGAACTCCGCCGCCCGGCGCCGGTTCCACCACCAGACCCCGGCGGACGCGCCGCCGCCCAGCAGCGCGAAGGCGGCGGCGAGGAACAGCCCCTGGGAAACGTCGATCTGGCCCTCGCCGAGGAGCGCCCCCGCCAGGAATCCCCCCACCACCGCCGCCGACAGGACGGCGAGGAGCGGACCCGCCGTGCCCC
>NZ_JAFEUF010000340.1 GCF_016901035.1 Streptomyces durocortorensis
GTGCCGGGGGCGGTGCGGGCGGGGCGCTCTCGTTCAAGCTGCTGCTGCCGCTCTGCCTCGTCATGGCCTTCGCGTACATCGGGGACTCGACCGTCTCCAACTGGAGTGCCAAGTACCTCCAGGACGTGCTGGGCAGTTCGGAGCAGCTGGCGACCGTTCCGTACAACGTCTACATGGTGACGACCCTGTTGGGGCGGGCCGTGGGGGACCTCGGGGTGCGGCGGTTCGGGGCCGTTGCCGTGGTGCGGGGCGGGAGTCTGCTGGCGGCCGGCGGGTTCGCGGTCGTGGCGGTGGCTCCCGGGGCGTGGGTGGGGATGCTCGGGTTCACGATGCTCGGGTTCGGGCTCTGCGTGATCGTGCCGCAGACCTTCGCCGCCGCCGGGCGGATGTTCCCGGGGAACAGCGACGCTGCCGTGGCCCGGTTGAATATCTTCAACTATGTGGGGTTCTTGGTCGGTTCGCCGCTCGTGGGCGCTCTGGGGGATGGGTGGAGTTATCGCGGGGCCATGCTCGTACCGATGGTTCTGGTGCTGGCGACGCTCGTGTATGCCCGCGCGTTCGGGCCGGAGCCCGCCCGATACGGTGGCGGGCATGAGCGGCCGCGCACAGCTGATGTGGGATGACGCAGTTACGGGATACGACTTCGGGGACACCCACCCCATGGACCCGGTCCGGCTCGCCCTGACGATGGGGCTGGTGCGGGCGTTCGGGCTCGATACGGCGGTGGATCTGCGGTCGGCGAGGCCCTTGGGGGACTCCAGCCTGAGACTCGTGCACCGGCAGGACTACGTGGCGGCGGTGCGGGCCGCCTCGGCGAATCCGCGGGCCGCCGACCAGAACTACGGGCTCGGGACCGTGGACGATCCGGCGTTCACCGGCATGCACGAGGCGTCCGCGCTCATCGCCGGGCTGTCCGTGGGGGCCGCGGAGGCCGTTTGGCGGGGCGAGACCGAGCACGCGGTGAACTTCACCGGGGGGCTGCATCACGCCATGCCCGGTTCGGCCGCCGGGTTCTGCGTCTACAACGACCCGGCCCTCGCCATCGCCCGGCTGCTGGAGCTGGGCGCGGAGCGGGTCGCGTACGTCGACGTGGACGTCCACCACGGGGACGGGGTGCAGGCCGCGTTCTGGGAGGACCCGCGCGTCCTGACCATCTCGCTGCACGAGCACCCGAGGACGCTCTTCCCGCAGACCGGGTGGCCGGAGGAGACCGGGGCCGGGGACGGCGAGGGCTCGGCGGTGAACGTGGCGCTGCCGGCCGGGACCGGGGATGCGGGCTGGCTGCGGGCCTTCCATGCGGTGGTGCCCGAGCTGCTGGCCGACTTCCGGCCCCAGGTGCTCGTCACCCAGCACGGGGCCGACACGCACTTCGAGGATCCGCTCGCGCATCTCGCGGTGTCGCTGGACGCGCAGCGGGCGGTCATGGAGTCCTGTCACCGGCTGGCCCACGAGCACGCGGACGGGCGGTGGGTGGCGCTCGGCGGCGGCGGGTACGCGGTGGTGGACGTCGTACCCCGGTCGTGGACGCATCTCGTCGGGATCGCGGCGCATGCTCCCGTGGACCCGGAGTCGGTGGTGCCGCCGTCGTGGCGGGATCTCGTCTACGCCCGTACGCGGCAGCTCGGCCCGGGCCGGATGACGGACGGGCGTACGCCGTCGTGGCAGGCGTGGGAGGACGGGTACGACCCGGCGGACCGGCTGGACCAGGCGGTGCTGGCGTCCCGGAAGGCCGCCTTCCCGCTGCGGGGGCTGCTGACCTAGGTGTATTGGTCGCGGGCCGAGCCTTTCGCGCTGTGGGGGGCCGCTGACCCGGGCCACACCCCGGGGCATTGTGCCGTGCGTTACGCCAACGGTGGGGCGTACCGGGATTCCGGCTCGCCGGGCCCCGCGATACGGCAGCATCCCAGGGGTGTTGAGCACCGGGGCGCTGCGCGCCCATCTGCTGGCGGCCCGGCTGGCCGGGTCCGTGGCCACGTCGCGCGAGACCAGTCTGCGCAGCTACCGGCTGTTCGCCGCCCGGGATCCGCGGGTGATGCTGGGGCTCGCGCCCGAGCGGGCCTGGGGCGAGGGCGAGCTGTTGCGGCTGATGGCGGACCGGTGCGGGGTCTCGCCCGACCCCGCGCATGTGCGCGGTCCCGACGCGATCGACCCGGAGCGGACAGTGGCCGCGCTGGACGCGTTCGCCGAGCGGCTGGCGCTGGTGGCCGAGCGGCGGGCTCCGGTGCTGCTGGGGACCGGTCATCCGCATCGGCTGCTCGGTTTCTACGCCGGGCTGGCAGACGCTCTGTCGGCGGCGGGGTGTCCTGTTCTCACCCCTGCGCAGGGGCGATGTGTCGACATAACGACCCGGTTTGGCGTACGTACGTACCACCTCGACTACGTACGGGGTGTTGCCCTGGTGCGCGAACCAGGGGGGCGGCCCACCGGGGGCGAGACCGGCGCGCACACGCATTCGCCCCTTCCCGTGCGGCTCGCGCTCCAGGACGCGGCGGAGCGGCTCGGGGTGCTGCCCGAGCTGGTCATCGGGGATCACGGCTGGGTCTGCGGTGCAGGTCAGCTGGGCATCGAGGCGATCGGTCCTGCGGACACGGACGATCCGGCGCTGTTCGTGGGGGAGGCGGAGGGGCGGGTGTCCGTGGTGGTTCCGCTCGACGACGGCGTACGGGCGCCGTTCTACCGGCCGTTGACGCGCTATGTGCTCAATCGGGCCCGTCTGTCACAGTAAGCCGTCGATCGGCTCCCCTCTTCCCCACTCGCACCACCCGCCCCTAATCTGGGGAGTGAGCGCACAACGACGAAGAGTCACCGGAGGGGAAGCCGGTGCGCGTCCGGTGCGGAGGGACAGGTGGATCATGGCTGCTGACAACGAGAGGCCTCTCAACGAGGTCAAGTTTCTGACTGTGGCGGAAGTCGCCTCGGTCATGCGAGTGTCGAAGATGACCGTGTACCGCCTGGTGCACAGCGGTCATCTGCCGGCGATCCGGGTGGGCAGGTCCTTCCGGGTGCCGGAGCAAGCGGTTCACGCGTATCTCCGTGAGTCCTTTGTGGGGGTGGAATCAGCCTGATCCCGGCCTGACGTCAGGCCGGGATCAGCCCGGGGTTGCCCGCGGATTACGTCCCTCGGACGGTGGCGGGTAGGCTAGGCCGACGTAGGTCGTGTGGGCCCAGACGCCCCGCACCAGTGAAGAAGAAGTGAGCGAGGGTAGTCGTGGGCTCTGTTATCAAGAAGCGGCGCAAGCGGATGGCCAAGAAGAAGCACCGCAAGCTGCTCAAGCGCACGCGCGTTCAGCGTCGCAACAAGAAGTAAGCGAACGCAGTTCGTGAGATCCGCAGCCCTCCCGCCGTCCTGGCGGGAGGGCTGCGGTGCGTTTCCGGGCATGGGGTCGTCACAGGGCGGCGTCCACCCGCTACGGTGACCGCCAGGGAAGTTACCGCGGGAAGCAGGGGAACAGGGAAGCAGGGTTCGGCTTCCCTGGCCGACGGAAGGCGCTGGTCTTGGGGAAGGTCGTCCTCGTCACAGGAGTGGCGCGGCAGCTGGGTGGCCGCTTCGTCCGGCGCGTCCAGCGCGAGCCCGGCGTGGACCGGGTGATCGCGGTCGACGCGGTCGCGCCCGCGCATCAGCTCGGCGACGCGGAGTTCGTCCGCGCCGACATCCGGCAGTCGGCCCTGGCGCGGATCCTGGCCGAGTACGCCGTCGACACGGTGGTCCACCTGGACGTCTCCGGCAAGGCGCTCGGCGCCGGCGGCCGTACGGCGATCAAGGAGACCAACGTCATCGGCACGATGCAGCTGCTCGGCGCCTGCCAGAAGTCGCCGACGGTGCAGCGGCTCGTGGTGAAGTCCAGCACCAGCGTGTACGGGTCGGCGCCCCGCGATCCGGCCGTGTTCACCGAGACCACCCCGCCCAAGTCGCTGCCGAGCGGCGGCTTCGCGAAGGACGCGGTGGAGGTCGAGGGGTACGTACGGGGCTTCGCCCGCCGCCGGCCGGACGTGGCGGTGTGCGTGCTGCGGTTCGCCAACATCCTGGGGCCGCACCCGGACTCGCCGCTCGCGGACTATCTGTCGCTGCCCGTCCTGCCGACCGTCTTCGGCTACGACCCGCGGCTCCAGTTCGTGCACGAGGACGATGTGATCGACGTCCTGGGGATCGCGGCGAGCGAGCCCCGGCGCGGAACGCTGAACAGCGGCACGTTCAACATCGCCGGCGACGGGGTGCTGCTGCTGTCGCAGTGCTCGCGGCGGCTGGGAAAGCCGACCGTGCCGGTGCTGCTGCCCGCCGTCACGTGGGTCGGCTCGGCTCTCCGTACGATCGGTATGACCGACTTCTCGCCGGAGCAGATCCGGCTGCTCACCCACGGCCGGGTGGTCTCGACGGTGCAGATGCGCGAGACCCTCGGTTTCCGGCCGGAGTTCACCACGGCGGAGACCTTCGCGGAGTTCGCGCGGAGCCTCGGGCCGGGGCTGCTGCCGCCGGAGACTGTGGGCAGGGCGGTGGACCGGCTGGCGGCGTTGCCGCTTCCGGGAGGCGCCGGACCGCGGGAGCGCGGGGCCGGTGCGGTACAGACGAATCACGGCGCCAGGTAGAGGAGCGCACCGACGATGGCGGACGCCAAGGTCATTCCGTTCGACGACGACCGTTCGCGGTCCGGTGGCGGTGCGCGTCCGGCGCGGCGCCGGACCGGTGCGGGCGGCAACGGCAGCGGCCGGGGCGACGGCTCCGCCGCTCCGGTCAGCGCCCTGCCGGGGGCACAGGTCCCCGAGCAGCCCGAGCTGTCCCCGGAGGCCGGGGAGGCGGGCCGGGAGCCCGGGGAGCCGGGTCAGGACGCGGTGGCGGCGGGCCGTTCGGCGGCCGGGGGCCCTGAGCGGCGGATCGCGGGCGGGCTCGCGTTCCTGCGGCGGCGGGTCACCGGCGATTACGACGTCGACGAGTTCGGTTACGACGCGGAGCTCACCGACCAGGTCCTGATGTCGGCGCTGCGGCCGCTGGCGGACAAGTACTTCCGGGTCGAGGTGAAGGGCATCGAGAACATCCCGTCGGACGGCGGGGCGCTCATCGTGGCCAACCACTCGGGGACGCTGCCGCTGGACGGGCTGATGCTCCAGGTCGCGGTGCACGACAACCATCCGGCCGAGCGGCATCTGCGGCTGCTCGCCGCCGATCTGGTCTTCCACCTCCCGGTCGTCAACGAGCTGGCGCGCAAGGCCGGTCACACGCTGGCCTGTGCGGAGGACGCGCAGCGGCTGCTGGAGATGGGCGAGATCGTCGGGGTGATGCCCGAGGGGTTCAAGGGCATCGGCAAGCCGTTCGGCGAGCGCTACAAGCTCCAGCGCTTCGGGCGGGGCGGGTTCGTGTCTACGGCGCTGCGGGCGGGCACGCCGATCGTGCCGTGCTCGATCGTGGGGGCGGAGGAGATCTACCCGATGATCGGCAACGCGAAGACGCTGGCCCGGCTGCTGGGCTTCCCGTACTTCCCGATCACGCCGACGTTCCCGTGGCTGGGGCCGCTGGGCGCGCTGCCGCTGCCGACGAAGTGGACGATCCAGTTCGGTGAGCCGATCCCCACGGACGGGTATCCGCCGGAGGCGGCGGAGGATCCGATGCTGATGTTCAACCTGACGGACCAGGTGCGGGAGCAGATCCAGCACACGCTGTACAAGCTGCTGGTGCAGCGGCGGTCGGTCTTCTTCTGACCCCGCATCTCACGGAGGAGGGGGGGCGGGCCCGGGGGCGGGCGCCCCCCCCCCCCCGCGGGGGGGGGCGGGGCCCCGCCCCCCCCCCCCCCCCCCCCCCCCGCCCCGGGCCCCCCGTCGTGGGGGGGGGGGGGGGGGGAACCCGCCGCCCCGGCCGCGGGGGCGAAGGCCGGGACGG